>DASUHI010000030.1:0-12428 GCA_036273575.1 Streptosporangiaceae bacterium | reverse complement strand
ACACCCAGCTGACCGGGCGGGCGGGGCGGCGCGGCATCGACGTCGAAGGACACGCCGTCGTTCTCTGGCAGCGGGGAGTGGACCCGGTCGCCGTGGCCGGGCTGGCCGGGACCAGGACGTACCCGCTGAACTCCAGCTTCCGGCCGTCCTACAACATGGCCGTGAACCTTCTCGCCCAAGTCGGCCACGACAGGGCGTCCCGGCTGCTCGAGTCGTCGTTCGCGCAGTTCCAGGCCGACCGAGCGGTCGTGGGGATCGCGAGGCAGGCAAGCAGGATCCGCCAGGCCATGACCGACCTGGCGGCGAGCTGCGATCGCGGCGACTTCGGCGAGTACGCCAGGATGCGCGCCGAGCTCTCGCAGCTCGAGCGCGAGCAGTCCAGGGGCCGGTCGGCGGCCAGGTGGGTGGCGGTCGCCGAGTCGCTCGGCGCGCTGTGCCGCGGCGACGTCGTCGTGGTGCCAGGCGGCAGGCGGGCCGGCACGGCCGTCGTGCTCGAGCCAGCCGCGAACCCGGCGGCCCCGCGGCTTGTGCTGCTCACCGAGCACCGCCAGATCAGGCGGCTGTCCGCGGCCGAGTGCCCTGATCCCGTGGTCGCCGTCGAGAAGATCAAGGTCCCCGGCCGCTTCAATCCCCGCTCACCGCAGCACCGCAAGGACCTGGCCGCGACCATGCGCAACAAGCTCGCGGGAGTGAGCGCGCGTGAGCTCAGGAAGGCCGCGAGGGCGCAGGCGGCAAACGGCGCCACTGGCGAGGCCGAGGCGGCGATCGCCGATCTGCGCCGCAGGCTGCGCGAGCATCCCTGCCACGCCTGTCCTGACCAGCAGGCGCACGCCAGGCAGGCGGAGAAGTACCTGCGCCTCGAGCGCGAGGCAGCCGCTCTCGACCGCCGCGTGGCAGGCAGGGCGCACGTGATCGCGAGGACGTTCGACCGGGTGTGCGCGGTGCTCGAGCAGCTCGGCTACACCGACGGCGACAAGGTCACCGCGGACGGCCGGATGCTGGCGGGCCTCTACTCCGAGCTGGACCTGCTGACGGCCGAGTGCGTCCGCCGCGGGGTATGGGACAACCTCAGCGCCGCTGAGCTGGCCGCGTGCGTGTCAGCGCTGACGTTCGAGGCCCGCCGCCCTGAGGACGCCGAGCTGCCGCGGGTACCACCGGGCCAGGCAGGCGCCGTGCTCACGGCGATGACCAGGTTGTGGGCCGACCTGGACGGCATCGAGAAGCGGCACGGGCTGTCGTTCCTGCGCGAGCCCGACGCCCGGTTTGCGGCCAGGGCACACGCCTGGGCCTCAGGCCGGCCGCTCGATGAGCTGCTCGACGCCGACATGACGCCAGGCGATTTCGTCAGGGCAGTCAAGCAGCTCATCGACCTGCTCGACCAGATCGGCGACGCGGCGGCCGGCACGGGGGCTGCGGCGACGCGGGTCGCGGCGACGGCAGCCGCGGCGATCAAGGCGCTGCGACGGGGCGTGGTCGCGTACAGCTCGGTTCAGTGAAGGGAGGCGAAATGCCAGACCGCGTGGTGGTGCGCAGGATCGGCCCTGACGACTGGGAGGTCAGCCGGCAGGTGCGGCTGACGGCCCTCGCCGAGGCGCCGTACGCGTTCATGTCGACGCTCGCCAGCGAACAGCAGTTCGCCGACCATGTCTGGCGGGACAGGCTCAGTTCTGCTGCCGCGGCGACGTTCCTCGCCTGGGTGGACGGCGAGCCGGTCGGCACAGCGACAGGCAAGATCGACGATCCGGCCGACGAGTTCACCGTCCAGGGATCCTGGCAGCTCGTGGGCATGTGGGTCGATCCGTGTGCCCGCGGCGCCGGCGTGGCCGACCGGCTGGTCGAGCGCGTCGCCGGCCACGCGAGGGAGCACCGCGCCACCGCGGTGACGCTGTGGGTGACGGAGGTCAACGCCAGGGCGCTGGCGTTCTACCAGCGGATGGGGTTCGTGCTGACCGGTGCGCGGCAGCCGGTCGGGCAGACCGAGCCCGACCACTGGGAACAGCAGATGATCCGCCGTTTCATGTAGCGGGGCAGACTGCCCGCTGCTGAATATGGCTGCCCCCTGTATCGATGGGACACCCATTGCCACCAGGCGTTATGGGTGTCCCACCGATACAGCGTCACAAGCCGATCGCGCGGCGGTACACCCCCATTGGCGGCTTCCGGCGAGCGCACGGAAACGGAGACAAGGCGCAAGCTCGCCCAGCCCGGGCAGTAGCCGGCCGGGTGGGGCACAAAGGCAGCCGGCAAACCGCCAGTCGATGACCGGCCGCTGCCCGTTCCGGGCCGGCGGTCTCTGGCAGGATGGCGAAGATGGCCCCGCTGATGCTGCTTGACTCCGCGTCGCTGTACTTCCGCGCGTACTACGGGATACCGCCGGAGAGCATGACCGCGCCCGACGGCTCGCCGGTCAACGCCGTCCGCGGCCTGCTCGACATGATCGCGAGGCTGGTGCGGGCCCGCCACCCTGGCCAGCTGGTCGCTTGCATGGACGCCGACTGGCGGCCGAAGTTCCGTGTCGCCGCGATCGGTTCGTACAAGGAGCACCGCGCTAACCCGGACGGCTCTGAGCAGGTGCCTGACGCGCTTAACGCCCAGATCCCCGTCATCGTCGAGGTGCTGGCGGCCGCGGGGGTCGCGATGGCCTGGGCCGACGGATTCGAGGCCGACGACGTCATCGGCACGCTCGCAGCTCGCGCGGACCGTCCCGTCGAGGTCGTGACCGGCGACCGTGACCTCTTCCAGCTCGTCGACGACGCGCGGGAAGTGACGATCCTGTACATCGCGCGGGGCGTCGGCAAGCTGGAGGTCATCGACGAGGCGGCCGTGACCAGGCGCTACGACATACCCGGCAGCGGTTACGCGGCGTTCGCTGCGCTGCGCGGCGACCCGAGCGACGGCCTGCCAGGCGTGCCGGGCGTGGGGGAGAAGACCGCGGCCGCGCTGGTGCGCGCGTTCGGCACGGTCGAGGGCATGCTGGCCGCGATCGACGCGGGGCACGGCGGGTGGCCGGGCGGCAGCAGGGCGAAAGTCGTCGCCGCGCGGGCTTACCTCGAGGCCGCCATGCCGGTCGTGCAGGTCGCCTCGGACGCACCAGTCGTGCAGGGCTCCGACGGGATCCTGCCCGCGCACGCGCGCGACCCTGCCGGGCTCGCTGCCCTGGACGAGCGCTGGAGCCTGGGCAACTCGCTGGGCAGGATGATGTCAGCGCTCGCGCTCAGGCCCGACTAGCCAGCGCCGATCCAGTCAGCGCCCGAACTAGCCTGCGCTCGATCCGCTCAGCGAGCCCCACGTCGCAGAACAATGGCTGCCTGGCTTTCATGACAGTGCCTGCCATGTAAGGGGCATCCGCCAGGCGAGCTCGAAGTCCAGCTTGCCCGGGTCACCCGCCAGATCGGCCGGGGTGAGCTTCAGCGCGGCCGCCTGGCTCGCATAGGCCGCGATGATCTGCGCCTTAAGCACCCGCTGTGCGGCGCTGAGCCTGGTCACGACCGGCGTGAGGCGGTTCGCGTCCAGGCCCGTCGCAGCGATCTCGGATGCCAGCCAGAACGAGGCGTCCAGGTACGCCGGCGCCGGGCGCCCGCTCACCCAGTCAGGCCAGCCATAGGCGATCACGTAGGGGAAGTCGGCGTACAGCATCACCTCGCCGTGACCTGCCCCGGCCGCGGCGCGCAGCCCAGCGTCCCTGGCGAGCCTGTGGTCGCGGTGCCCGCCGATCGCGGACGGCAGCCACACCTCGCCCGCGCCCGCCATCAGGTCAGTGAGCCGCTCGATCACCGGCCCGAGCTCCGGGTCCGCGTCGCGGTACTGCGCCTCGGACGCGCCCAGGTGCACCGGGCTCGCGGACAGCAGCCGCATGGCGGCCGCGTCCTCGGCGAGCCGGTCCCGCTGCCGCTGGACCGAGTCCGTCGCGCCCGTCAGCCGGTCCCACCAGCTCACGGGGCGGCCGGCCGCGGGCAGCGCGGTGAAGACGGTCGCGACCGTCGCGTCCTGCGCACCCAGAGCCGCGCTCGCCGACAAGGCCGCGTCGTCCAGGTGGGAGGAGACGGCGATTTTCATGACTGATTAACGTAGCCGTCCTGCGAGTCGGCGCGACAGCCGAGGCTGGCATGCTGACGGCATGACCACGCTGACGATTCCCGAGCTGCCATTTCCGCTTACCCAGGACGGTCAGCCGCCGGTCGGCTACCGGGTCGAGTCCGGTGCGCTCGTGCTGACCGCGGCCGCGGGCGCCGACCTGTTCGTTGATCCGGCGGGCACGGGCCGGGCGCCCGACGCCGGGCGGCTGACCGGCACGCCGCCTGCCGGGGACTTCAGCCTGGCCGCCCGCGTCAGCGTGGGATTCGCCAGCACCTACGACGCGGGCGTGCTTGTGCTGCACGGAGGGCCGCGGCGATGGGCCAAGCTCTGCTTTGAGCTCTCACCGCAGCTCATGCCCATGGCGGTGACGGTCGTGACCATCCGAACCTCAGACGACTGTAACTCCTTCGAAGTTACCGGCGACTCGCTGTGGCTCAGGATCACCAGGTCGGGCGCGGCCTGGGCGTTCCACGCCTCGACCGACGGCGCGTGGTGGCGCCTCGTGCGCTACTTCTCGCTGGGCGCCAGGAGCGCCGCGGACGGCTCGGCGCCCGTCGAGGACAGGGTTGGGTTCCTCGCGCAGTCGCCTTCCGGCCAGGGCTGCGTAGCCACGTTCGACCAGATCTCGTTCCGCTCAGGCGCTCCAGCGGATCTGCGCGACGGCAGCTAGCCGGCGAGTCGGGACCAGCGCCGGCTACTGGACCGCGAGCGCCACCAGGCAGGTGTCGTCGTCTGTGTGGGTCGGTCCGAGCGCGTCGAGGGCCACCGAGACCATCCGCTCCGGATCGCCGACTCCGCGCACGGCCGCGACCAGCTTCGCGACGCCCTCGTCGATGGACCTGTCGCGCCGCTCGACCAGCCCGTCGCTGTAGAGCAGCAGCAGGTCACCAGGCCGCAGCAGCAGCGTCTCCGCGTCGTAAGAACCGCGCCCGGCCCCGAGCAGGATCCCGGCAGGTGAGTCAAGCGGCAGCGCCCACGCGCCCCTGACCAGAACTGGCGGTGGATGACCAGCCTGCGCCCAGGTCAGCACCCGCTCACGGGGATCGAAGTAGCCAGCGATCACCGACGCGGTGTGCTCAGGCGAGACGTGCCAGACCAGGTCGTTCAGCCAGCCGACCAGCCGCTCGGGAGGAGCGCCGGTGATCGCGAGCCCGGCCAGCGCGCCGCGCAGCCTGGCCATGCCGGCGGCCGCCTCAAGCCCGTGCCCGCCGACGTCTCCGATCGCGAGCAGCACGCTGCCGTCGGGCATCTCGGCCGTGATGTACCAGTCGCCGCCGACCCTGCTGTCTCTCGAGGCGGGCAGGTACCGGACGACGGTGCGCAGCCCCGGCAGGTCGAACGGCGTGTCGTGCAGCGGCAGGATGGCCCGCTGCAGCTCGAGGGTGATGTGACGTTCCTGGGCGAGCTCGGCCGCCAGGCTGGCCTCGGTGGCGCGGCTGCCGAGGAAACGCAGCGATGGCGCACTGGGCACCGCAGGCACAGCTTCCGGCACAGGCGGCGGCACTGACGCCTCTGAGATCATCTGTGCTCACATTTCGTGAGAGGTCGCTCACCAATCGTGAGGCATGACGGCCATGCCTGTCTAGATGCGGCCACGCGAGAGGCAGGGTGAGATGATTTCGTTGATGCGTACTCGGTGGGGGCCAGAGCTCGGCGCCGTAACCGTGCCGGAACGGCGCCATCCCAGGGAGCTGTCACAGTGACCATGCTAGACGAGTTGTACCCGGCGACGCGACTGCCCGATTCCGCCGCAGCCGCGGCCCGTGCCGGACTCGACGCCCTGTTGCTGACCCCCGGGCCCGACCTTCGCTACGTGTGCGGGTACGACGCGCACGCCCTGGAGCGGCTGACCTGCCTCGTGGTTCCGGCCGCCGGCGATCCGTTCCTGGTGGTCCCCAGGCTCGAGCTTCCCGCAGCGCAGGCATCCCCTGCCGGGCGGCTCGGACTCGAGCTGGTGCCGTGGGAAGAGACCGACGACCCGTACGCGCTGGTCGCCACCCGGCTCGGCAGTCCGGGCGCGGTCGGGCTCGCGGACAGGATGTGGGCGCTGATGGTGCTGCGGTTCGCTGCGGCACTGCCCGACGCGCGGCAGGAACTGGCCAGCGCCGCGCTGAGCCCGCTGCGCTCGCGCAAGTCCGCGGCCGAGGTCGCCGCGCTGCGCGAGGCCGGGCAGGCCATCGACCGCGTGCACGCGCAGGTTCCCGGCTGGCTGCGGCCCGGCCGCACCGAGCAGCAGGTCGCGGCCGACATCGGCGAGGCGATCATCGCCGAGGGCCACTCGCGCGCCGACTTCGCGATCGTCGCCTCCGGCCAGAACGGCGCGAGCCCGCACCACACGGCGAGCGACCGGGTCCTGCGGGCGGGGGACGCGGTCGTCGTCGACATCGGCGGCACGATGCCGAGCGGCTACTGCTCGGACTGCACGCGAACGTACGTGATCGGGGAACCCGGGCCCGAGTTCGCCGGCTACTACCAGGTGCTCAAGGGCGCGCAGGACGCCGCGTGCGCCGCGGTCCGGCCCGGCGCCAGCGCGGAGTCGGTGGACGCGGCGGCCAGGGAGCCGATCACGGCGGCAGGCTACGGAGAGTTCTTCCTGCACAGGACGGGCCACGGGATCGGGCTTGAGACCCACGAGGACCCGTACATCGTGGCGGGCAACGCAGAACCGCTTCAGCCAGGGCACGCGTTCTCCGTCGAGCCTGGCATCTATCCAGGCCGCGACGGGGCCAGGATCGAGGACATCGTCGTCTGCACCGCGGCCGGCTGCGAGCGCCTCAACAACGCGCCCCGCGAGCTAGTCTGCGTGCCGACCTGATGCGCCCCGCGGAGCGCGAGAGCCGGGACGACGCGGCCAGGGCGCTGTTCGAGCTGACCGCCGAGATCGCCGGGAACGAACTTCGGCCGGCCGTCGCGGCCGCAGAGCGCGACGGCCGTTTCCCGCGCGAGGTGTTCAGGCTGCTCGGCCGCGCTGGCCTCCTCGCGCTGCCCTACCCTGAGGAATTCGGCGGCGCTGCCCAGCCCTATGAGACGTACCTGCAGGTGCTCGAGGAACTCGCCGGCGCGTGGCTGACCGTCGGCCTCGGCGTGTCCGTGCACGTGCTCAGCTGCTTCGCGCTGATCACCGCGGGGACCCCCGAGCAGCGGGAGCGCTGGCTGCCCGACATGCTCGGCGGCGAGCTGCTCGGCGCCTACTGCCTGTCCGAGCCCGGCAGCGGCTCCGACGCCGCGGCGTTGCGGACCACGGCCCAGCGCGATGGCTCTGACTACATTCTCAACGGGACCAAGGCGTGGATCTCGCACGCCGGGCAGGCCGATTTCTACACGGTATTCGCCAGGACGTCGGGCGACGCGGACGGGCGGGACCGGGCCAGGGGGATCAGCTGCTTCCACATACCAGCGCAGACGCCTGGAGTGAAGCCGGCCGAGCCCGAGCACAAGATGGGCATGCGCTCCTCGACCACGGCGCAGGTTCTGTTCGAGTCGGCGGCTGTCCCGGCCGACCACCTGGTCGGAGAGCAGGACAGGGGCTTCTTGATCGCGCTGTCCGCCCTCGACTCGGGTCGCCTGGGCATCGCTGCGTGCTCGGTTGGCGTCGCGCAGGCGGCGCTCGACGCCGCGAGCGCCTACGCGCGTGAGCGACGCCAGTTCGGGCGGCCGATCATCGAGTTCCAGGGACTGTCGTTCATGCTCGCCGACATGGCCACGTCGGTGGCCGCCGCCAGGGCGTTGTACCTGGCGGCCGCGCGGCGCAAGGATGCCGGCCTGCCGTTCGGGCAGCAGGCCGCGATGGCCAAGCTCTTCGCGAGCGACACCGCGATGAAGGTGACGACGGACGCGGTCCAGGTGCTCGGCGGCTACGGATACGTCGAAGACTTCCCCGTGGAGCGGCTCATGCGCGAGGCGAAGGTGCTGCAGATCGTCGAGGGCACCAACCAGATCCAGCGCTTGGTCATCGGCCGCTCGCTTGCGGGGCGAGGCTAGCCCGGTGGAAGAGACCAATCGCAAGATCCTGGCGCTGCTGGCCGCCGACGGGCGGCTGAGCTTCACCGAGTTGGCCAGGCACACGGGGCTGTCGGTATCGGCGGTACAGCAGCGCGTCAGGCGGCTCGAGGAGCGCGGCGTCATTCGCGGCTACAGCGCGGTCGTCGAACCTGCCGCTGCCGGGCTCCCGCTGACCGCGTTCGTGTCGATCAAGCCGTTCGACCCGGCCGCTCCCGACGACGCACCCGACCGCCTCGCGCACCTGCGCGCGATCGAGGCATGCCACAGCGTCGCAGGAGACGAGAGCTACATTCTCAAGGTGCGGGTTGCGTCGCCGGCGGCGCTCGAGGACCTGCTCCAGGAGATCAGGGCGGCGGCGGGGGTGTCGACCAGGACGACGATCGTGCTCAGCACCCCGTACGAGGCCCGGCCCCCAGATGTATGAACAATGATGTGTGAGCGTCAGGACGTCAGCGCCCACGTCCGCCCAGGGAAGTCGAAGATCCAGTCGGCCTGGCTCCAGGTCGGATAGCCGAGTATCAGGTCCATCGGCCTGTCGAGCGTGGCGTTGGCCGCGGTCAGGTCCACGACGGCGGCCCTGTGCGGGGCGAACGGCCGCCGGCCGATGACCGGCCCCGACATCAGCACCAGCGGGGTCGCGACCCGCGCTCCCGACGCATCCGTACCCTCCGTCGTCCCGAGGTCGGTGAACAGCTCGCGATGCGCCAGCCAGAATCCCTCGTGCACGATGGTGATCCCCGCGCCGCTGTCCCAGTTGGCCGACGCGGACACTCCGGCAGCCTCCGGCCAGCCGACGTCGACGTACACGTGTCCCCGGCTGCCGGTGTACAGCTCGTCGGTTCCAGCGCCCCGCGCGCCCACGCCGACCACGCCCGCGGCGAACCTGAAGTGGCAGCTGTAGCGCCCGATCACGTCCATCCCGAGCAGGCTAGGGGCGCCGGCCGCCGCGCCGTCGGCCAGCGTGACGTCGAGGGACGGCGCCCGCATCGGCCCGACAGACAGGTCGGCGACGGTGACGATCGTCTCGGTGACGGCGCCGAACGCCGCGTGCCCGCTGTCTGTCCCTGCCGGACACAGATTCGTGGTGTACTCGTCGGCGATCATCCTGGTCCTGGCGGCGCCGGTGTCGAGCAGGAAGCGGTACGGCCGCCCCGCGACCGTGCCGTCCGCGAACGGAACCGCGCAGTCCTGGTCATCAGGATCGCGCTCGAGCGTGACGCGCAAATCGGTCATCGCCGAAGACTAGCCCACCTGTGAATGTGATCTGCCGGCCGCCACATGGCGGCCGGCAGATCACAGCTCCCCCCGGAGCAAAACAGTGTGAATCGCGCAGCGGGGCTACCCGACCGGAATCGCGCGGACCGAGCCAGGCACGGCGATTCCCGAGTCCTTCGGAACGACCACGACGCTGCCGCAGTGAACGGCGGCCGCCATGGTGAGCTCATGCCCGCGTATCGCGTACACGGTGGCCCCGCGCAGCAGCGCGCTGTCGATCAGCGCCGCGTAGTCGAGCCCGTCGCCGCATGGCGGCATCGCGAGCACGACGTCGCGGCTGGTGATCCCGGCGCCCTGGTCGGCTCGGTCCACGAGCGCAACCAGCTCCCTGTGGCTGACCGGCGCAGGCCGCAATCTGCCGTCCTGACCGCGGGAGAACGGCAGCAGCGCGACATCATCCGGCCGGCCCCTGGACGGTCGGATCATGTCGAGCCCCAGCAGATCGCTGAATCGGGTCGCGCCTGGAACATCCACGAACGAGAACACCTGGCGAACCCACGATCGGTCGACGGCAGCGAGCGCGGTGTCCGCGAGGGGCGGCGACGTGATGACCATCCTGGCGCCGCTCTCGGCGAGCTGGCCGGCCGTCTCGACGGCGCACAGGCTCGCGTCGAGCGGTGACGGCACGCCTCCCGCGGCACGAACCGCGTGCGTCGCCAGCGTGAAGCCGACCACGTCCGGAGCGAGGACACCCACGACGTCCCTGGGCCGCAGCCCGCGCCAGGTCAGTCCGGCCGCCGCTGCCTGAACGGTCGTCGCCAGGCTGGCGTAGCTGTACGATCCGCCGCACGGCGAACCGTCGGGTCCCGGCCCGCCCAGGAGGGCGGTCAGCCCGGCCCGATCGGTCGCGATGGACACAAGCCGCTTCGTGACCGACACCTCAGCGATGAGGTCGTCAAGCTTCGACATGTGGGGGGTCGTCCTTCCGCGGCGGCACGGCTTCAGGGAAGGACAGTACGTGGTACGCACCCACCCCGGCATCGGCCAAAATGTGCAGACCAATATGTATTCGGTGCCGTCAGCGTATGTAGCCTGCCTGGTCAGGTATGCAACGCCGCCTGTCCCTGCCGCGGGCCTAGTGCATAGCCGGGTTACTCAGGCCCTGGTCCGTGCTCCGCCATCCACACGGCGAGCTGGGCGCGCGAGGTGACGCCGAGCTTGGTGAAGATGTTCGCGATGTGCCTGGCCACCGTCGCGTGCGCGATGACGAGCTGCTCGGCGATCTCCCTGTTGGACAGGCCGCTGACCGCTAGCGTGGCGATCTCGAACTCCCGGCCGCTCAGCGGACCGCTCGGCGCAGGCGCAGCGGCCGGCGCGACCGCGGGCGCGGCGAGCAGCTGCATGGCCTGGTGCGGGCTCATCGCCTTGCCCTCCGCGAACAGCTCGGCGACGGCGCCGTGCCCGAGGCTGTCCGCGGCCCCTTTGAGCAAGCCGCCGAGCCCGCGGGACGCCGAGGCCGACGGCTGAGCGCCGATAGCGTCGCTCGCGGTCTGGGCCGCGCCGGCCAGCCTGATCGCGTGCGCTGTCTCGCCGAGCGCATCGGCCAGCCCGGCCAGGGCCTGCAGCCCGCGGGCGATCGCGAGCCTGTGCCCCGTCGCGAGGCTCAGCCGCATGCTCTCGGTGAGGCTCTCGGCCGCGACGGTCAGGTCGCCCTCGGTCATCGCGATCCGCCCGATCCCGGCCAGGCACCTGGCCATCTCAGGACGCGCGTCGATCTGCCGGTAAAGTGCCAGCGCCGCGCTGAAGTGCTCAGCCGCCGCGCCGAGATCGTGACGCGCCCTGGCGATCTGGCCGAGCCCGTAGGACACGTTGGCGACGCCCCAGCCGTTGTTGTCCCGCAGTACGTCGAGGGCCTGCTGGTAGACCTTCTCCGCGGCGGTCAGGTCGCCCTGGGCACCGAGGACGGCGGCCCGCACCGCGATCGCCACGCCCTCTTCCCAGTCGTCGCCCATCTCCTTCGCGGCGGCCACGGCCGCGCCGGCGTGGTCGAGCGCCTGCTCCGTCCCGCCGGACACCAGCTCGGTGAGCGCGAGCAGGCGGTAGGCGGCTGCCGGGTTGCCGTCCTTGATCGGCCGGCTCAGCTCCAGGCACTCCTTGGCGTGCCCGGCAGCGGCGGTGTAGTCGAGCTGCTCGAACGCCAGCTCGGCGCGGACCGCGAGGGCCCTCGCGCGGATGCCGGGCGGGACCGGCGCGTCGATGGCCAGCAACCGGTCGATCCAGCCGGCGCCCTCGGCGACCTCGCCGCTCGCGAGCCAGTAGCCGCTGAGCGCGTGGCTCATGCGCAGCCCTTCTGCCGCGTCGCCGCGCTGCACACAGCACGCGAGTGCCAGGTTGAAGTTGGCGCGGTCGGTGCGGGCCCTGTGATACAGCGCGACGCGTTCAGGCCAGCTCGGCTCGCCACGGACGTACGCGACGGACGCGATCTCCTCGGCGATGCCGAGCATGCAATCGCGGTGCGCCGCCCGCAGGCACGTCAGCTCGCCGGCCGAGGCGGCGTGCTCGGCCGCGAGTTCCCTGACGGTGTCGAGCAGGCGGTACCTGGCGTCGCCGTTGAGCTCACCGTCCATGCTGACGAGCGACTTGTCGATGAGCGCACGGAGCTCGACGAGCACCTGCCCGGCGGGGAAGCTGGCGTCTGCGCACACCCGCTCCGCCATGTCCAGGTTCCAGCCGTGGAAGACCGACAGCCTGTTGAGCAGCACTCGCTCGTGGGCGGTGAGCAATTCGTTGCTCCACTGCACGGCGGCCCGCAGGGTCTGCTGGCGGGCCGGCGCTGCCCTGTTGCCGAGCGCGAGCAGCTCGAATCTGTCGGCGAGCCGGTCACGGATCTGGTCGGGGGACAGGGCGCGGACCCTGGCCGCGGCCAGTTCGATCGCCAGCGGCACGCCGTCGAGCGTGCGGCAGATGCCGGCGACCGCGGCGGCGTTCCCTTCGGTCAGCTCGAAGCCAGGCCGCGCCGCGGCGGCGCGCTGCACGAACAGCTGCCCGGCCTCGCTCTGCGTCACCTCCAGGAGCGCGTCGCGTTCCCCGGCGGCCGGGAGGCCGAGCGGCGGGACGCGCCAGATGATCTCGCC
>DASUHI010000029.1:0-7309 GCA_036273575.1 Streptosporangiaceae bacterium | reverse complement strand
GGCACCGGCATCGTCCTGACGCCCTCTGGCGAGATCCTGACCAACAACCACGTGATCGAGGGAGCGACGTCGATCCAGGCCACCGACGTTGGCAATGGGCATACCTACCGAGCGCGGGTGGTCGGCTATGACCGCAGCCATGACGTCGCCGTGCTCCGACTCGTAGGCGCGTCCGGCCTCGAGACCGTAGCCACCGGCAACTCCGCCAGCGCCGAGCTCGGCCAGAAGGTGGTCGCGCTCGGGAACGCGGGCGGCAAGGGCGGCGAGCCCTCGGTGGCGACGGGAAGGATCATCAGGCTGGGCGCCTCGGTCACCGCAACCGACGGCTCGGCCGGCACGTCCGAGCAGCTGCACGGCCTCATCGGCCACAACGCCCCGATCAGGCCGGGAGACTCCGGCGGCCCGCTGGTTAACCAGGCCGGCAGGGTGATCGCCATGAACACCGCGGCGTCAAGCGGATCGAACTTCCGGCTGCAGGGCCGCACCCAGGCATTCGCGATCCCCATCAACAACGCGCTGTCGATCGCTCGTCAGATCACGTCGGGCACCGGCACGGCATCGGTGCACATCGGTCCTACCGCCTTCCTGGGCATCGGCGTCCTGTCGGCTGAGCAGGCCCAGGTCAACGGCGTGCAGGCAGGCAGTGGCGCGCTCATCGGGAACGTGTTCCCCGGCACCGCGGCCAGCGCGGCCGGCCTCCAGCCTGGCGACGTGATCGTCGCGGCCGGAGGCCACCAGGTGACCTCGCCTGACGCGCTGCAGGCCGCTCTCGAGCCGCATCATCCAGGCGACCGGGTCGGCTTCACCTGGGTCGATCGGAACGGCGCGCGCCACTCGGCGACCGTAACCCTGAAGAACGGCCCTGCCGGCTGACACCCCGCTTCAACCGATGAACCCCTGCTGGCGCTCGCGCCCAGCAGGGGTTCTAGGGGTCGGCCACAGGGAAGCCGTCGCTGGTGGCCACGACGATGCCGCAGACCCCGGTCACATCGGCCCTGATCGTGCGCACTCGGCGACGACCTGCTCCCTGACGGATAACGCCATCGGCTCCTCCCGGGACCGTGACGCGCGCCACGTAGGCTGCAATCGGGTGAGAAGGGAGCCGCTATGGACTTCGAGCACATCCTCGTTGACTGGTCCGGCGAGTTCGCAACCGTCACGATGAACCGCCCGCAGCGGCGCAACGCGCTGTCCCACGCTCACATGCGCGAGCTGATCACGGCGTTCACGCAGATCGGTGACAGTGACGCGACGGGAATCGTGCTGGCAGGCAACGGCCCGGTGTTCAGCGCGGGACACGACTTCGCTGACGTGGCCGACGCCGGCCTCGCCGAGGTGCGGTCGCTGCTCACGACGTGCACGCAGCTGATGACCCTGATGCAGCAGGTCCCGCAGCCGGTGGTCGCCCGGGTGCACGGGCTCGCCACGGCGGCGGGCTGCCAACTCGTCGCCTCCGCCGATCTGGCCGTGGCCAGCGAGGACGCCGGCTTCGCGGCCCCGGGCGGGAAGGGCGGCTGGTTCTGCCATACGCCGATGGTGGCGATCGCGAGGAACGTCGGCCGCAAGCGGGCCGCGGAGATGGCACTGTCAGGCGACGTTATCGACGCGCGGACGGCGCTCGACTGGGGCCTCCTCAACCGCGTGGTGCCTGCCGATCAGCTGGACTCGGCGACCTTCGACCTGCTCAAGCGCGTCACCAGGGGATCGGCGCAGAGCAAGGGCATCGGTAAGCAGGCGCTGTACGCGCAGATCGACCTGGACCAGCAGAAGGCCTACGCCTACGCGATCGAGGTGATGGCCGCGACCAGCCAGCTGCCTGACGCGCGGGAGAACATGCGGGCCTTCCTCGAGAAGCGGCAGCCGCGGTGGCAGCAGGGTGCGGCTTACTCCACTGGCAGCCGGTAGCTGCCCACGACCGTCGCGTCGGCGGCCACCGGGCCGTGCGCGCACCGTTCCGCGATGCCGGACTGGAACTGGCCGAACGCCGCCGAGGCTGTCAGCGGGTTCTGCTCGCCCTCGACGACAGCGACGTGCACGAAGCTCACGCCGTCGTCGAGCCGGAAGGCGGCATAGCGGAGGCCACCGGGCTCCTGCTCGGCCAGCTCGGCGAAGACCTTGCGGATAAGGCGCTCGTTCTCGTCCGCGTACTCGGGCTTGGTGGTGTACCTGACGACTTTCGCGACGGACACGGTTTCCCTCCTCAGGCGATCGCGCGCATACGGTTGTTGCGCGCGTCATGCGTAACCTTGGCCAGGCCGAGCTCCTCGAGCAGCGGCGGCAGGTACATGCCGAACCTGCCGCGGTAGCCGTTCCTGAGCCCGTACCAGCCGCCGACTGGGTTGTCCGGCGAGCGTCCCCACGCCTCGATGGTGCCGTCCGCGGCCGGCTTCTTCTCGTCGGACGCGCCGAGCGGCACTCAGTCACCCTGCTCGATCAGGCAGGCGTGCAGGTCGGTGATGGCGCTGAGCCGGTATTTCAGCGTGGTGGAGCCGACCTGGCAGACCAGCGCGGGCGGGTCGGCCTCCCGGTGGGCGTACATCGTGTAGCTCGAGGTGCCCGGCGGGGTCGTGAGCACCCACGGATCCTGCCTCGTTCCTTCGGCCATCAGATGTCTCCGTCCTGCGTGTCGGCTTTCTCCGCGGCGATCTGGAAGTGCGGCAGCACGCTGTGCCAGCCGGCCGCGTTCCGCTCGCGCCACGCGGGCGCGTCCTTGCCGAGCCGCTCCCAGCCCCGATGCTCGATCTCGACCGTGGTCGCTGACTCGCCGCTGGCTACGAACCGGATGTCGACCTCGGTGGCCCTGGCCCTGTCGAGCCCCAGGTGCCACACGTACGCCAGCCTGGCGGGCGGCTGCCACACCGTGACTTCGCCCCAGTCGTGCTCGGCGCCGTCGGCCGTCCGCTCGTAGATCCGGCCGCCGACGTCACCTTGCATGACGACCTGCTCGGCCTGACCTGTGACCGTGTGATCGCGCGGCCACCAGGTGCTGATCCTGGACGTCCATACCCGGAACGCGTGCTCGGGTGAGCACGCGACCTCGAATGAGAGCCGGAGAGGAGAAGCAGCGGTCATCGCCGTTCCTGCGTCGTGTTCTCGGCCAGCAGCCTGAACCGCGCGGCCGCGTCGCCCCAGATCCCCTCGAGGTAGGCCTGGATCGCGTGCAGGCCCTCTTCGCGCAGGTGGTAGACCCGCCTGGTGCCGTGGGCCTGCTCGGCCACCATCCCCGCGTCCTTCAGCAGGCGCAGGTGCCGCGAGACCGCGGGGCGGCTGATCGGCAGCGCGGCGGCGATCTCGACGACCGGCTTGTCGCCGGCCGCGAGCAGCCGCAGGATCTCGCGCCTGTTCTGGTCGCCGAGGGCCTCAAAGGGATCCCCGGCGGCGGCCTTGCCCATGAGCAGCCTCCTCGGTAACCGTCTAGCTACCGTAACACACAGGTTACCGTCCGATTGGACGAGGTGGATGAGCAAGACGAGTGGTTGATGCTTCAACTTATGGATTTACCAGGCCAGGTCGTGTCGCTGGCACGGCTGTCCGAACGCGCCGGGCAGCCAGCCAGTGGGTGGAGGAACTCGCGGGGGTGGCCGTGGACTGCGGGATCTCCGGCTTCATCCTGATGGGCGACGATCAGGCCGCGATCGAGCGGTTCGGCCGGGAAGTCGCGCCCACGCTGTCCAGGTTCGGCTTCTTCCCAGGCCAGGTCTAGCGGACACCGGTGCTGGCCCGTGGCTGGTGTATCGGTGGGACACTCATCTCCTCTGCGTGTAATGGGTGTCCCACCGATATATGGGTCACACCGGATTTGCGTCAGTATCGAGGTGGCCTCCTGACTAGCTACCGGCTCCAGGTGCTCGGCAGGTTCCCGCACCCCGGTCGCGGGTTCACCCAGGGGATCGTCGTCCGGGGCTCCGCCGTGTGGGAGAGCACGGGCATGTACGGGCAGTCCGCGCTGAACCGCTATCAACTCGGGGCGGCACAGCCAGAGAACACCGTCGCGCTGCCACCCGACCTGTTCGCGGAGGGCATCTGCCAGGCAGGTGAATACCTGTGGCAGCTCACCTGGCGTGAGCGAGTGGCGCTGCGGTGGGACATGCACGCGATGCGGTTGCTCGAGACCATTCCTTACAACCGCGAGGGCTGGGGCATCTGCCAGGTCGGGGACCACGTGGTGACCAGCGACGGCAGCAGCGAACTGGTCTGGCGCGATCCGCAGGAGCTCAAACCGGCCGGGTTGATCCGGGTGCGGCTCGCGGGCGAGCGGCTCGACGGCCTGAACGACCTGACCTGGGACGGCGCGAGGATCTGGGCCAACATCTGGCCCAAGCCGTACCTCGTGGCCATCGACCCGGCCACCGGGCGGGTGACCGACGTGGTGGACGGACGTGCCGCCAGGGAGCGCTTCTACCGCGACCCTGACGCGACCATGAACGGGATCAGCGCGCTGCCGACGGCTGGGGAGCTCCTGCTCACAGGCAAGCGGTGGCGCTGGCTGTACCACGTCAGGCTGGCGCAGAGCCATCGCGGGGCCGTCAGGCGCCAGCGGCTGCAAAGCCGGTACGGCTAAGCTGGCCGCACCTGAAGAGAAGGGAGCCAGCACCGGGCATGCGCGAGCAGTCCGTGCTCAGGCTGGGCAAGCACAGCTTCGGGCCGCGGCGGCTGCTGCTGATGGCTATCGTCAACCGGACGCCAGACTCGTTCTTCCGGCCAGGCGATACCTGGGACGAGCAGACGGCGATGGACCGGGTACACCAGGTCGCCGCTGAGGGCGCCGACATCGTCGACATCGGCGGCGTACCCGCCGCGCCTGGCAGCGAGGTCGACGCTGGCGAGGAGATCGGCCGCACCGCCGGGTTCATCGCGGCGGTGCGATCGGCGTACCCGGAGCTGGTGATCAGCACCGACACCTGGCGGCACGACGTCGCGCGCGAGGCGTGCGCCGCGGGCGCCGACCTGATCAACGATAGCTGGGGCGGCTGGGACGACAAGCTCGCAGAGGTGGCCGCCGAGGCGGAAGCGGCACTGGTGTGCTCGCACGCCGGCGGGCAGGCGCCGAGGACCAGGCCGCACCGGGTGAGCTATGACGACGTGGTCGCCGACGTGATCGCCCGCACGCGGACGCTGGCCGACCGGGCCGTCGCGGCCGGCGTCGACCCGGCCAGGATCGTGATCGATCCCGCACACGACTTCGGCAAGAACACCTGGCACTCGCTCGAGGTGACCAGGAGGCTCCCCGAACTGACCGCCACGGGCTGGCCAGTCCTGGTGTCGCTGTCGAACAAGGACTTCGTCGGCGAGACGCTGGACGTGCCGCTGGACGGCCGGCTCGCTGGAACGCTGGCGGCGACGTCGGTGAGCGCCTGGCTGGGAGCCAGGATCTTCCGCGCCCACCACGTGGCGGAGACCCGCCAGGTGCTCGACATGGTCTCGGCGATCCGCGGCGACACCCCGCCCGCCCGCACGGTCAGGGGGCTGGCATAACCATGATCGTCGCCGCAGCGTTGTGCCCGGCTCCGCCGCTGCTCGTGCCCGAGCTCACCGGCGCGCAGGAGGTCGCCCCCGGCCTGCGGGACGCCTGCCTGGCGTCGGTGGCCGAGCTGATGGCCGCGACGCCCGATGCCGTCGCGGTCGTGGGCGCCGCCGACCGCACCGGCACGTGGAGCGACGGCGCCGCGTTCGACCTCGCCAGGTACGCGCCAGGGCCGGTCCGCGGTGGTCAGGCCGGCAAGGCTAACAAGGTGCCGGGCGCCCTGCCGTCCTCGCTGGGCGTTGGCGCCTGGCTGCTCGGCCACGCCGGGGCATCGGCGAGGCGGATCCTCCTCGCGGTCGGCGCAGACGAGCCGGTGAGCAGGTGCGCGGCCATCGGCGCCGAACTGGCGGTCGAGAGCGGGCGGGTCGCGCTGCTCGTGATGGCCGACGGAAGCGCACGCCGCGGGCTCAGGGCACCGGGGTACCTGGACGGGCGGAGCGCGGGGTTCGACGCCGAGGTTGAGAGCGCGGTGCGGGCCGGCCAGCTTGACAGGCTCCTCGAGGTCGACCAGGTGCTCGCGCGCGAGCTGATGGCGGCAGGCCGCCCGGCGTGGCAGGTGCTCGCCGGCGCGCTGGCTGGCCGTAAGGTCTCCAGCGAGATCCGCTACTGCGACGACCCCTTCGGGGTGGCCTACCTGGTCGCGTCGCTGCGGGTGGAGCCCGAAGGAGCAGCCGATGAATGAGCAGGATTACGCGGGCCGTTCTGTCCTGGTGTTCGGGGCATCCGGCGCGCTCGGCTCCGGGGTCGCGGCGGCCTTCGCGGCGGCCGGCGCAGCCGTCACCGGCGTCGCCAAGGTCGCGCCAGCGGGCGAACGTGCGCGGGACGCGATTAGTTATCTGTCAGCTGACGTGTTCTCCGACGTGGCCGTCGCCGCCTTGTTCGACTCGACGCCAACGCCGTGGGCCGTCATCAACACGGTCGGCGGGTTCGCGCCGCACCGGCCGTTCGCTGAGCTCGACGCCACGGAGCTGGCCGGGCAGATCCAGCTCAACCTCGTCAGTGCCGCGCTCATTACCAAGCACGCGCTGCGGGTGATGCGGCCCGCGCGAGGCGGCCGGATCGTCCACACGGCGAGCCGGGCCGGGGTCGTCAGCAAGGGCTCGGGGTTCGCCTACTCGGTCAGCAAGCTCGGCGTGCTGCACCTGGTCACGATGGCGGCCGACGAGGTGCGCGGCTCAGGGATCACAGTGAACTGCGTGGTCCCGAGCATCATCGACACGCCCGCGAACCGGGCCGCGATGCCGTCGTCTGACCACGACGCGTGGCCGAAGGTGGCCGACATAGCCAGGACGTACGTCTACCTCGCGGCGCCTGGGTCTGGCCTGATCAATGGGGCTGCGGTACCGGTCTGACGGTACCGGTCTGACTGTGCATGGATGGGCCGGCGGCAGGACTTCGGGCCGATGTGGCGGATCTGGCCCTGGCTCACCCGCACGTCAAGGGTAGCCCTGCCGCCGACCTCTGCCTGTAACACGCTTCCCGGCCCGCGCTGGTTCACCAGGTTGCTAAGAAACACAGGTGAATGTGCGCAGCGATCGCTTGCGGGTCAGGTCCAGCGCTCCGACCCTTGCTGCGGCCGGCCGGGAGGCGGCGCGGCAGGCCCCCACGGCGGGCCAGCAGGAGCGGGCGGGCGGGGCTTGGGCACCCGGCCGCGGACGTGCCGCGCCTCGTAGCGGGCGCGGCCGAGCCAGCCTGACCGGCGAACCGGGGGAGGCGCGGCCGGCGCGCCGCGTGGCATGGGCGCCGCCCAGGGCGCGGCAGGCGGATCCGCGACGGCCGGGCCGG
>DASUHI010000028.1:0-7738 GCA_036273575.1 Streptosporangiaceae bacterium | reverse complement strand
AATAGCCCGAACGAGGGCGCGGCTTCGCCTCAGCCGTGGGACCGCGCGCCCGATACGATGGCGGCCGCCATCGGGCGCGCAGCCGGAGGGTCCGGGGGGTCGTCCCCCCGGGGGATACTTCCGGATCCGGGCGGCTTCGACGCGCACACCCACCTGGACATCCTCGGGCTGCCGGTCGACGGCGTGCTCGACGCCGCCCGCGCCGCCGGCATCAGCAGGGTGGTCAACGTGGGCTGTGACCTGGCCTCGTCGCGCTGGTCGGTGTCGGCCGCCGAAGAGTACCCGGACGTGTACGCGGCGGTGGCGGTCCACCCCAACGAGACGGGCGCGGTGTACCGGGAGCGTGAGCCGGTCCTCGCCGCGATCTCGGCCCTGGCGGAGTCCCCGCGGGTCGTCGCGATCGGCGAGACCGGGCTCGACTACTACCGGGACTACTCGGCCCGGGACGTGCAGCAGGCGTGGTTCCGCGCGCACATCGAGATCGCGCGGCGGACCGGCAAGGCCCTGATGATCCACGACAGGGACGCGCACGACGACGTCCTGTCTGTCCTTGAGGAGTACGCGCCGTGGCCGCCGTACTCGGTGATCTTCCACTGCTTCTCGGGGGACGCGGAGATGGCGGAGCGCTGCGCCGCGGCGGGCTACGTGATGAGCTTCGCGGGGAACGTGACGTTCAAGAACGCGGACGCGCTGCGCGAGGCCGCGCGCGTCGCGCCGCCCGAGCTGATCCTCGCGGAGACCGACGCGCCCTACCTCACCCCGGTCCCGAACCGCGGGAGGATGAACGCCCCCGCCCAGGTCGCGCACACGCTGCGGGCGATCGCCGATGTCAAGCGGATGGACGTCGCGGACCTGTGCGCCACGGTGATGGCGACCGGCGAGCGGGTGTTCGGCGCCTGGAAGGACCCGGCCGCGCCGTGAGCGTGTCGCGGACCAGCCAGGCCGTGGCGATGACAAGGGCTGGCTTCGCCAGGCCGCACAGCGCCGACGGTGACCCGCTCGCGCAGCAGCGGCTGTGCGCGGGGATGCCCGCGGTCGTGCTCACCGCGATGGAGGCGAGCCTCGCGGCGCGGACAGCGTTCTTCGACGGCCAGGTGACGGGCGCTATCGCGGGAGGCCCGCGGCCCGCAACGGACCAGGTCGTGATCCTCGGCGCCGGCTATGACGACCGGGCGCTGCGTTTCCGGTCGCCGGGGGTGACGTTCTTCGAGCTCGATCATCCCGACACCCAGGCCGACAAGCGGAGGCGGCTCGCCGCGATCCTCGGCGGAGCCGAGAGCCGCTCAGGCTCGGGGCCGGTCCTCGTCGCGGCCGATTTCGGCCGCGACGACGTCCCTGAGGTGCTCAGGGACGCCGGGCACGACGCGACGCGGGCGACGCTGTTCGTGTGCGAGGGACTGCTCGTCTACCTGGACCAGCCGACGACGGTGCGGTTCCTGTCGGGGGTGCGGGCGGCCGCGTCTGACGGGAGCGTGCTCGCGGCCAGCCTGACAGTGCACGCCGAGGGCCTTGACTCGGCGACGGTCGTCGCCCGCGGCAACGCGAGGCGGCGGACCGCCGGCGCCGAGCCGTTCCGCACTATCCTGCCGGCCTCAGATCAGGCCGGCCTGCTCGCCGCGGCGGGCTGGCGGATCACGGCGAGCGTCGACGCCGCGGAACTCGGCACGGGCGCCGAGCCCGGCCGGTCGCTGCTGGTCACCGCCGTGCCACAGGTCTCATCGGCGCAGCCATGAACGTGCCAGGCGCACGGCTGCTCGGCCCGGCCGAGATCAGGCATCTCGCGTCCCGGTTCGGGATCAGGCCATCCAAGCGGCTCGGCCAGAACTTCGTGATCGACCAGGGCACGATCAGGCGCATCGTCGCGCTGGCTGACCTGCGCCAGGACGACGTGGTGCTCGAGGTCGGGCCGGGCATCGGGTCGCTGACGCTCGGGCTGATCGAAGCAGCGGGCCTGGTCGTCGCCGTCGAGGTGGACCCCCTGCTGGCCCGCGAGCTGCCGGGGATCGTCGCTGACCGGGCACCCGGCCTCGCCGGACGGCTCGAGGTGATCACCGCCGACGCGCTCAGCCTCACCGGCGCGGCGGCCGCTCACGCTCCGACCGCGCTGGTCGCGAACCTGCCTTACAACGTCGCCGTGCCCGTCGTGCTGCACCTGCTCGAGGAGATGCCGTCGATCGGTCGCGCCCTGGTCATGGTCCAGGCCGAGGTGGCCGACCGGATGGCCGCCCAGCCCGGCAGCAAGATCTACGGCGTCCCGTCGGTGAAGCTGGCCTGGTACGGATCCGTGCGCCGGGCGGGAACGGTGTCCAGGACCGTTTTCTGGCCCGCGCCCAACGTCGACTCGGCGCTGGTCGCCTTCACCCGCTGGCCGGAGGCGACCGGTCCCGAGGCCAGCAGCCGGCCCGGAGGGCCCGATGAGATGGCCTGCCGGTCCGGGGTCAGCCGCGAGGAGGTGTTCGCCGTCGTCGACGCCGCGTTCGCGCAGCGCCGCAAGACGCTCAGGTCGGCGCTCGCCGCGTGGGCTGGCTCTCCGCGTGCCGCGGAGAGCGTGCTGCGCGAGGCCGGCGTCGACCCGTCGCTGCGAGGCGAGGCGATCGGCATCCAGCAGTACATCCGGATTGTCCTGGCGGGGCGCGAAGCGCGTACGATCATCGAATCGTGACGCACGTGACACCAGCCGACGGGCCAGCGGGCTCCGTCACCGCCCGGGTGCCTGCGAAGGTGAACCTGCAGCTCTCGGTCGGTCCGCTGCGCGAGGACGGCTACCACGACGTGGTCACCGTCTACCACGCGGTGTCGCTGTTCGACGAGCTGACCGTGACCAGGGCGGAGCGGACCAGCGTCGCCGTGACTGGCGAGGGCGGGCCCGCGGTTCCGCTCGGGCCAGCCAACCTCGCGGTGCGCGCCGCGGTAGCGCTCGCACGGGCAACAGGCCGCCGCGGCAAGGGATCTGGAGGCGTGCGGATCGAGATCCGCAAGCGGATCCCTGTCGCGGCGGGCCTGGCGGGCGGCAGCGCCGACGCCGCGGCTGCGCTCGTCGCCTGCAATGAACTGTGGCACGCCGGGCTCAGCACATCCGAGCTGGCCGGCATCGGCGCGCGGCTCGGCAGCGACGTGCCGTTCGCCCTCGCCGGCGGGACGGCGGTGGGCCTCGGCAGGGGCGAGCGTCTGACCACGGCGCTGGTCTCGGGCAGCTACCACTGGGTGCTCGCGTTCGGTGCGGCCGGGCTGTCCACGCCCAACGTCTATGCGGCCTGCGACCGGCTGCGGGCATCCAGGCGGGCGAAGGACGGGCAACCGCACGCGGTGCCGGGCCCCGAGCTGAGCACCGAGCTGATGGCGGCGCTGCGTTCCGGCGATCCGGCGCAGGTCGGACCGCTGCTGAGCAACGACCTGCAGCCGGCCGCCCTGTCGTTGCAGCCGCTGCTGCGACAGGCGCTGCTCGCGGGCAAGGAGCACGGGGCCCTCGGCGCGATCGTCTCAGGCTCGGGGCCGACCTGCGCGTTCCTGGCGAAGAGCGCGAAGGCGGCCCGCGACCTGGCGGTCGGGGTCACGGGCGCCGGCGTGTGCCGCGCCGTCGTCCAGGTTTCTGGCCCCGTGCCGGGCGCAGCCGTGGTGGAATCGGGCGCCCTGGCGTGAACCTCGTCAACCTCGAGGCCGCGGTCATGGCCTACGGGGATCGCGTGCTGCTCGACCGCGTCTCGCTCGGGGTGGCCGCAGGCGACAGGGTCGGAGTCGTCGGCCGCAACGGTTCTGGCAAGACCACGCTGCTCGCCGTCCTTGCGGGGCAGGCCGCGCTCGGGTCCGGTCGTTCGACCAGGGCGCGGGACGCGTCCGTCGGCTACCTGCCGCAGGCCGAGCGGCTTGCCGGATCCGCGCGCGAGATCGTGTTCGGCGCGCTGGCAGAGCATGAATGGGCGACCGACGCACGGGCCCGCGGGCTGGTCGCCGCGCTGCTGTCCGGCATCGACCTCGACGCCGAGGCGGAGACGCTGTCCGGCGGCGAGCGCCGCAGGGTCGCACTCGCCGCGCTGCTGCGCGGAACTCATGACCTGCTGTTGCTCGACGAGCCGACGAACCACCTGGACATCGACGCGATCATGTGGCTGGCCGGGTACCTGAGCAGCCACGGCAAGGCGTTCGTCGTGGTCACCCACGACCGGTGGTTCCTCGACGCTGTGTGCGACAGGACCTGGGAGGTCGCTGACGGCCAGGTGCACGCCTACGACGGCGGGTACTCCTCGTACGTGCTGGCCAGGGCCGAGCGGGTGAGGCAGGCCGCCGCGCTCGACCAGCGCAGGCGCAACCTGCTCCGCAAGGAACTCGCCTGGCTGCGTCGCGGGCCGCCGGCCAGGACGAGCAAGCCCAAGTTCCGGCTCGAGGCCGCCGCGGCGCTGGTCGCCGGCGAGCCGGCGCCCAGGGACGACGTCGAGCTGTCCAGGCTGGCCACCGCGCGGCTCGGCAAGACCGTCATCGACCTGACCGGCGTGACCGTCGGGATCGGCGACCTCACGCTGCTCGACGACGTCACATGGCAGCTCGGCCCCGGCGACCGTGTCGGCGTCGCCGGCGTCAACGGCAGCGGCAAGACCACGTTCCTGAACGTGCTGGCAGGCCTGCCAGCGGGGGATCTGCGAAGCGGTCGGGTCGTGACCGGGAAGACCGTGCGTATTGGCTATCTCACCCAGGAGCCTGCTCCGGTCAACCCCGACCTGCGTGCGCTCGAGGCCGCCGAGCAGGTGCGGAACTCGGTCAGGATCGGCAAGCGCGAGCTGACGGCGGGCCAGCTGCTCGAGAGGCTCGGCCTGCGCGGCGAACGGCAGCGGACACCGGTCGCCGACCTCTCAGGCGGCGAGCGGCGCAGGCTGCAGCTGCAGATGCTGCTGATGGACGAGCCGAATGTGCTGCTGCTCGACGAGCCGAGCAACGACCTGGACATCGACACGCTCACCGAGCTCGAAGACCTGCTCGACGGGTTTCCGGGGTCGATCGTCGTGGTCAGCCACGATCGGTACTTCCTGGAGCGTGTCACCGATCACGTGCTCGCGCTCGTCGGCGGGAAGCTGGCCTTCCTGCCCGGCGGGATCGAGGAGTACCTGGAACTGAGGGACGCCGGCCTGGCAGGCAAGCCGGGACCCTCGGCCGGGCCGGCGTCACGGGAGGAGACCGGCGCCGCGCCGGCGGCGCTGGCGGGGCGTTCTGCGGCTGATCGGCGTGCGGCGAGGAAGGAGCTGGCCAGGCTGGACAGGCAGCTCGCGCGCCTGACCGGGAGGGAGGCCGAGCTGCAGTCCGCGCTCGCCGGGGCGACCGCCGACTACCAGCGCCTGATCGAGCTTGGCGCCGAGCTCAAGGCCGTGCAGGCCGACAAGGCCGGCCTGGAGGATCGCTGGCTCGAGGCAGCGGAGCTCGCCGGGAGCTAGGTTGCGCGTGCCGGCCCGGCGATGGCCAGCCAGAAACTACGCGCGATCACCAGGTAGCCCGCGTCGTTCGCGTGCTCGTCGGGTCCGCGCGGCGGCGTCGCGCACATCCAGGTCAGCTCGCAGATCGTCGCGACGTTGGGCGGTGTGGTGTTGGGCTCGCGGGACCTGGAGTGCGCGTGCCCGTTCTTATCGCCGAAGTCCGAGCTGCGGAACGCGGCGAAGACGTTCGCGACACGCGCCCCGAACCCGCGGTAGCGGTCGCTGAGCATCTTGTTCGCGCCGGCCGCGACGGCCCCCGTGAGGATGCCGACCTGCCGGCCGACGGTGCCGCGTCGCCAGAGGCCGAGTTCTGGCACGTAGTAGGTCATGCCGACGATCATGACCCGCTGACCGGCCGCCGCCCGCAGCGTGGACAGGATCCGGTTCAGGTTCGCGCCGATGCGCGGCAGGCTGGCGACGACGCACGGCAGCAGCTTCGCCAGGCCGCCGTTTGTCAGGCACGAGTCCGGGTCGTTCGCGCCGATGTCGATGGTGACAAGCGCCGTCCGGCCGCGGTGCGCCCGCAAAAACGCGGCCGCTTGGGCCAGCTGGCTGCCGGCCGGGTACCGGCAGATGCCGCCGTGGATCATCGTCGCGGTGGTCTCGCCCGAGCAACCGAGCTTGACCAGCTTCAGGTGCGGCAGGTGACGGCGTAGCTCGGCGGCGAGCCGGTCTGGGTAGCCGCGCCTGGTCGCTACGTCGCGGCCGGCCAGGTCGGGCTGGACGCCCTGGGACAGCGAGTCGCCGAGCGACACGTAGAACGCGTTCCCGCGGCGGCCGGTGAGCCCGGACCCTAGCGCGCTCAGCGGGCCGCGTGCGTGCGGCGCCGCGGCGGGGCCAGAACCGTGTCCGTGGCTTGAGCTCGCGCCGCCGTCGTGTGAACATCCCGTCAGCGTGATCAAGCCAGCCAGCATCGCCAGCGCCGCGCGTCCGGTGAGGGCGCGCCCCCCGCTACGAGACCGCATCAGCGTCGAAGGGGCTGATCAGCAATCTGAGCAGCGACGCGAGCTGCTCGCGCTCGCTAGCGTCCAGGCCGGCGAGCAGGCCGCGCTCATGCTCGAGCAGGTCGGTGAGCGCGGCGTCGGCGACAGCCTTGCCGCGGTCGGTGAGCCGGACCAGCACGCCGCGCTTGTCCTGCGGGTCAGGCAGCCGCCTGACCAGGGCCGCTTCGGCCAGCCTGTCGATCCTGTTGGTCATCGTCCCCGACGTAACAAGGGTGGCCCGCAGCAGCGAGCCCGGGCTGAGCTGGTACGGCGGTCCTTGTCGGCGCAGCGCGGACAGCACGTCGAACTCCCAGGTCTCCAGGCCGTGCGCGGCGAACGCGGTCCGCCTGGCCCGGTCCAGGTGCCTGGCGAGCCTGGAGACGCGGCTGAGCACCTGCAGCGGTGCCAGGTCGAGGTCAGGCCGCTCGGCCCGCCAGCCGGCGACGAGGTCGTCGACTTCGTCGCGCACGTCTGCTACACGCTCCACTCGTGCAGCATATCTCTTGACATCGAGAATTCGAGTGCGTGACACTGTAGAAGAATCTTGATATCGAGATATCGCCTGGCGGGCCGGCCCGTAACGGCCGGCCGGGCGCGAACCCTGCCGAGGGGGCGAGATGTTGTGGGATCCCGGTGAGTACCGCCGGTTCGGAGCCGAGCGCTCGCGACCGTTCTACGAGCTGCTCGGCCGCGTTGGCGCGACAGCGCCCCAGTTCGTGGCCGACGTCGGCTGCGGTCCAGGTGAGCTGACCGCCGAGCTATGCAGGCGGTGGCCTGGGGCCAGCGTGCTCGGCGTGGACAGCTCCCCGGAGATGATCGAGGCCGCGGAGACGGTGCGCGCGGCGCTCGACCGCGACGCGGGCGAGCGGCTTCGGTTCGAGGTGGCGGACGCCGCGGACTGGCAGCCGCCCCAGGCGCCCGACGTGATCATGTCCAACGCGATGCTGCAGTGGCTGCCGAGCCACGAGCAGGTCGTCCTGCGCTGGGCGAGGCTGCTCCCGGCGGGCGGCTGGCTCGCGTTCCAGATCCCCGGCAACAACAAGGCGGCGACGCACGCGCTGATCCGCGAGGTGGCCGCAACGCCGCGCTGGCGGGCAAGGCTCGGCGAACTCGGGCTCAACAGGCAGGCCGACGATCCGGCCGACTACCTGGACCTGCTCGGTCGCGAGGGGCTGACGGTCGACGCGTGGGAGACCACGTACCTGCACGTGCTCGACGGAGAGGACCCGGTGCTGCGCTGGTACAAGGGCACCGGCCTGCGGCCGGTGATCGCCGCGCTCAGCGCCAGCGAGCAGG
>DASUHI010000027.1:0-6230 GCA_036273575.1 Streptosporangiaceae bacterium | reverse complement strand
ATCCCGCCCACCCCTCCTTGCAGGATAGGAACACAATCGATGTTGACAGCGTTAACTTCAATGGGCATCATAAGGATGTGAACACCGTCAACATGAGATTTCGTCCACACATCAGCCGAGGAGACGGACGATGATTGACCTCCACCTGATCAACACCGCACTGGCAGGCCTGGGCATCGGAACGGCGGCGGTCGTGCTGATCGCCGCGGCCATACTCGTCATCGCATCCTTCGCGCGGCGCGGCAACGCTGGGCAGCCGATCGTGCCGGCCAGGGCCGGAGCTACCGCGCGCGCTGCCGTCAGCAACGAGAGCGAGGTCAAGGAGCCTGCCCTGCGGTAGCGGGCGCGAACTCGTCAAGGTCAGCGAGCCGGTCGCGGCAGGGAAGCCGCGGGCCGGCTCGCGTCGTCTTCGGCCTTGTCCTTGCCGCTCAGGGACCCGGCGGACCCGCCGTTGACCTCGCCATTGCCGTGCTCACCATTGCCGTCACCCGGCACACCTGCCAGCGCGCCCCCGCGCAGGACCGCGTCGGCACGGGCGAGCAGCGCGTCGATCGTGCTCTGCGGCGTGACGACGAAGACCTTGCGCCGCGGGCGCACGCGCCATGCCACGATCGCCGCGGCGACCAGTGCCAGGTAGATCACCATGCCGATGGCGACCCAGAGGTTCCACGTCAGCACCTGCCAGCCGTGTACGAGGGCGACGTGAGTGTTTTCTGGAGGCTTCACGAACCAGCCCAGCAGGCCACGCCGCGGAACGTAGGCCTGTGGCCCGCTGTACTTCCATGGCCACGAGGCCATCACGCCGGAGATGATCACGATTCCGGCGACGGTGCAGACCTTGACGATCGGCCTGGCCGTGAACGTCAGGCCCGCTATCAGGGCGAGCACCGGCACTACCCAGACCCAGTGGTGGTCCCAGCTGATCGGCGAGACCAGCACGCTCGTCATGGCAACCAGCGTCCAGCCGTGGACTGGGCGCCCGGTCCTGTTCAGCATCGCGCCGCCGACGAGGCCGACCCCCGCCACGACCAGGGCAATCGCCAGCCAGACCGGCTGCGCGGAGGCGACGGCGCCGTAGAGCCGCGAAAGCGCGCCCAGCAGTGACTGGTTGACCAGCGAGTGGACAGAGCCCGTCCGGCCCGGGCGGATGAAGTACCCAGTCAGCCAGTACGAGGCCGACGGGCCAGGCAGGGCGATGAAGCCGATCACGACGGTGGCGATGAACGCCCCGGTTGCGACCGCGGCCTGCCGGATCTTGCCCGAGAGCAGCAGGTAAGGGATGAACAGCAGCGGGACCAGCTTGATCCCGGCCGCGACGCCGATCCCGATGCCCTTCCACGGCCGGGTGTCCTTCCTGGTCAGGTCCCAGACCACCAGGAGCATCAGCAGCGGCTCGATCTGACCGAGGTACAGGGCCTTGACGACCGGCTCAAGCCACAGGGCTGGCGCGCTGACCGCGAGCGCAGCGGCTAGACGGCCCGTACCACGGCGGCCCATGCCGCCGAGTGTCAGCCACGCGGTCACCGGAATGGCGGCCAGACTGGCGATCGTCATGACCCAGCGGAGCGTGACGAACGGGAGCAGCGACCCGCCCGCGAACACGAGCCCCGCGAAGGGCGTGTAGGTGAACTGGACGCCGACCTTGAGCTCCCAGGTGTACAGGATCGAGGGGAGCTGCCTGGTGATCAGCCCGGCGTCGTTGTAGACCTTGAGGTCATACCAGGTCAAGATCGCGTGCCTGTGGACGGCCTGGTCAACCAGGAACGCCGTCAGCGAGAGCAGGAAGAGCAGCGTGGCCAGGATCAGCCCGCCGCTGCCGAGAAGCCGGCGCCAGGGGAACTGCCGCGGCCGTTCCGGGCTCGCGGCGCCGGCCGGCTCCCAGTCGGCCTGTGCCTGCACGCTCCGATCCTCCTTGTCCGCGGCCGGAGCCGGTCGCAGTCCTGCGCTGAACACCATCGCGACTCGCGCGAACGCCCGCATTCTCCCGTCAGACGACTGGCAGCCGTCGCGTCTTGCATCTGGCGGTAGCTAGGACCGCGCCACTGCGGGCAAGGCCACCGGCATAGTCTGCCCGATTAGGTGTCAGCCGCGAGTGCAGCCTGCCCAGCTAGACACTCATGTTAACTACAGAAAGTAATTGCTACCTGACTGTTATGACACTCTCACCGCGCGGCACCAGCCAACCAATGACCGTCGCGCCAGGGATCTCGCCGGCGAGCAGCAGGCCGCCCGAGGTCTGAGCGTCGGCCAGCAGCAGCAACTCGCTCTCGGACACGCCGCCGAAGTCCGCGTGCGGCGCGACCCAGGCCAGGTTACGCCGGCTGCCGCCAGGCAGATGGCCGGCGCGCTGGGCCTCGCGGGTTCCTTCGATCACCGGGACCGAGCGGTGATCGATGACCGCGCTGACCCCGCTCGCCCGCGCGAGCTTGTACGCGTGGCCGAGCAGCCCGAACCCGGTCACGTCGGTGCAGCAGCGCAGGCCGGCGGCCAGCGCCGCGCGGCTCGCGTCCCTGTTCAGCGTCGTCATCACCGCGACCGCGGCCTCGCTCGTATGACCGGTCGCCTTGTGCATCGCGTTCAGGATGCCGGTGCCCAGCGGCTTGGTCAGCGACAGGGGAGTGCTGGCGGCGCCGGCGTCGATCCGCAGCAGGTGACCGGGGTCGGCCAGGCCCGTGACAGCCATGCCGTACTTCGGCTCAGGGTCGTCGATGCTGTGGCCGCCTGCTACGTGACAGCTTGCCTGCCTGGCGACCTCCAGGCCGCCGCTCAGCACCTCGGCTGCCAGGTCGGCGCTGAGCACGTCACGCGGCCAGCCAAGCAGGTTGAGCGCCACCAGCGGCTCGCCGCCGACCGCGTAGACGTCGGACAGCGCGTTCGCGGCGGCGATACGGCCGAAGGTCGCCGGGTCGTCGACGACCGGGGTGAAGAAGTCGGCCGTCGCGACGACAGCCCTCGTGTCGCTGATCCGGACGACGGCCGCGTCGTCGCCGTGCTCGACGCCGATCAGCAGGTCGTCGGGCTGGTGATCAGGCACGAGCCTGGCGACGGCCTCCTCCAGCTCACCAGGCGGGATCTTGCAGGCGCAGCCGCCCCCGTGCGCGTACTGGGTCAACCGGATCGACTGTCGCACATCCATGCCTGCACTCTAGCCAGGCCGCACCTTGCGCCGTCCGCCCGCGCATGGTGGCATATCGCCCAGGCGACCAGCACGACGGAGGAACGCACAGTGACCAGTGCAGTCATCGAACAACGCGCCGACATCGAAGCCCAGATCGCGGGCCTCACGCTGTGCGGCCTGCTGCAGCGGACCGCGGCCGATTACGGCGACGAGCTGGCCTACTCCGACCGGGATGCCGAGGGGCGCTGGCAGAGCATGACCTGGCGGGAGTTCCGCAACCAGGTGCTGCGCCTGGCCGCCGCGCTGGTGAGACTGGGGCTCGAACCAGGCGACCGTGTCGCACTGATGCTGCCCAACCGGCTGGAGCACGTGCTGGCCGACCAGGCCGTGCTGCACGCGGGAGGCGTCCCCGTCACCTTCTACGCCACGCTCGCACCCGACCAGATCAGGTACGTGGCATCGGACTGCCGGGTCAAGATCGCGGTCCTAGACGGCGCGTCCGAGGGCGCCAGGTGGGCGCCCTTGACCGCCGACCTGCCGAGCCTGAAGACCGTAATCGTGCGTGACGTTGCCGCTTGCCCTGACGATGACCTGCACGTGAGCTGGGACGCGTTCGCAGCGATCGGCGAAGAAGCGAGCGGCTCCGCTGAGGCGGCCGAGGTGGTCCGCAGGATCGCGGCGATCACGCCGGAAGACCCGGTCACGCTGCTGTACACCTCCGGCACGACCGGCAACCCCAAGGGCGTCGTCATCACTCACGGCAGCGTGCTGTATGAGTGCAGGACCGCCGAGGTTCTCGGCACCATGATGCACGGCGTGCGGTGGGTGTCGTACCTGCCGCTCGCGCACATCGCCGAGCGCATGTTCACCCTCTACCTGGCGTTCTACAGCGCGGGGCACACGTACTTCTGCCATGCGCCGACCGACCTTATCGGCGTCGTCGGCCAGGTGAGGCCCACCGCGTTCTTCGGCGTGCCGAGGGTCTGGGAGAAGGTCCAGGCTGGCGTCCAGGCGCTGCTCACGATGGAGCAGGACGACGCCAGGAAGGCCGCGGTGACCGCCGCGATGGAGACGGGCCGCGAGTACGTGCTGAGCTGCCAGTACGGGCACTCAACCCCTGACGAGCTCGCCGCCAGGTTCGCGGCGGCCGACGAGCAGGTGCTCCGCCCTATCAGGGGCCTTCTCGGGCTCGACGAGGCCGTGATCGTGCTCAGCGCCGCGGCGCCGCTGCCGCCAGAGGTGGCCGCATTCTTCGCCGGACTCGGGATGAAGATCCTGGACGTGTACGGGATGACGGAGACCACCGGCGCGTTCACCTTCAGCACACCGGAGGCGTTCAAGCTCGGCACCGTCGGCAAGCCGGTGCCAGGCGTCGAGGTGAGGATCGCCGACGACGGCGAGATCCTCGCCCGCGGCCCGCTGAACACCCCCGGCTACCTGAACCTGCCCGAGCAGACCGCCACGCTCCTCGACGACGACGGCTGGCTCCACACCGGCGACATCGGCACCATCGACGACGACGGCTTCGTCCGCGTGGTCGACAGGAAGAAGGAGCTGATCATCACCTCGGGCGGGGAGAACATCTCGCCTGCCGCCGTCGAGAACGTGCTCGTCGCGAACCCGCTGATCGGCCAGGCGCTCGCGTTCGGCGACCGGAGGAAGTTCGTCGTCGCGTTGCTGACGCTGGACGGCGAGGTCGCGCCCGCATGGGCGCGGGCGCGGGGGATCGAGGCGACGTCGCTGGCCGAGCTCGCAGATAATCCGGTGGTACTCGACGCCGTGGCCGAAGCCGTCGAGACGGCCAACGGTCAGCTCGCGCGGGTGCAGCAGGTCAAGCGCTGGCGGCTGCTGCCGGTGGAGTGGACGGCCGAAAGCGAGGAGCTGACACCGACGTTCAAGCTCAAGCGCCGGATCATCCACAACAAGTACGCGGACGTGATCGACTCGCTGTACGCCGGTATCGACTAGGGTTCGGGACGGAGGCGTCTGGGCACCTGGTGGGCTCCCCGGTCTTCAAAACCGGCGTGCGGCGCGCTGCGTCGCAGGCGGGTTCGATTCCCGTCCGCCTCCGCTAACCGGCGTGTTGCCATGGGGTGACGGCGTCGGCCAGCCGGTCCGCGGCCTCGAGGAACCGCCGGGCCTCGGCTTCGTGGCCGAGGCTAAGGAGGAACAGCCCGGAAGAGACCCGCTCGACGTATGACCACTGCCAGATGCTCTCCTGGTCGACGCCGGTGCGCCGACGGCTTAGCGCGAAGACTCAGGACCCTATGCGACCATTTCCTCTACGCTTAAGCATTTTCTTCTTCGCGGATGCGGAGGGCCGGAACGTCGACCCGACTACTGGCCCTGGTCTTGGGCGGCTGGGCGCTCCGTCGCCGTTGTTTCCGGCGTGGTCGGCTGGTCAGGGTAGCCGGGGAACGGCGCCGGCGGGAACGGGCTCTGCGAATGCGGGTACTGGGTCGCGGTCGCGTCCTGGCTCAGCCCGAACGGGTCGTGCTGCGGGTACTGGCCGGCGGGCGCCTGCTGCTGGGCCTGGTACTGCTGCTGCTGGGCCGGGTACTGCTCGGTCGGCGACGCGTAGTGCTCGGGCGGGAACGGATCGGTGGCTGCCGTCGGGTACTGATACTGCTGCTGATACGGCTGCTGGACGTCCTGGCTCGCCTGATACCCGGCGTACGCGCCGCCGACGCCCGCGATGCTCGAGACGTCCACGTCCTCCGCCAGTCCGTTGTCGTAGTCACGGAGGGCCGCGATCGAGAACCGGCCGAGCGCGATCGCCGCGAAGAACACGATCAGCGCGCCGACGCCAGTGAACAGCGCCAGGTTCGTCAAGATCGCGACGTGTGCACCGGTGCCGAGCGGGCTGCCAGTGCTGATCGATGCCGCCTGATTCCCGGGAAGCAACGCCAGCACCGCAGCGCCGGCGATGAACCAGGCGCCGCCGAGCACGGCGACGAACGCGCAGAACCCGCCGAACCCCCTGCTCCTCGTCACCGCGATGATCAGCCCGGCGAGCAGCACGACGGCGCCAGGCACCGCTGACAGGTACAGCCGCCCTGACGTGTATGCCCACGCCTTGTCCGGCGTGTAGCCGAAGCCGTACGAAGGCCCC
>DASUHI010000026.1:0-3790 GCA_036273575.1 Streptosporangiaceae bacterium | reverse complement strand
ATCGTCACCGGCAGCCCGCGGGCACCGACGTGGGACAACGGCTGGACCCAGTGGTTCCTGCCGTTCGGCAAGTACATCCGCGGCAGCGCGCTGAACGAGGCCGTCGTGGCCGGACCAGACGGCAGCACGTTCGTCGACCCGAGCACCGTCGAGGGGCCCGCCACGGCTGGCCCTCGCGGGCACGGCCTGATCTGACGCGGGCATGATGGCCAGCCGGGAGCATTCCGCGGCTGGCCGCCCGCGCGTTCGCGGCCTGCCTGACCGCTGATGTCAGCTGACGGGAAGCTCTCCAGGAGCGAGCTGCTGGCGCTCGGGGCGATGGCGCTCGGGGTATTCATCATCGCCAATGACTTCACGGCCTTGAGCGTCGCGATACCTCGGATCGAAGCGGAACTGCCGCGGGCGGCGCCGTCGGACTCGGGCTGAACACCGCGATCGTGCTGTCAGCGGCGAACCTGCCAGACGGAATCAGGTCCGCGTTCCGCGTCGACGCCGCGCTCGCCGTGATCGGCACCGCGGTGGCGCTGCGGTTCGTGCGCGGCGAGAAGCGCTCGGAGGCGCACGCGGGCACGTCGCACGCCCATCACCGGGTGCACGCTTAGGGCTCTCTGAGACCGCCGATGTTGAGCGAGCCTGGCGAGGCGGACCCGCCGGCCTCCCCGTCGGCCTCCGCGGCGCGGACGTAGGCCTCTGGGTCCTTGTCGACCGCGGGCACCCCTTCGTAGTTCCGCGCCTGGAACGCGGTGAACGCGACCGCCAGATCGTGCCGCTGCTGCAGTCCGGCCAGACGCCGGAAGTCGGTCAGGCCCTCGCGTTCTTCCTCGGCCATGTGATCGCTGTTGGCCAGGTTCGCGGCCGACACGGCGGTGAACCACTCGCCGGTGCCGACCTGGTGCCTGGCCACCTCCGCGACGGCGTCCCTGATCTCGTTGTGGTCTGTGATCGCGTCGACCGTCTCAGCCTCTGCGCCTGCCTGCCGCTTCGCCGCGAGGCCCGCCTGGAGCAGCGCGGGATAGAAGACCGCTTCCTCGGCGGCGGCGTGCAGGTCGAGGAAGATTCCCAGCCGCCGCCACACCGCGGCCAGGGCCTGCGTGTCCGCGCGGCTGATCTGCTCAAGAATGGCGAACAGGCGCCGCTGCTCGTGGTGGTCATCGAGGATCAGCTCGGTGATGTCCACAGTGTCCCCCTGGCGCCCGGCTGGCGAGCTGGTCAGGTTCTTGCCCGAAGCTAGCAGCCTAGCCGCCGGTGCGCCGTCAGCCGCGCCGCGGCGGCCGGTCACGCCGGAACGGCATCAGAGGACTGGCTTGTGTCCGGGAACGAGTGGTGCTCGTGGGTCACGTTCCAGCGTCCGTCGATCTTGCGCAGGCCGATCGTGAGCCGCAGCCGCTCGTCAGGCGCACGCTCGAAGTCCTCCGGCGTTCCGCACCGCAGCAGCGCGAAGGCGAACGCCACCTCGGCTCCGGCGGTGACGTCGAGAGACTCGATCTCGAAGATCGCGCCTCCGGCCTGCCATGCGAAGAACCCTGGCCAGCTGTCGCGGTAGGCGTCGAGCCCGCGGATGCCGCGCTGCGGCGGCGGAACGTCGAACATCACGATGCCAGGCGCGTGGCCGGCGAGGACGGCGTCCATGTCACCGGCGTGTACGGCGGCGGCCCAGCGCTCGATCAGGTCGCGAATCTGCTGTTCGTTCGTCATGTCGCGCTCCTTCGTGCACGTAACTGTCGTAGGGAGAACCCTCGCCGCCCCGCCGATTCATCGCGGCAGCACAACCTGTATCGATGGGACACCCATTGCGATCTGGGGCGATGGGTGTCGCACCGATACACGACATACGCTCGGTGCCGACGAGATGATGGACACATGACCGCTCCAGCCGCCCTGCTGGACGCCGCCCGGTCCGGGGACGCGAGCGCCTTCGAGCAACTGGTCGCGCCGCACCGGGACGAGCTGCTGGCGTACTGCTACCGGATGCTCGGCTCCCTGCACGACGCCGAGGATGTTGTCCAGGACTCACTCGTTCGCGCCTGGCGGAGCGTCGGGAACCTGGACGAACGCGGTTTCCTGCGCGCGTGGCTCTACAAGATCGCAACCAACCGCTGCCTGACCGCCCTCGCGAACCGTGGCAAGCGCGAGCTGCCGTTCGACGTCACTCCTGGCGCTCCGACGGCTGAGGTCAGCTGGCTCGAGCCGTACCCCGACGCCGCACGCGGCGCCGTCGAGCCCGAGGTGCGATATCTCAGCCGCGAGAGCATCGAGATCGCGTTCGTCGCAGCGCTGCAGCACCTCAACGGCAGGCAGCGGGCGGCGCTGATCTTGCGGGAGGTGCTCGGCTTCTCGGCCGCCGAGGTAGCGGGGCAGATGGACACCTCCACGACTGCCGTCAACAGCGCGCTGCAGCGAGCGCGCGCCGCGATCGCGCTGGCCGGGCCGACCCAGCAGGCGGTGCTGCGTGACCTCGGCGACGCCAAGGTTCGCGACATCGCCGCGCGCTGGGCAGACGCCTGGCAGGCCGGTGACGTCGACACGATCGTCGCGATGCTCACCGAGGACGCGCGCTACTCGATGCCGCCGCTGCCCGAGTGGTACCGCGGCGCGGCCGAGATCCGCCACTTCCTGGTAACCGGGCCGCTGCGGCGACGGTGGCGGTTCGTGCCCGCCGCGGCCAACGGGCAGATCGCCTTCGGCACCTACATGCGGGACGAGGCGGCGGGCGGCTACGTCCCCGGCGGCCTCGACGTCCTCACGCTCCGGGTTGGGGCCGGCCGGAACGGTGCCGTCGCCGAGATCACCGCCTTCCTGGACGCCGACTTCCCCCGCTTCGGCCTGCCGCGCAGCCTCCCTGACAACCCCTAGCGCCTTACCCCGGATTGCGCTTAGTGCGAGAGTGGCAGCCATGAACACGCGCGATCCGGTCAGGCTGGTGGTGCGGGGCGACGACTTCGGGATGTGCCACGCGGTCAATGCGGGCATCCAGCTCGCGTTCGCCGAGGGGATCGTGACGACGTCGTCGACGATGGCGCCGTGCCCGTGGTTCGGCGAGGCCATCAAGATCGCGAAGGAGGCCGGGATCCCGCTCGGCGCGCACCAGACGCTGACCTGCGAGTGGGACTACTTCCGGTGGCGCCCGCTCACCGACGGGCGGTCGCTCACCGGGCCTGACGGCACGTTCCGCCCGTCGGTCGAGCTGGCCAGGCAGCACGTCAGGCACGACGAGGTGGTCAGCGAGCTGGTCGCCCAGGTAGACAGGTTCCGCTCGGCCGGCGTCGGCCTTGACTACCTCGACCACCACATGGGCCCGACCCTGCCCGCCGCATACGACGAGGTGTCCGAGCGCACGGGCGTTCCGTTCCTCTACTCACGCCAGAACCGCGGCCGGTTCGCCAGCGTCAGCGAGCTCAGTCCGCGAGACGGAGCCGGCAAGAAGGAATGGCTGCTGAGCTATCTGAGTCAGCTCGGCCCTGGCGCGCACCTGCTCGTCAGCCACCCGGCGGTGGCCGCCTCCGAGCTGGACTCGCTGACGGGGCCCGACTCCGTGCCGTACCGGTGGGCGGCGGAGTACCGGCTGTCCGATCTCGCCGTGCTCACCGACCACGATGTGCGGGCGCGGGTCCGCGACCTGGGGATCGCCCTCTGCTCGCTCCCCGAGGCCTTGTCACCAGATCTTGCTGAGTGATCGGGCAGGGTGATGGGTGCGGCCGACCCGCAACCTGTCGCTCGCGCATTCGTGGCACACACCTGTAATCTCGACAAATGCCCAGCACTCAAGGCCGCTTCGCCGGCAAGGTCGCGA
>DASUHI010000025.1:0-9213 GCA_036273575.1 Streptosporangiaceae bacterium | reverse complement strand
CTCGCCGCGCAGGTCAGGCTCAACACCAACGAGAACCCGTTTAGCCCCCCGGCCTCGCTCGTCACGGAGATCGCCGAGGCGGCGGCTGCCGAGGCGGCCGCGCTGAACAGGTATCCGGACCGGGACGCCTTCGCGTTGCGCCGCGACCTGGCCGCTTATCTCGGACACAGCCTGACAGCGGAGCAGATCTGGGCCGCGAACGGTTCCAACGAGGTCATCCAGCAGCTGTTTCAGGCGTTCGGCGGGCCCGGCAGGACGGCGCTCGGGTTCGAGCCGTCCTACTCGATGCACCCGATCATCGCCCAGACCACCGGCACCGGGTGGATCAGCGGCGCTCGTGAGGACGACTTCGGGCTTGACCCTGAGCGCACCGTCGCCGCGATCGCCGGCTCGCGTCCTGACCTGGTGTTCATCACCTCGCCGAACAACCCCACGGGGACGGCCGTGCCGCTCGCGGTGATCGAGCGGGTGTGCGCCGCCGCGCCGGGGATGGTGATCGTGGACGAGGCCTACGCCGAGTTCGCCCGCGACCGCGAAGGAACCGCGCTCATGCTGCTGCCCCGCTACCCGCGACTTGTGGTCGTCCGCACCATGTCTAAGGCGTTCGCGCTGGCCGGCGCCCGGGTTGGCTATCTGGCGGCCGATGAGGCCGTGGTGGCCGCGCTGCAGATCGTCCGCCTGCCCTATCACCTGTCGGCGCTGACCCAGGCGGCCGCCCGGGCGGCGCTGGCGCACGCCGGGGAGCTGATCGAGACGGTCGCAGCGATCCGCGCCGAGCGGGACGAGCTGATCGGCTGGCTGCGGGCGCGCGGCCTGGCGGTGGCCGACTCGGACGCGAACTTCGTGTTGTTCGGGACGTTCAGCGACCGCAGGGTGGTATGGCAGGCGCTGCTCGACCGGGGCGTGCTTATCAGGGAGGTCGGGCCGGCTGGCTGGCTGCGCGTGACGATCGGCTCGCCAGCCGAGATGGACGCGTTCCGCGCCGCGATCGAGGCGGTGCTCCCGTGAGCGCTAGGAAGGGACGGGCGGAGCGGGCCACGGGGGAAACCCAGGTCGTGGTCGAGCTCGACCTGGACGGCACCGGCACCGCCGACGTGAGCACCGGCGTGCCGTTCTTCGACCACATGCTGAACCAGCTCGCCAGGCACGGGCGGATCGACCTGCGGGTCAAGGCAGCCGGTGACATCGAGATCGACGCCCACCACACGGTCGAGGACACCGCGATCACGCTCGGCGAGGCGCTGCGCCAGGCGCTCGGCGACAAGGCAGGCGTCTGCCGGTTCGGCGATGCGCTCGTGCCCCTGGACGAGACCCTCGTCAGGGCCGCCGTGGACCTCGCAGGCCGGCCGTACGTGGTGCACTCGGAGCCGGACGGCATGGCGCCGCTGATCGGCACCTACGACACGACGCTGACCAGGCACTTCTTCGAGACGCTGGGCGCCACGGCCGCGATCTGCGTGCACGTCGCCGTGCTGTCTGGGCGCAACCCGCATCACATCGTCGAGGCTCAGTTCAAGGCGTTCGCCAGGGCGCTCCGCGCCGCCGCGTCGCCCGATCCTGGCGGCAGCGGCGTCCCGAGCACCAAGGGCGTGCTGTGAGCGGGGCTGTTCGGCTATGACCGGCGCGCGGCCGTCCGTTGTCGTGCTCGACTACGGGTCTGGCAACCTGCGGTCCGTGCGACGGGCCCTGGACCGCGTCGGCGCAGACGCCTCGGTGACCGCGGACGCCGACGCTGCGGTGAGCGCGCGCGGGCTCGTCGTGCCGGGCGTCGGCGCGTTCGCCGCGTGCATGCGCGGACTGCGCGCGGTGCGCGGCGACGAGATCATCGCCAAGCGGCTGGCTGCGTCCAGGCCGGTGCTCGGGATCTGCGTGGGCATGCAGGTGCTCTTCGCCGAGGGGCGCGAGCACGGCGAGCGGGCCGCTGGGTGCGGAGTCTGGCCTGGTGTGGTCGACCGGCTGACCGCGCCCGTCCTGCCGCACATGGGCTGGAACACGGTGCGGGCTGCCGTCGGGAGCAGGTTGTTCGCCGGGATCGGCCCTGAGCAGCGCTTTTACTTCGTGCACTCGTACGCGGCCCGGTCGTGGCCCGGCGGCGACGGTCAGGACGCGCCGCTGCTGACGTGGGCCGAGCACGGCGAGCCCTTCCTCGCGGCGGTCGAGGACGGGGCGCTGTGGGCGACCCAGTTTCACCCGGAGAAATCTGGCGACGCCGGCGCCGCGCTGCTGACGAACTGGCTGGAGCTGATCAGGTGAACGAGGGCTTTACGCTGCTGCCTGCCGTGGACGTCGCGGGCGGACAGGCGGTCAGGCTCGTCCAGGGCGCGGCGGGAACCGAGACCAGCTACGGCGACCCGCTCGCGGCAGCGCTGACGTGGCAGGGGGCGGGCGCGGAGTGGATCCACCTGGTCGACCTCGATGCCGCGTTCGGCCGGGGCTCCAACGCGCAATTGCTGGCGGACGTGGTCAGCAGCGTCGACGTGGCCGTCGAGCTGTCCGGTGGCATCAGGGACGACGCGTCGCTGGCCGCGGCGCTGCGAACTGGCTGCGAGAGGGTGATCATCGGAACCGCCGCGCTCGAGCGGCCCGCATGGGTCAGCGGCGTGATCGCCGAGCACGGGGAGCGGATCGCGGTTGGCCTCGACGTCCGCGGCACGCGGCTGGCCGCCAGGGGCTGGACACAGCTCGGCGACGAGCTGACCGACGTGCTGGCCAGGCTCGAATCCGACGGCTGCCCCCGTTATGTCGTCACCGACGTGACCAAGGACGGCACGCTCGCCGGGCCCAACCTCGACCTGCTGCGCCAGGTCTGTGCGCGGACGGACCGCCCGGTCATCGCCAGCGGCGGCGTGTCGGAACTCGCTGACCTGCGGGCGATCGCCGCCCTGCGGCCGGTCGGCGTCGACGCGGCGATCGTCGGCAAGGCGTTGTACGCCGGGCGGTTCACGCTGGAGGAGGCGCTCGCGGCGGTGCGGGCGCGAGCCTGCGAGAGGCCGGCATGACCGTCGCGGTCAGGGTCATTCCATGCCTGGACGTCGACGCGGGGCGGGTAGTCAAGGGGGTCAACTTCCGGGGGCTGCGGGACGCGGGCGACCCGGTAGAGCTGGCCGCGGCCTACGACGCCGACGGCGCCGACGAGCTCGTCTTCCTCGACATCACTGCCTCCAGCGATGACAGGCAGACCATGCGCGACGTGGTCGCCAGGACAGCCGACCAGGTCTTCATCCCGCTCACCGTGGGCGGCGGCGTCCGCGGCCCCGGCGACGTGGACGCTCTGCTGCGGGCCGGCGCCGACAAGGTCTCGCTGAATACCGCCGCGATCGCCCGCCCCGAGGTGCTGACCGAGGCGGCCGCCAGGTTCGGCGCGCAGTGCGTCGTCATCTCGGTCGACGCGAGGCGGATCGCCGGCCGGCCAGGCGCGTTCGAGGTAACCACCCACGGCGGCCGGCGCGGTACCGGCATCGACGCGGTGGGGTGGGCCGCCAGGGCCGCCGAACTCGGGGCCGGGGAGATCCTGCTCAACTCGATGGATGCCGACGGAACCAGGGCCGGTTTCGACCTGCCGCTGATCGAGGCCGTGCGGGCCGTGGTCGACGTGCCTGTGATCGCCAGCGGCGGCGCCGGGCGCGTTTCCGACTTCGCTCCCGCCGTCAGGGCCGGCGCCGACGCGGTGCTCGCAGCCAGCCTGTTCCACTTCTGCGACCTGCGAATCGGCGCGGTCAAGGACGCGCTGCGCGCGGCCGGTTATCCGGTCAGGGACATCGCGGCCGCAGACACCGCCTGAGGAGGATCGAACCGATGACGCAGCTCGACCCCCGGATAGCGGCCAGGCTGAAGCGGGACGCCGCGGGCCTGTTCCCGGCCATCGCGCAGCAGCACGACACCGGCGAGGTGCTGATGCTGGGCTGGATGGACGACGAGGCGCTGCACCGCACGCTCACCACGGGCCGCTGCACGTACTGGTCGCGCAGCAGGCAGGAGTACTGGGTCAAGGGCGAGACCTCCGGTCACGTTCAGCTCGTCAGGTCGGTCGCGCTCGACTGCGACGGCGATACCGTGCTGGTAAAGGTCGAGCAGACAGGCGGCGCGTGTCACACGGGCGACCGAACCTGCTTCGACGCAGATGTCCTGCTTGAGTAGGCCGTCGTGCCTGGGCGTGGCCGGCGTATCAGGCAGCGGGATCGGCCTCGCGATCGTGGATCAGCTCACCAGGCTGCATCACGGCCGCATGGAGACCGTCAGCGAGCCGGGCAGGAGACCCAGGTCACCGTCACGTTGCCGCGGGTGGCTGGCTGACTCCATGAAGGCTCCACATCTGCCTCACCAAGATTGCACGCGCACCGGATTACCTCCACTCATGGATACCGGTGGGTACCTCGCCACCCTCGAGGAGATGTGGCGGGAGAAGGTCGATCAGATCGTCGTGCTGTCCATGGCCTACCACGATGACGTGCCCGCCGAGACTGTCCACGCGCTAACCTCCCGCCAAGCCCGCGGCGACACGCTCCTGATGAACCGTGTCATGCGGGCGCACGAGGATCTCGCCTTGATCGAGGACGCGATCGACCGGATTAAGGCAGGCACGTACGGCATCTGCCACCGCTGCCAGCGGCCCATCAGCGCCGGCTGGCTGACGGAGACGCCGTACGCCAGCGATTGCCCTGATTGCTGCCTGAGCCAGGTGGGCCGGGAGCCGGCGGAGGCAACGCGCGCTGCCGGCCCGGTTGCGATCGCGCGCTGACTCGCCGCGGCTCAGCTGGGGGGTGCCGGGAAAGTGGCTGATAATTCGGATCGAGGACGTGATTTCGGCACATGGGCCTGCCACGCATGTGGGGCACGCGCTGGCTGTACGCCGCTGTTAAGCGCAACCGCCGGCTCTTCGGCATCGGCCAGCTCGGCCGCAGGCTCGCGCTGGTCTTCGTCGCTGTCGCGCTAGCCGCGATCGCGGTGAACGCGACGATCAGCGCCGAGAGCCTCGGCGCGGACATCGACAGGGTCGCCATGGAGCAGGAAGGCAGCCTCGCACAGTCCGTGGCCGCGACGGCGGCCGTCGCCTACCAGGGCACCTGGGGCCGTGCCAACCTCAACCCGGTCCTTGACCTCGCCGAGCGCGGTCTCGCCAGCGCACAAGTACGCGACGTATCCGGCCGTGTCGTCGGCCAGTCCCCGCGCTTCGCCAACTTCCCGACGGCCCACCAGCGGATCCTGCCCATCGATCTGAAGGGCAAACAGATCGGCCGGGTCACCGTGCGGTTCAGCGCGGACAGCCCCGGCGCGACCGTAAGGAACTTCGAGGCGGCCAGGTGGCACGCCAGGCTGATAGCCGCCGGCGTCGCAGCGCTCATCGCGCTCGTCGCCTCCCTGATCGTGGCGCGGGCCATCACCCGCCCCCTCGAGCAGCTGCTCGAGGCCGTCCGTGCCCGCGCACGCGGAAACCGGTCAGCGCAGATCAGGCCCGTGCGCGGTACCGGCGTCATCCGAGAGCTGCTCGAGTCCTACAACCAGAGCGCGGTCGCGCTGGACAAGCAGGACCGGCTCAGGCGCAACCTGGTCGCCGACGTCGCGCACGAACTGCGCACTCCGGTCGCCGTCCTGCAGGCCAGCCTCGAGGCGATGCTCGACGGGGTCACCGACTTGACACCGAGCGGCGTCGCCTCGCTCCGTGACGAGGTCCTGCGGCTGGCGAACATGGTCGAGGACCTGCAGCGGCTGGCCGCGGCAGAGTCGGCGTCGCTGCAGCTTCGCCTCGCGCCGCACGATCTGGCGTTCCTCGCGGCTGAGGCAGCGTTCAGCCTCGGCGACGCGTTCCGGGTGACGGACGTCACCCTGGAGCAGCAGCTGACGGAGGTGCACGTGCTGTGCGACCCGGCAAGGATGCGGGAAGTGATCTCCAACCTGCTGACGAACTCGCTGAAGTTCACCCCGCCGGGCGGCAGCGTCCGGCTCGCCGTCGGCCCGGACGGCGGCGGCATGGCCGCCATCAGCGTCAACGACACGGGCATCGGAATCTCGGCCGAAGAGCTGCCGCACGTGACCGAGCGGTTCTTCCGCGGCGTCCGGTCTGCGGAGATGGCAGCGGGCAGCGGCATCGGCCTCACGATCGTCGCTGAGCTGGTCGAGGCCCACAACGGCCGGCTCGACATCGCCAGCAAGCCTGGCGGCGGCACCAGGGTCACCGTCACGCTGCCGATAGCTGCCGCCGAGTCCAGGCGGCTCGCGCTGCGTTCCGGCTCCCGGTAAGGACGATCGGCAGCCGCGGGGAATCCAGGACACCACGACAGACTCGCGCCCGGTCACGCCGGATAAGCCCGGATGTACCCCCGTCATCCGGCATCCGGATGTTTCCCCCAAAACATCCGGATCGCTTCCGGCGCGCCCGGGCGCGATCACACTGGGACGGCACCGCGGCACGAGCCGCGTGCTCTATCCCTCCCCCAAGCCACTCGTGCGAGTGGGTATTCACTAGATGTAACACGGCGGCGTTGACGGGGCCGTGCAGCCGAAATGGAGGCTGTGTGAATCCGAGATTCGCGCGAGTCAGGTGCCTGAACTGGGCAAAGCGGCCGGCGCGTGGAAAGATTGGGCCACCCGGCGGGCAGCCGTCGGATCTTCGGGGACGGTGATCGACCGCCATGACAGCGACCGTGCTGCTGGTCGAGGACGAGCGCAAACTGCGGGAACTCGTCCGCTCCTATCTGGAGCGAGCGGGTTTCTCCGTGCTGTCGACAGACTCGGGCGCCGAGGCGATCAGCGTCGCCTCGACGGCATCCCCCGACCTGATCGTGCTGGACCTCGGGCTGCCCGACGTCCCTGGCGAGACGGTCGCCAGGGAGGTCAGGGCCGCGAGCTCGACGCCGATCCTGATGTTGACGGCGAAGACCAGCGAAGAGGACAGGATCGCAGGCCTCGAGCTGGGGGCCGACGACTACGTCACGAAGCCGTTCAGCCCCCGCGAGCTGGTGCTGCGGGTCCAGGCGATCCTTCGCAGGAACGCGCCGCCGGCGAACGATCGGGGGGTCAGCACGTTCGGGGACGGCCTCCTGGCCATCGACGAGCCGCGGCGGGTCGCCGTGGTACGCGGCGGTGAAGTCGAGCTCACCCCCACGGAATGGGGCATACTGGTCGCGCTCGCCACGGTCCCCGGCCGTGTCTATTCGCGGTTCGAGCTGATCAACCGCGTCCGCGGCTATGACTTCGAAGGCTACGAGCGCACAATCGACTCACACGTGAAGAACCTGCGGCGCAAGATCGAGGAAGACCCGGGCAATCCCGCGATCGTGCAGACCGTGCTCGGCGGTGGCTACCGGCTCGGCTTGAACCGGGATGGCTAAGCTAGGCAGACCCTGGATCGGACAGCTTGGGCTGCGACTCGCGCTCGCGTTCGTCGGCGTCGCGCTGGCGGCTGTTTGTGCCTCGATCGCGCTCGGCTCCGTGACGACGGAGCGGGACATCGACCAGATGATCCGCGGGCAGCATCGCGACCTCCTGCGGGCCACCGCCAGGTCGGCTGCCGCTGCCTATCACCGGGGCGCGTGGAGGCCCGCGGACCTGACGGTGCTGGTGGACTTCGTCAACAGGGCCGGCGCGGCGGTCCTGGTGCGGGACGACGATGGCCTGGGTGTCACGTCGTCGAGAGAGTTCGGCTCGTCGGACCGCTCCTCGCAGATGTCCGCGCCGGTGCGGCTGCGCGGGGCGAGGATCGGAACCGTCGTCGTCCGGTTCGACAACACCGGACTGGGCGCGACCATCAGGACATTCCAGTCGCAATGGTGGCCATCCAGGGTCACCGCGGCCGGGGTCGCGGCGGTAATCGCGCTGCTGGTCGCCTTGATCGTGTCGCGCAGGATTACAGCCCCCGTTGAGAGCCTGATCGACACGGCCAGGGCGCGGGCTCGCGGCCAGCCGGGATCGCGGGCCGGCGACGTGCGCGGGCTTGGAGAGATCCAGGACCTCGCGGAGGCATTCGACGAGATGGCTGACGCGAAGGAAGAGCAGGATCAGCTGCGGCGCAATCTGGTCGCTGACGTCGCGCACGAGCTGCGCACTCCCATCGCCGTGCTGCAGGCAGGACACGAGGCAATGCTGGACGGGCTGACCGGGCCGACGTCGGCGAATCTCAGCTCGCTCCGCGACGAGGTGCTGCGCCTGGCCAGGATGGTCGATGACCTGCAGCGGCTAGCCTCCGCCGAGGCGGCAGCCCTTCAGTTGACGCTCGTTCCCTGTGACCTCGCGGCGACGGTGGCGACGGCTGCCGACAGCCTTTCCGACGCGTTCGCGTCGGCGGGCCTCACGCTGGAGCGCCAGCTGACCGCCGTGCAGGTCAGGTGCGACCCGCTGCGGATCCACGAGGTCACCACGAACCTGCTGATCAACGCCATGAAGTTCACAGAGGCCGGCGGCCGGGTCGTCGTGGAGACCGCACTGGACGAGGGCCAGGACGAGCGGCGGGCGGTGCTGCGCGTCACCGACACGGGCGTGGGCATCCCCGCGCGCGAGGTGCCACTGGCGACGCAGCGGTTCTTCCGTGGCCAGCGGTCCTCTGGCGTCGCGGGGAGCGGCATCGGCCTGACGATCGTCGCCGAGCTGGTACGGGCCCATCACGGCACGATGGGCATCACGAGCGAACCTGGCACCGGCACGCGGGTAACGATCACGCTGCCGGCCGCGGTCGGCGACGTCAGTCTTGAACCGAATGTCAGAAACCAGGCTATGAGCAAGCGCCGGGAGCCGGAGCCGCGCCCGGCCGCATCGTCTTGACCGGATATGCCCCGCGATACTCGGGCGAGATGCGGCCGTGCGCGTTCACTAGAAGCAAGGCGCGGCAGGTGGCACGGCCGTGCACGCCACGTGAAGAGGACGTGAACGTGATCTTGCCGCGCCGGAATCCACGGGCACGACAAGGCGGTTTCACAAGACCTCCACCGGTTGGCGGTTGCCGCTCTGGGGGGCAGAGGATCCCGCGTCGGCCGACACGGACGGGTCGAGGCGTTCTACTGCGGGGTCGCCCGCCGCCTGTGAGCTGATCAGGCGGCGCGCCTCAGCGTCGGCTCTGGTTCAGCCGCGGACACCGCGGGCGCGCTAGAGATGCCCCGCGGCCGCAGCAGGATGGCGCTGGCGACGGCACCGGCGGCGGCGATGCCCGCCGCGACCCAGCTGATCCGGTCCAGGCCCGTGACGAACGCGGCGCGGATCGCCGACTCGATGATCTTGCTGCCT
>DASUHI010000024.1:0-14197 GCA_036273575.1 Streptosporangiaceae bacterium | reverse complement strand
CCCTGCGTCCCCAGCGCGCTGGCTCACGTGAGCTACACGGCCCGCTGGTGTATCCGTGGGACACCCATCGCGGTCCCGCGTGATGGGTGTCACACCGAAACAGCGGTCATCTAATTGATCTTGTGACTCATCGCACGTCCGGTCGCCGCGGCGCGCTCCGGACCGCAAATCGCCCGCGATCATGAGAACCCGGGCACGCCAGCGAGCCGTCACAGAGGGTAGCTGGCGGCTCGGTCATAATCTGGCTCATGGCTATAGCGGACATGCTGCCGGGCCGGCTCGGGCTGGGCGGGCGCCTACCCAGAAGGATCGACGACCTGCGCGGACCCGCCAGGGGAGTGATCATGCTGCCCAGGAACCTGTCGTGGCCAGGGATGCGCGAGTGCGACGTCAGCGACGCGCGCGGCAGGCGCAGCCTGTACGGCATGCTGCTGGCCAAGGGGCAGCGCAACGACATCGCGCGGTTCGTCAACAGCGGGCTCCTCCGGCAGGACTGGCCGCTGATCAAGAACACACTCGACGGCAGGCTGTCCCGGCGGTGCGAGCGCAGGTTCGGCCTCGGCAAGGGCGCCGCCGCGCCGCAGCGGACGGATAGCCATGCCCGGCCATCCGGGCCGGCCGCGGGTCTCGGGCCCGGATAGCCTGAGGCGGTGCGCAAATACGTCATCATGGGGGTCCAGGGGAGCGGCAAGGGCACCCAAGCCACGATGCTGGCCGAGGACCTCGACCTCGTGCACATCGCGGTAGGAGACATCTTCCGCTGGAACGTCCAGCACCACACCAAGCTCGGCGCTCAGGTCAGGCGCACGATGGCGGCAGGCTTGCTGGTCGGCGACGAACTCGTCGAGGGCGTCGTCAGGGACCGGCTGACGCAGCATGACTGGAACTACGGCTTCATTGTCGACGGCTTCCCGCGCAACGAGCGCCAGGCCGAGTTCTTCCTCGAGAGCTACGACATCGACGGAGTGATCCAGCTCGACCTGCCGGACAGCGAAGTGCGCAGGCGCGTGCTGGCCAGGCGGCTCTGTTCTGGCTGCGGCATGGACTACAACCTGATCGCCAGCACGCCCAGGGTGGCGGGTCAGTGCGACGTGTGCGGCTCGGCGCTGGTGACGCGGGAGGATGACACCGAGGAGGCGCTCGCGGTCAGGCTGCGCGAGTATCACGACAAGACCAACCCTGTGCTGGAGATCTTCCGGCGCAAGGAGTACGTGATCACCGTCGACGCCAGGCCGGGTCCCGAGCAGGTGCAGGAGGAGATCAGGAAGAAGCTGAGCTTGCCGCCCTACCGGCAGGCCGCCGCTTCGTAGCCGCCCGGCGGCGGAAGGCCCGCGACTTCGCCCGCGACCCGCAGATCGCCATGCTGCACCAGCAGCCGCTGCCAGCCGGCGACCGGTCGTAGAACGCCCACCGGCAGTCGTCGGCACCGCACACTTTGAGCCTGCGCCAGGTACCTGCGGTGGCCGCCTCCGCCGCGATCAGCAGCAGCTCAGCCAGCCCGGCCTCCGGCCCCGCGCCGTCCGGCCCCCCAACGTCCGGCACAGCGCGCACGGCGCCGTCGTCACCGAGGACGAGCCTGACCGGCAGCGCGGACACTACCAAGCGCAGCCCGTCAGCGGGCGCTGGATGCTGCCCCGGCGCGTGCCCGGCCAGCACATCGCGCAGCCCCTCACGGACCGTGACCGCGGCGCGCAGGTCGCGGTCGGTCGGGCGGGGGCCGTGCGGCCCTGCCAGGTCCCGCGCGCGCAACCAGTCGCCGAGGGCGTCCGGCGAGCTGAGCTCGTCCGTGCCCGCCTCGATGTCGAGCGTGTTCACGAACGCGCGTACCAGCTCAAGCCGGCCGGGCGCTGGACCGATGGCCGCCTCGCGGCTTGGCTTCTCCTGTGCTGCTGTCACCACCATTCCACTCTAGCTGGTTGCGCAACCCCGGTTGCTGACCTAAGCTGAAAGTAACCAGCTAGAGGATTCTGATGGTTACGAGATAGGTGGAGGCGACATGGGCGAGTGGGTGATCATCGGGGTCCCGTCGAGCGCTGGCGCGCATCACGCAGGCCAGGATCTGGCGCCTGACGCGCTGCGAGCCGCGGGGCTGACCAGCCAGCTGATCGAGGCGGGGCTGAGGGTCACGGACGCCGGGAACCTGCCAGGCGTGGTCTTCGAGGCTGACCGTTCGAACCCGGCGGCGCGCAACGTCAACGCGGTTGCGCGCGTTGCGGCCGAGGTCGCCGGCGCGGTGGCCGCGGTCGCGGCGGACGGCAAGCTCCCGCTCGTGCTCGGCGGCGACTGCACGATCACGCTCGGCGCGATCGCGGGCATGCAGCGCCGGTATGCCGACGCCGGGCTGATCTACCTGGATGGCGACACCGACGTCAACGTCCCGGGCGACGGTTCTGGCATCCTCGACGCGATGGGCGTCTCGCACCTTCTCGGCAGGGGAGCGCCAGAGCTGACCCACCTCGGCCAGGCCGTTCCGCTGCTCGAGCCGGACAGGCTCGCGATCCTCGGAGCCGATCCGCGTGAGACTACTGACGAGGGACGCGCGTTTCTCGCCAGCGCCGGCGTGAGCCTGCAGGAGGGGCCCGCGTTCACGGCCGACCCGGTGGCGGCCGCCGAGCGGGCAATCGCGGTCGTCACGGCGGCGAGCAGCCGGTACCTGGTCCACTTCGACATCGACGTGGTCGACTCGGGCGACCTGCCGCTCGGCAACTACCCGCACTACGGCTCAGGCGTCTCGCTCGAGTCGGCGCTGACCGCGCTGCGGGTGCTGTGCTCGGACCCCGCGTTCGCCGGGCTGGTGCTGACCGAGGTCAATCCCAGCTACGACCCGGCAGGCAGGGAACTCGGCAGGCTGGTGGCCGGCCTTGGCACGGTTCTCGCCGACGCCACGTGGCTGGCCGCCTGACAACCGTCCGGCCGCCTCCTTGACCGGCCGCGACTGTGACAACCATCGCGGCGGAGGCTACTGACCATCAGGCCGGGAACCGTGAGAACGTTGTCCTGGCCGGCGCAGGCGGGGCTCAATCTCCTGCCGTTCCTCGCTGGCACGTTCCTCGGCGCGCCCGCTAGTCGGCGAGCGATTTCGAGACGAGAGCGTTCCGTTTCTCGATGACTCAAGGCCTCAGCATGAGGCGGCAGCCCAGCCGGCCGGCCGGCCGGTACTGGCTGTTCCAGTCTCTGTTCGCGGCGATTCTGCTGGCGTTCACCCCGGCGGCGGGGTGCGCCTCCGTCTGGCTGGCGGGCCGGCGACGGTGATCAGCCGGCGCTAAGCAGGAGACCGCGCGGGCCGCTGCCTCTAGCCTGGAGATTGTGCGGGAAATCTCGGTCTTCAGCGGAACGGCCCATCCTGGGCTCGCGGCGGAGATCTGCGGGCACCTCGGCGTTCCGCTGGAACCGGCGATCGTTCGCCGGTTCGCCAACGACTGCCTGGAAGTCCAGCTGCAGTCCAACTGCAGGGAACGCGACGTCTTCCTGATCCAGCCGCTCGCGGCGCCCGTGCAGGAGCACCTGGTTGAGCTGCTGCTGATGCTCGACGCTGCCCGGGGGGCGTCCGCGGCGCGGGTGACGGCGGTGATCCCGCATTACGCCTACGCCCGCTCGGACAAGAAGAACATGCCCAGGGTGTCCATCGGCGGGCGGCTCGTCGCCGACCTGCTCGTCACCGCGGGCGCCAGCAGGGTGCTGACGATGACGCTGCACGCGCCCCAGGTGCACGGATTCTTCTCGGTCCCCGTCGATCATCTGCACGCCCTGCGCGAGATCGCCGATCACTTCCGCGGCACGGACCTGGCCAACTCCGTCGTGGTCTCGCCTGACCTGGGCAACGCCAAGTCGGCAGCAGCGCTGGCAAGGACGCTCGGCCTGCCGGTGGCCGCCGGCGCGAAGGAGCGGATCAGCGACGACAAGGTCACGATCACCTCGATTATCGGGGAGGTAGCCGGGCGCAACGTGATCGTCCTTGACGACGAGATCGCCAGGGGAACCACGACCATCGAGCTGCTCGGCAGGCTGCGCGAGCACGGAGCGGGGAACGTCAGGATCGCCTGCACGCACGGCCTGTTCTGCGACGGCGCGCTGAAGCGGATCGCCGCGTGGCCCGGGGTGCAGGAGGTCGTCTGCACGAACACGGTCGCGATCGCCGAGTCAGAAGGCACCGAGCGGCTGCACGTGATCTCGGTCGCGCCCGCGCTCGCGGAGGCGATCAGGCGGATTCACGAGGGCGAGTCCGTGAGCGCCCTGTTCCACGATCAGTGACCGCGCGGTGCTGGTTAAGGGGGGCGACCCCTCCTGGACCCCCCGGCGGCCGGCGACCCCCCGCGCTCCTTGGCCCACGCGGCGATCTGCAGCCGGGACGTAAAACCGAGCTTGGCCATGATGTTGGCGATGTGGCGCGCCACGGTCGCCGACGCGATGCCGAGCTCGCCGGCGATGGACCGGTTGGACAAACCCTTGGTGATCATGGCCGCGATCTGGCGTTCCCTGACTGTCAGCTCGGGTTCCCGTGAGTCGAGCAGGTCGGGCACCGTCAGCGCGATTTCCACCGCGGCGTCGCCGCTGAGCTTTGACCCGGCGGCCCAGAGCTCGCTGACCTCCGCCTCGGTGAGCCCGCTGGCGGACGCGAGCAGCCGGTCTGTCCTGCTCCTCGGGGCCTCGGGGAGCCCGGCCTGGCTGCGCAGCCCCGCGGCCGCGGCGGTGAGCTGGACGGCCAGGTCGTGGTTGCCCTGGGCGATCGCCAGCGCCGCGAACGTGTCCAGGCCCCTGATCACGCCCATCCTGCTGCCCGTGGACCGGCTCAGCTCAAGGCTCTCGGTGAGATGCTGGCCGGCCGCTTCGAGCTCGCCCTGGCTGATCTCGATCCGCCCGATCCCCGCGAGGCACCGGGCCATCTCCGGGCGGGCACCTACCTCGCGCAGGATCAAGAACGCCTCCTCGTAGTACCGTCGCGCACGCGCGGGACCCGACGTCAGCCTGGCCAGGTCGCCGAGGCCCAGCAGGGCCCTGGCGACCGCCCACTGCTGGTCGATCTCCCTGGCCATCGCCAGCGACCGCTCGCCGAGCCGCAGCGCACCGTGCAGGTCGCCGCTGTAGGCCGCGACGGCCGCCCTGGTGCCGTGCGCGTAGCTCGCGTTGAACCCGTCGCCCGAGCCGTCGGTGATCGCGAGCGCTTCGGCGGCGCGAGCGTCGGCCTCGTCGAGCTGACCAGCGTGCAGCGCCACCTCCGCGAGCAGGTTCAGCGCCGACGCCGCCCAGAACTCCAGGCCGGGGGCGCGGCAGAGCTCGAGCCCGGCCCTCGCCCGCTGGGCCGCGTCTGCCGGGTCGAGCGGGAACGCGAGCTGGGCCCGGCCGACGAGCGCAGGCCCGAGCACCGCGCCCGTCAGGCCTCCGATGTCCAGATTGAGGAAGACATCCATCCACCCGGCACCCTCGCCGAACGAACCCTGGACGATCCATACCGGCCGCATCGCCACGCAGATCCGCAGCCCGGATCTGGCGTCGCCGGCGCGCGCGCACCAGGTCAGGACCTGCGTCAGGTTGGCGTTCTCCGCCTCGAACCTGCGGAACGTGTCCACCCGCTCCGACCAGGTGCCCGTCGTCAGCGCCATGCCGAGCAACGCGGCCTCCTCGACTTCGCGCACTGTGTACTCGCGGAACCGGTCCCGTAGCCGCTGCGTCTCGCCAGACTCCGTCAGCCGCTCGGCCGCGTACGCGCGGATGGTGTCCAGCATCTTGTATCTGATCCGCCCGGCCTCTGGCTCAACGATCACCAGCGACTTGTCGGCGAGCCCCGCAAGCAGGCCGAAGATCTCGCCTGGCGTCAGGTCCTCCGCCGACCCCAGGTCGGCGCAGACCTGCTCGGCCATCTCAAGCGGCCAGCCGGCGAACACCGACAGGCGGCGCAGCAGCACCCGCTCCGCCGCGGAGAGCAGGTCGTGACTCCAGTCGATAGCCGCGCGCAGCGTCCTGTGCCTGGCCGGCGCCATCCGCTCCGCGGAGCTGAGCAGCCTGAACCGGTCGCCGAGCCTCGCCTCGATCTGCTCGACGGTCAGCACCCGCACCCACGCGGCGGCCAGTTCGATGCCGAGCGGCAGGCCGTCGACGGTCTGGCAGATCGACGCGACTGCCGCCACGTTGCCAGGACCGAGCGCGAAACCCGGCGCAACGGCCGCCGCGCGGTCGGCGAACAGCCGGAGCGCGTCGGCCTGCATCAGCGCCGCGACGTCGCCGGCTACGCGCGTGCCAGGCCCATCCAGGACCGGCAGACCCGATCCACCCAGACCCGGCCCATCGAGACCTGGCCCAGCGAGCACAGGCATCGCCATGGGCGGGACCTGCCAGATCGTCTCGGCGGCGATCCGCAACGGCTCCCTGCTCGTGGCGATCACCCGCAGCCCAGGCGAAGCCGCGAGCAGACGCTGGCAGATCTTCGCGCACGCCTCGATCACGTGCTCGCAGTTGTCCAGGACAAGGAGCATCTCTCGCGGCCTGAACGCGTCGGCCAGCGTCGCGATCAGGGACCTGCCCGGCTCCTCCACGACGCCAGTCACCGCTGCGATCTTGGACGACACAAGTTCGTTGTGCTGGACGTCGGCGAGATCGACGAACCACGCGCCGTCTGGGTATTCCGCCGCGAGCCTGCCAGCGACGTGGACGGCAAGCCGCGTCTTGCCGATCCCGCCGGCTCCGCACAAGGTCAGCGCCCGCGCGCTGCCGACGATCCGGCGTACCTCGCTTATTTCACGTTCGCGGCCGACAAAGGCGTTGAGCTCTTCGCCGGTATTTCCGTGAATACCCAATTCCATGTCGTCGCCAGGCTCTGCGATTCAGGGCAATTCGCGCACTTACCGTCGTGACCAGTAGCCAAGGTAACGTGCGTGAGCGACAAAAGGAACACTAAACAGATTCCGCCGCCTTAGATCAGCGTGTGGCCACTGACGCGCTGCTCGAGCGCGAGCAGGAACCGCTTGCGGTCCATGCCGCCGCCGTAGCCGGTCAGGCTGCCGTCGGCACCGATGACACGGTGGCAGGGAACCACGATCGACACCGGGTTCCTGCCGTTGGCGAGGCCGACCGCGCGCGAGGCCGACGGCTGACCGATCCGCCTCGCGAGCTCGCCGTAGGAGATGGTCTCGCCGTACGGGATGTCCCGCAGCGCCGCCCACACCGTACGCTGGAAGGCCGAACCTTCCATGGTCAGCGGCAGGTCGAAATCGATCAGCTCGCCGTCGAAGTACGCGCCGAGCTGACAGGCCGCTGCGGCGAGCACCGGCTCTCCACCGACGGCTACCGCCGTTCCCAGAGCCCCGTCGTCTGGTTCGTACCTGGTGATCTCCATGTGCACGCCCGCCAGCTTGCCGTCCTCGGCGATCAGCGTCAGCGGACCGATGGGGCTGTTGATTACGGTGTGCGACCGCTGGCTCGCAGCTGTCCGCGCAGTCATCGTGTTTCCTCTCCTAGCGAGTGTCTAGTGGATCGTCAGGCCGCCGGGAGGCGGTTGATGGCGTGGTCGGAGGTGGCCCACAGGTACTGGACCGCGTAGGCGCGCCATGGCCGCCAGCGCTCGGCGCGCAAGGTCAGGGCGGCGGGCGAGGCGGGCAGCCCGGCCTCGGCCACGGCGCGCCTGACGCCCAGGTCGGTCGGCGTGAAGGCGTCGGGGTCGCCGAGGCCGCGCATCGCGACGATCTCCACGGTCCACGGGCCCACGCCCGGCAGCGTCGCGAGCACGCTCCTGGTCCGTTCCCAGTCGGCGCCGGGGCCGATGTCGAGCGTTCCTGAGGCAACGGCCCGCGCCAGGGCCAGGACGCTCTCGCGACGGCTGGCAGGCATGGCGAGCGCCGCCGCGTCAGCGCCGGCAAGCACGGCCATGTCAGGAAAGAGGCTGGTGAGGCCGCCCGCGGCGTCATCGACCTGCTCGCCATAACGGACAGCCAGCCGCGCCCCGTGGGTTCGCGCCGCGGCGGTCGAGACCTGCTGGCCGATCATCGCCCGCACGGCGAGCTCGGCGGCGTCGACCGTACGCGGAACCCGGCGTCCCGGCGCCTTGCGCACGAGCGGCGCGAGCACGTCATCCGTGCCCAGCTGGTCACCGATCGCCACCGGGTCGGCGTCCAGGTCAAGCAGCCGGCGGCACCGGCTGATCGCCATCGCGAGGTCCCGCAGGTCGGTGAGCGCCAGCTGGCACGCGACATGCTCGGGACCAGGCCGCAGCGACACGATGCCCGGACCGTTCGGCAGCCGGAGCGTCCTGCGGTACGCGCCATCCCGCCACTCCTCGACGCCGGGGATCGCGGTGGCGACCAGGTGCCCGAACAGGTTGTCGTGACACATCGGCTGCCGGAACGGCAGCCGCAGCGAGATCGCGCCGAGCGAGCTCGCCGGCGTCGCCGAGGCCCTGCCGCTCGCCGTGGCCCTGCGCCGCAGCTCGGTCGGTGGCATCGCGAAGACCTGGAGGATCGTGTCGTTGAACGTCCTGATCGTGGGGAACCCGGCCGCGAAGGCGACGTCGCCCATCGCGAGGCCGGTCGTCTCGATCAGCAGCCTTGCGGTCTGCGCCCGCTGCGCACGCGCCAGCGCGAGCGGACCGGCGCCGAGCTCGGCGAGCAGCTGGCGCTCGATCTGCCGGACGCTGTAGCCCAGCCGTGCCGCGAGGCCAGCCACGCCCTCGCGGTCGACGATGCCGTCCGCGATGAACCGCATGGCCCTCGCGACCAGGTCGGCCCGCTCGTTCCACTCGGGCGAGCCCGGGCTGGCGTCGGGCCTGCAGCGCTTGCAGGCGCGGAACCCCGCCTGCTGCGCGGCTGCGGCGCTCGGGAAGAACCGCATGTTCTGCGGCTTGGGCGGCGCGACAGGGCAGCTCGGGCGGCAGTAGATGCCCGTGGTCACCACGGCCGTGAAGAACCAGCCGTCAAACCTGGCGTCCTTGCTCTGCACGGCCCTGACGCAGCGTTCGGTGTCTTCGTGCATACCTGCAAGCATCCTTACATGGCCGGTCCGAGTCTAGCGAAAATGCGACATCGCCCTGCTGGCGCCAACGTTGCGCGAGATGCAAAGTGACAGCAGCATCAAATTTGCGTGTTGCGTAATTTTCAACCATACTCAGAACGTGGACTGCGCACCTGAGGGACTGCGCGAGCGGAAGAAGGCGGCGACCCGCCGTGCGCTCGGCCTGGCGGCGATGCGCCTGGCCGTGCTGCGCGGTCTCGAGAACGTGCTCGTCGAGGACATCGCTGCCGAGGCGGGCGTGTCGGCCCGCACCTTCAACAACTACTTCGCCAGCAAGTACGAGGCGATCTGCGCGCTAGCGATGGAACGCAGCCAGCGGATGGGCGCCGAGCTGCGGAGCCGGCCCGCGGCAGAACCGCTGCCTGAGGCCATCAGGAACGCCGTCCTCGAGGCCTACGAAGGCGGGATGCGGACGCCGGACCGTGAGTGGATCGACGGCGTGCGGCTCGTGATCGCCTCGCCGGCCCTGCAAGGGGAGTACCTGCGGACGCACTATGTCGCGCAGCGGATGCTGGCCGAGGCGATCGCGGACCGGACGGGCACCGACCTCCACGCGGACATGTTCCCCGCCGTGCTGGCGGGCGCCGTGACCGCCGCCATCCAGGTCGCGCACGAGCGCTGGCTGCACGCGGACCCGCCGGTCGCGCTCGTGCCGCTGATCACGGAGGCGCTCGCCGCGCTCCGCTTCCCGTCAGCCCCGCACGCCGAGAGCGAATTGGCTTGCCATCCGCGCCCGCGGGAACCGATCCTGACGGTTGCCGCACAGACCCTGCCCGAGCCCGCACCCCCGAGAGAGTCACCGTGCTGATCCGGTTGCTGCGCGAGTCCCTGCGCCCGTACCGCAGGGACCTGTCGTTCGTCGTCGTGCTCCAGCTCGTCCAGACCCTGGCGACGCTGTACCTGCCGACGCTGAACGCGGACATCATCGACAACGGCGTGATCACCGGCGACATCGGCTACATCATGCGGACGGGCGCGTTCATGCTCGCGATCGCGCTCGTCCAGATCGTCTGCGCGGTCGGCGCCGTGTACTTCGGCGCGCGCACCGCGATGGCGCTCGGCCGGGACGTGCGGCAGGCAGTCTTCACGAAGGTGCAGCAGTTCTCCGCCAGGGAGGTCGGCCACTTCGGGGCGCCGTCGCTGATCACCAGGGGAACGAATGACGTCCAGCAGGTGCAGATGCTCGCGCTGATGACGTTCACCCTGATGGTCGCCGCCCCGATCATGTGCGTCGGCGGCATCATCCTGGCCCTCCACCAGGACGTGCAGCTGTCTTCGCTGCTGCTGGTCGCGGTGCCCGCGCTCGGCATCATCGTGACGGCGATCATCTCCAGGATGCGGCCGCTGTTCCGCCAGATGCAGGAGCGGATCGACGAGATCGCGCGCGTGCTGCGCGAGCAGATCAGCGGCGTCCGGGTGATCAGGGCGTTCGTCAGGGAGAAGCAGGAGCAGGACAGGTTCACGGTCACGAACACCGATCTGTTCTCGGTGTCGCTCGGCACGGGCAAGCTGATGGCGCTGATGTTCCCCGCGGTCATGCTCGTGCTCAACTTCTCCAGCATCGCCGTGCTGTGGTTCGGCGGGCACCTGGTCGCCAGCGGCAGCATGCCGGTCGGCGCGCTGACCGCCTTTCTGACCTACCTGCTGCAGATCCTGATGTCGGTGATGATGGCGACTTTCATGTTCGTCATGGTCCCGCGGGCCGAGGTCTGCGCCGAGCGGATCGTCGAGGCGCTGAACACCGAGCCAGACGTGCGGCCGCCGGAGCGGCCGACCAGGATCGGCGCGGTGCGGGGGCTGCTCGAGGTGCGCGACCTCGAGTTCCGGTACCCGGGCGCCGCTGCGCCCGTGCTGTCCGACATCAGCCTTGTCGCCGAGCCTGCCGAGGTTACCGCAATCATCGGCGGCACGGGCAGCGGCAAGACGACCCTGGTCAACCTCGTGCCTAGACTGTTCGACGCCACGGAAGGGGCGGTCCTCGTCGACGGCGTGGACGTGCGCAAGCTCGACCCGGCCGTCCTGGCGGGGTTGATCGGCCTCGTCCCGCAACGCCCTTATCTGTTTTCCGGCACCGTCGCGTCGAACCTGCGGTACGGCAAGCCCGATGCCACGGACGCCGAACTCTGGCGCGCCCTGGAGATCGCTCAGGCTCGCGACTTCGTCGCCCAGATGCAGGGCGGCCTGGACGCCGCGATCGCGCAGGGCGGCACCAACGTGTCAGGCGGCCAGCGCCAGCGGCTGGCGATCGCCAGGGCCGTGGTGCACCAGCCGGAGATCTACCTCTTCGACGACTCGTTCTCCGCCCTGGACTACGCGACCGACGCGGCGCTCCGGGCGGCGCTGACCCGCGAGACCGCGGAGGCGACCGTGCTGATCGTCGCCCAGCGTGTCGCGACGATCAGGCACGCCGACAAGATCATCGTGCTCGAGGCGGGCCGCATCGTCGCCCAGGGTACGCACGACGAGCTGATGGCAACCGACAAGACGTACCGGGAGATCGTGCTGTCCCAGCTGACCGAGCAGGAGGCAGCGGCGTGACGGAACGTCGTGCCGGAGGCGCGCAAAACCAACACAGCGGACCTGGGGAGCGGGCCACCCCGCAGCGCGGTCCTGGCCCCGCGCCAGGCACGAACGTTGGCCCGGCCAGGTTCATGGGCGGCATGTCGACCGAGAAGGCACTGGACTTCAGCGGGTCGAGCCGGCGCCTGCTGCGCATGCTGTCGCCGCAACGGCCGCTGATCATCACAGCCATCGCGATGGGTGTGGCCAGCGTGACGCTGTCGGTGATCGGCCCGAAGGTGCTCGGCAATGTCACCAACCTGGTCTTCTCCGGTTTCATCAGCAGCAAGATCCCGCCGGGCCTGACCCAGGCCGAGTTCGTCGCCCGGCTGCGCGCCACAGGCCACACCACCCAGGCCAAGCTGATCGGCGCCCTGCACCTCACGCCGGGGCACGGCATCAACTTCGACCAGGTCGGCACCACGCTGGCGATCGTCGCGCTGATCTACGCCGGCAGCGCGGTCTTCAGCGTGATCCAGGGCCGCGTCGTGGCCGGCATCGTGCAGCAGGCGATCTTCCGCATGCGCGAGGACGTCCAGTCCAAGCTCGCCAGGCTGCCGCTGAGCTACTTCGACCGGCAGCCGCGGGGCGAGATCCTGAGCCGGGTCACCAACGACATCGACAACCTCGCCCAGTCGCTGCAGCAGACCCTCAGCCAGGTCGTCACGTCGCTGCTGACGATCGTCGGCGTGCTGGCCGCGATGATCTGGATTTCGTGGTTGCTCGCGGTCATCGCGCTGGTCACAGTCCCCGCCTCTATCTTCCTGGTGACCAGGATCGGCAAGCGGGCGCAGCCGCAGTTCGTCAGGCAGTGGTCGACAACGGGCCGTCTCAACGCGCACATCGAGGAGAACTTCACCGGGCACTCGCTCGTCAGGGCGTTCGGGCGGACGAAGGACTCGATGGCTGTCTTCGCGGAGCAGAACGACAAGCTGTTCCAGGCCAGCTTCCGTGCCCAGTTCATCTCGGGGACGATTCAGCCCGCGATGATGTTCATCGGGAACCTGAACTACGTGCTCGTCGCCGTCGTCGGCGCGCTGCGGGTGGCCGCGGGCGCTCTGTCGCTCGGCGACGTGCAGGCGTTCATCCAGTACTCGCGCCAGTTCAGCCAGCCGCTGACGCAGGTCGCGAGCATGGCCAACCTGCTGCAGTCAGGCGTCGCGTCGGCCGAGCGGGTCTTCGCCCTGCTCGACGCCGACGAGCAAGAGCCCGATCACGCGTCCCCCCGGCATCCTCCGCAGGTCAGGGGGAGCGTGCGGTTCGAGGACGTGTCGTTCAGCTACCTCGCGGACGCGCCGCTGATCGAGCACCTCTCGCTCGCGGTCGAGCCAGGGCACACGGTCGCGATCGTCGGCCCGACCGGCGCCGGCAAGACCACGCTGGTGAACCTGCTGATGCGGTTCTACGAGGTCGATGACGGCGCGATCACGCTCGACGGCGTCAACATCGCGGAGATGAGCAGGGCAGACCTGCGCTCGCTCACCGGCATGGTCCTTCAGGACGCCTGGTTGTTCGGCGGCACGATCGCCGAGAACATCGCCTACGGATGCGACTCTGCGACACGCGAGCAGATCATCGCGGCAGCGAGGGCGACCTACGTTGATCGTTTTGTTCAAACCCTTCCAGATGGGTATGAAACGGTCATCGATGAAGAAGGCTCAAACCTCAGCATGGGGGAGCGACAGCTGATCACCATTGCCCGCGCGTTCCTCGCCAGGCCCGCCATCCTGATCCTGGACGAGGCGACCAGCTCGGTCGACACCAGGACCGAGGTACTGATCCAGCGCGCGATGAACTCGCTGCGCGAGGGCAGGACGAGCTTCGTGATCGCGCACCGGCTGTCCACAATCCGCGACGCCGACGTCATCCTCGTGATGGAGCACGGCCAGATCGTCGAGCAAGGCACCCACGACGAGCTGCTGGCCGCGGGCGGCGCGTACGCCAGGCTCTACTCCGCGCAGTTCGCAGGGGCGCTCGCCGAGGTCGAGTGACATTCCAGGCATCACCTAATCCCGGCACCAACCATTGCGAGTGCCCTGTATCGGTGGGACACCCATTGCGATCCGGGGCGATGGGTGACTCACCGATACAGGGTCGGCCCGATGGCCGTGCGGGAGGCGCGCAGGTCAGCGTCGTGCCGGAGGCACGCAGGTCAGTAGCTCAGGTCCGCCTGGTGAACCACGTGGTCCAGTTGATCTCCCAGGTACGCCCGTCGTCCACGGAGAACGCCTGGTCCCAGCGCGCCGTCGTCGGCGTGATCTCGGACCAGGTGAATCTGCACCTGATCGGCTGCCCCTCCCATAGCTGGTCGCAGTAGAAGCGGCCGGTGCCGTCGGTGAAGGAGCCCGTCACCGGCGGCTGATCCATCTGGCCGTTCTTGCTGTTCACCCACCACAGCGACCAGGTGCGGTCGACAGGGTCCAGCAGCCGGACGGTCAGCCCGGAGAAGCCGCGCTCGGGGATCACGACTTCGTCGACGTTGGCGGCGCCATCGAAGACTGACCAGCATGTCGTCGTCGACGTGAACTCGTCCCACTCGTCGCAGCCCGCCAGTGCCTTGCGCAGCCGCCGGTGCCTGCCGTCCCACGAGCCAATCAGGAAGTCGAAGTCGCCCGGTGCTCCGGTAGCCGGGGCCGTGCCA
>DASUHI010000023.1:0-9355 GCA_036273575.1 Streptosporangiaceae bacterium | reverse complement strand
AGGTGTAGCCCTCGTGGTGCGCGGCTTTGACGGCGTCGGGGAGCGAGACGGCCAAGGGCTGCGGGGGGCGCACCGCGGGCAGCGCAGACGGCTGTGCTTGTTGCGGCGGTGGCTGCTGGGACGAATACAGTTGCGCCTGGGGAACCTGCGCTTGCTGGGGCTGGGCCTGAGCCTGGGCATGCAGCGGCGGACGCGGCTGGAACGACGGTCCGGTTGGCGGCGTATGAGCTGGCATCGAATGCTGGCCGGAGCCGTGGCCAGGCCCAGGCTCGCCAGGTCCTGACTGCCCGCCGAAGTAGCCCGTGTTAATCGGGCCGTAGGGCGACGGCGGCGCGGGCAAGGGCGCGGCCTCGAAGCCAGCGGGATTGAGCCCTCCGTGCGTCCCGTTGCCGCTGGCCTGGCTGCCATTCTGAATGCCACCCGCCTGGAAGCCATTGAATGACGGATACGGTGCTGGTCCCGTCTGTGCTGGTCCCGTCTGTGCTGGTCCTATCTGTGCTGGTCCCATCTGGGCCGAGCCATTCTGATATCCGTTCGGCCCGGATCCGTTCTGGTATCCGTGGCCTGGGTAGCCGTTCTGGGCAGACGCCGCTGAGCCTGGCGGGAAGCTCAGGCCAGACAGGTGGTGGACCGATGACGTCTGCGCGGGTCCTGACGTGCCTTGCGGGACCTGGTAGCCGCCTGACCTCGCGCCTTCTTGGCCGGCTCCGCCATGGCCGGTCAGCCCTTGCCCCGCGCCGTTCTGGGGCAGGCCGACCTGCCCTTGAGCCGCTTGGTTCTGGGGACCGGCTTCCCGCCGCGGGGCCTGCAGGCCCGCTTCTCGCCTCGGGCCCTCCGGGCCGGCTTCTCGCCTCGGGCTCTCAGGGCCGGCTTCTCGCCTCGGGTCCGGCCGGCCAGGTCCTTGCACGCCGCCGTTCTGGTGGCCCGACCGAGCGTGCATGCCGGTCGCCGTTGATTCGGGGTATCCGGTGCCCGTGCCGGCTAGCGCCGCGGCGCCCGCCTGCTGGGGCGTGCTGGGCGCGTTCTGGCCGGCCTGGCTCTGGCTTGCCTGGCTCTGGCTTCCCTGGCTCTGGCCGCCCGGCAAACCGGCCGCGCCGTCGCGCACCGGGCCGCCCGCGACGTTGCCGGGGATCGATCCGCCGAAAGCCTGGGCCGGGTGCTGCGCGCCGCTCTCGTACGCCGTGTGCTGCGGGGCGCCGGTCCCCTGGGTCGCTTGCATTCCCTGCACAGGCAGCGCGTGCTGGGGGGCGTTCCGGTCGGCAGCGGTGTGCTGCGGCTGTCCGGCATACTGCGGCATGCCAAGTCCGTGTGCCGCGCCAGTGAACTGAGCCGAGGCGGACGCTTGCGCGGCACCGTCGCCGTACTGGAACGCGCCAGGTTCACGCGCCGGGAACTGCGCGGCACCGCCAGTCCCGGAGTGCTGTCCGGTGCCAGCCTGAGCCGCGTGCTGACCCGTGCCACCGTACGCCTGTTGCCCTGTCTCGTTCGTCCCGTGCTGTCCGACGCCAGCCACGTGGGCTCCGTACGTCCCGGTAGCGCCGGCCTGTCCTGCAGATCCGATTCCCGCGACACCTTCGCCGGTGCCGGCTCCCGCATTGCCGTTGCCCAGCGTGCCGTTTCCCGCAGTGCTATTTCCCGCGGTGCCGGTTCCCACAGGGCCGGCTCCCGCAGAGCCGGTTCCAAAGCTGCCGGCTCCGGTGCCGAGCTGACCTTGAGCCGCGACCGAACCCTCGGCGCCTCCAAGTCCCGTGCCCGCCGGCTGCGCGTAGTTCTCCGCCCGCTCGTAACCCGCCTGGTCACCGGGCTGCCGGCCGTCCGGCCGCGAACCGGTAGCCTGGCCGGGACCGTTGAACTGACCGCCGGAGCCGTTGCGCTGCAGGTCGACGACCTGACCTGACCCGCGGCCCGAGTCCGCCATCACCGCCTGGGCGGAAGCGGCAGGGCCGCTCGCCGCGCCAGCAGCGACGTGGCCCTGCGAACTCACCTCGACCTGGCCGCCGTTCGAGTACGGCTGAGCCATGCCGTATTCCGCGGCCGCCTGGTAGGCGCCGACCGGTGCCGGCAGCGCGTGCGCGGGCACGCCCGCCCGGCTCATCGCCGCGGACATCATCGCATCGTCGCCGGTCGCCGGACCCGATCCGTATCCCGCGGCCGCGTACTGCTCCTCGGCCGGGGCAGGCTCGGCACCGCGGATCAGCTCGACGAATGGCCGCAGGTGCACACCAGAGATCTCGACAATGTCATCGCATTCCTGCCTGAGCGGCTGCGGAATGGTCCATCCGCCGTCCGATGCGATGTGGAGTACGACTACTCGAAGCCCAAGATCCTGAACTTCGGCGACGATTTCGGCAAGGTGCTCGTCCGCGCTGGCGATGAACGCGTCGGCGATCGCGCCACTCTTGGCGAGCGTCACGACGTCGCGCCGCAACTGGCTCTCGATGCCTTCGCGACGGCCTGGCCTGGTGTTGACCAGGCGCAGCTTGAGCCCTGGCATCTCGGCGAGCGCGTCATGCTCAGCCGTGCGTCCCCCGTCAGCGGCCTCATACCAGTAGCACCGCAATACGGGCAATCCGGTCCGGTCTCTCGCCAGCCCGGCGAGCAGCTTCAGGAGCCCGGCGTGGTCCCAGGAGACGGAGTCCCGACGGCGCGTGCCATGAACGGCCATGGCGCCATCTGCGAGGGCATAGCCTGCATCAACGAACAGCGCACAGCGATCCACGCCACACCATCCTTTCCTGACGCGAGACGTTACCAGCGCCTAGCGGCGTTCGTGACCAATAGCGCAGATCACAGGCCTGGCAGCCGCTCTGGCCAACGGTGGCATTGGGGCAACCTCACCCACCGCCCAGCGGGCCGCCAAGGGGCTCGACGCGCGCTGCATCTGACGTGGAATGCGCCGGAATGAACGTACCGGGGTCGCTCGCCTCACCCGCCGCATTGACCCCACCTTCCCCAGCAGAGCGGAGGTCGCCGCCGACGCCCGCGCCACCGTTCCCCGGCCAGCCCCGCTAGGCTCGAATGCCGTGACCGACCGGAGCGAGCTGCTGGCCCAGATTAAGGCGAACGCGGTGGTTCACGGCGCCGTGACGCTCTCATCTGGCCAGCAGGCGGACTGGTATATCGACCTTCGCCGGGTGCTCCTGGATGGCGCCGCGGCGCGCCTCGCCGGTCGCGTCATGCTCGACCTGACAGCGGGACTGAGGTTCGCCGCGGTCGGAGGGCTCACCCTGGGAGCTGACCCGGTCGCGATGGCGATGATGCACGCTGCCGCCGAGCGAGGCAGGCAGCTCAGCGCGTTCGTCGTTCGCAAGGAAGGCAAGGCGCACGGCCTGCAGCGCAGGATCGAAGGGCCTGACGTCGCGGGGCTGCAGGTGCTGGCCGTCGAGGACACGTCCACGACCGGCAAGTCCGTGCTCACCGCCGTGGACGCGCTCACAGAGGCCGGCGCGGAGGTGGCCGGCGTGGCGGTCGTCGTGGACCGCGGGGCGCGGCCGGTAGTAGAACAGCGCGGCCTTGTCTATCTCGCCGCATATGACATGGCCGAGCTAGGTCTGCGCTGATCCCGCGAGGACCACCTGCTGCCCTGGTGGCCTGCTCCGCGAGATACTGGGCAAGCACACCCCAGCTGAGGGAGCGTCCAGGATGCCTATCGCGACACCAGAGATCTACGCGCAGATGCTCGATCGCGCGAAGGAGCACGGCTTCGCCTACCCGGCCATCAACGTGACGTCCAGCCAGACGCTCAACGCCGCGCTGCGCGGGTTCGCCGACGCTGGCAGCGACGGCATCATCCAGGTGTCGACCGGCGGGGCCGAGTACCTCTCCGGATCGATCAAGGACATGGTCACCGGGGCAGCCGCGCTCGCTGAGTACGCGAACGTCGTGGCGGCGAAGTACCCGGTCCAGGTGGCGCTGCACACCGACCACTGCCCGAAGGACAAGCTCGACGGCTACATGCGCCCGCTGATCGAGGTCTCCAAGGAGCGGGTCGCCGCCGGCCAGGAGCCGCTGTTCCAGTCGCACATGTGGGACGGGTCCGCTGTGCCGCTCGACGAGAACCTCCAGATCGCCGCCGAGCTGCTCGAGCAGTGCGCGGCCGCGAGGATCGTGATGGAGCTGGAGATCGGCGTGGTCGGCGGCGAGGAAGACGGCGTCACGGGCGAGATGAACGAGAAGCTTTACAGCACGCCGGAGGACGCTCTCGCGACCGCCAAGGCGCTGGGGCTCGGCGACCGCGGCCGGTACATGCTGGCGGCCACGTTCGGCAACGTGCACGGCGTATACAAGCCGGGTCACGTCAAGCTCAGGCCCCCGATCCTGAAGGAGATCCAGGACGCGGTCGGCACGGAGTACGGCAAGCAGGACCCGTTCGACCTGGTATTCCACGGCGGCTCCGGATCTGCGCTCGAGGAGATCAGGGAGGCGATCTCCTACGGAGTCGTCAAGATGAACGTCGACACCGACACCCAGTACGCGTTCACGCGGCCGGTCGCCGGGCACATGTTCACGAACTACGACGGCGTGCTGAAGGTGGACGGAGACGTGGGCAGCAAAAAGGCCTACGACCCGCGCTCCTGGGGCAAGGCAGCCGAGGCGGCGATGGCCGCCAGGGTCGTCGTCGCGTGCGAGGACCTCTTGTCGGCTGGCAAGCAGCTCAGCTAGCGGACCAGCCCGTGCGGGTCGCGGTTCTCTCGGATATCCACGGCGTGCTGCCAGCGCTGGAGGCGGTGCTGGCCGAGCCTGATGTCGCGGCCGCAGACCTGGTCGTCCTGACCGGGGACCTGGCGGCCGGCCCGCAGCCGGCCGAGACCATCGACGCCCTGCGCGACGTGGGCGACCGCGCCGTCTGGGTGCGCGGCAACGCCGACCGCGAGCTGGTCGAGTACAGGAACAAGGAACGGTCGTCCATCCCTGACCCGATCGCGCCGTGGGCTGCCGAGCAGCTGCGCGGCGACCAGCTGGAGCTGCTGGCGGCTCTGCCGCTGTCCGCGACCGTCGAGGTCAGCGGGCTTGGCGCGGCGCTGTTCTGCCACGCGACACCGCGCGACGACGAGGAGGTCGTGCTGGTCGACTCACGGCCTGGCCGGTGGGCAGAGGTCTTCACGGGCCTGGACGAATCGATCAGCGCCGTCGTCTGCGGTCACACGCACATGCCGTTCGCGCGGCTGGCGGACCGCCGCCTCGTGATCAACCCGGGCAGCGTCGGCATGCCATACGGCGGAGCCGGGGCACACTGGGCGCTCCTAGGACCTGGCGTGGACCTGCGGGTCACCGAGTTCGACCTCGACCGGGCGTGCGACCGCATCGCCGTCGAGTCCGGTTACCCCGAGGCCCGCGAGTGGGCCGACTATTTCGTCAGGTCGACGGCCAGCGACACTGAAGCCATCGCCGTCTTCGGTCCGCGCGACGGCCGCACCGCAGGCCGCGAGTAGCCCGTCACCGAACGGCGCGCAGCCGCGCCGACCGGCCGAACGCCGCCTTGATCCACCCGATGACCTGTTCGGAACCGGCCGCGAGATCGCGCCAGGTGAAGTGGACCACCTCGTAACCCGCCCGGCGCAGCTCGGCGTCCCGCTTGAGCTGCTCCCTGGCGCGGCCCGGGTCGGCGTACTTCAGCGCGCCATCGGCCTCGGCGATCGTCGTGTGCTGATCCCAGAGAAAGTCCACCCGGCCGATCGCACGGTCGGGTCCCTTGATCCACACCTGCAACATCGGCGGCGGCAGCCCGCCCTCATGGAACGCCACCACCCTCGCGATCGACTCGAAAGGCGACTCAGCCAGTGCGTCGCTGAACGCGACGACCCGCCGCGCCTTCGCGATGCCGGGCCAGCGCGCGCAGTCGCGGACGACGCCTTCGATTTCGCCCTTGCCGATCTGAAACCCGTGCAGCGCCGAATCGGCCACGACGACACCCGACCTGAAAGGCAACGTCCTCGCCAGGTCCACCACCGTCCGCGCCACCGACGTCACCGGGATCCCGTCCCTGAACCGCACATGCGCGTCCGGCAGCGAGACCTGATGCATCGCCACTCCCGGCCGCGCTGTTCGGCTGCCTGGCGCTTGCAGCGCGCGGCTAACCGCTACCCTCCCGACCGGCGGGCGCTCGAGCAAGTCAAGACCGTGCACAACAGCAGCGTCGTGGTGACTGGCCACGACGGTCTCGCCTGCGACGGCAACGGCCGCCGCAATCGATAACATCCGCTCGGTGCGCGCGCCCGCCGCTCTGGCGGGCGCGGCGAGATCCGCGCGAGCGTATGCCCCGCGGCACACCGGGTCCAGCGCGCCATTCCGCACCAGCGCACGGATCTTCGCGTCTGTCACGCCGGCCGCCGCGAGCTCGGCCGTAGTCGTAATACCGGCAAATCTATAGGAACCAGGCAGTTCGACTAAGTCCATGCCGCCAGGGTCGCACTGCCCACTGACATGGCACGGTTTCCAGTCATCTCACGGACCGCTTTGCCCGGTTTAGGGTTACCCAATCCGTGGGAAGTCGGCGCCGGACTCCAGTGCCGGGAGGGGGAGCGGGGAGCGGGAGCGGGGGGCCGGAGCGGCGGGCGGGAGCGAAAGGGGGGCGGGAGCGGGGGGCGGCGGGAGGGCCGGGAGGATGGGGGGATGACGCATCAGAACCTGCTGGCCGAGCCGACCCCGCCGGCTACGTTCCTGCCCGACGACGTCGAGGCGGCTAAGGCACTGGCCGAGGCCCAGGACCCGCGCGAGGTCGCGGCGAGGTTCCCGGCGTACTGCGCCGCGTGGGCGGCTCTCGCGGAGCGAGCCATCGACGATGACCCGGTCACGGCGTACGCGTACGCCAGAACGGGTTACCACCGCGGCCTGGACCAGCTACGCCGGGCCGGCTGGCGCGGACACGGCCCGATCCCGTGGGAACACGAGCCGAACCGCGGTTTCCTGCGCGCGCTGCACTTCCTCGGCGCCGCGGCCGCGGCGATCGGCGAGGACGACGAGACCAAGCGCGTCAGAGAGTTCCTGCGCGACTCGAGCCAGACAGCCGCCTACGTCCTCGAGGGTGGAGGGCAGTAACGGCGCGCGGCGCCACCGCCGGACCCGGGCGTCGCTAGCCTGTAGTCATGCCCGCCATCGTGATTGTTGGCGCCCAGTGGGGCGACGAGGGCAAGGGTAAGGCGACGGACTTGCTCGGCGACAGCGTGGACTATGTCGTCAGGTACCAGGGCGGCAACAACGCCGGGCACACGGTCGTGATCGGCGAGGAGAGCTACGCGCTGCACCTGCTGCCGTCCGGCGTGCTGTCCGATCACGCGACGCCGGTCATCGGGAACGGGGTCGTCGTCGACCCGGCCGTGCTGATCGAGGAGATCGACGGTATCGAGGCGCGCGGGGTGTCCTGCGACCGCCTGCTGATCTCAGCCAACGCCCACCTGATCATGCCGCACCAGGTGGCCCTCGATAAGGTCACCGAGCGCTACCTGGGCAAGGCGCGGATCGGAACCACGGGCCGCGGCATCGGCCCGACCTACGCCGACAAGGCGGCGAGGGTCGGCATCAGGGTCCAGGACCTCTTCGACGAGACGATCCTGCGCCAGAAGCTCGACCTCGTTCTCAGGGAGAAGAACCAGGTCCTCACCAAGGTCTACAACCGGCGGGGCATCGAGGCCGAGGCGGTCTGCGAGGAGTACACCGGCTACGGCAAGCGCCTCGCCCGCTACGTGGCCGACACGGGCCTGATCCTGAACAAGGCGCTCGACGACGGCAAGGTCGTCCTGCTCGAGGGCGCCCAGGCGACGCTGCTCGATGTCGACCACGGCACCTACCCGTTCGTGACGTCCTCGTCTCCCACGGCGGGCGGCGCGTGCGTCGGATCCGGCGTCGGCCCGACGCGGATAACCAAGATCCTCGGGATCCTCAAGGCGTACACGACCAGGGTCGGCTCAGGCCCGTTCCCGACGGAACTGAACGACGAGCACGGCGAGTACCTGCGCAAGGCCGGCGGCGAGTACGGCGTCACCACCGGACGGGCACGCCGCACTGGCTGGTTCGACGCGGTCATTGCCAGGTACGCCACCCGCGTGAACGGCGTCACCGACTACTTCGTCACCAAGCTCGACGTGCTGTCCGGGCTGGAGAAGGTCCCCGTCTGCACCGGCTACGAGATCGACGGCGTCACCCACGGCGAGGTCCCGATGACGCAGACGGAGTTCCATCACGCCAAGCCGGTCTACGAATACCTCGACGGCTGGTGGGAGGACATCTCGCACGCCAATGACCTGTCAGACCTGCCGGGGAACGCCCGCGCCTACGTGCTCGCCCTGCAGGACATGATCGGCGCGCCGATCGCGGCGGTCGGCGTCGGCCCGCGCCGCGACCAGACGATCCAGCTCCGCGACCTCATCTGAGCCGGCACCGGCAACGCCGCCGCGACGGGCCGTTAGGCTCGCCGCGTGCGCGTTCTGCTTCTTGGCTCGGGTGGCCGCGAGCACGCGCTGGCCCGCGCCCTCGCCGCGGACAGCGACGTGACCGAGCTGCACGCCGCTCCCGGCAACCCGGGCATCGCCCGCCACGCCGAGCTGCACGACGTATCCCCGACCGATCCGCGGGCCGTCACAGAGCTGGCCGCCAAGATCGCGGCCGGCCTGGTCGTCGTCGGCCCCGAGGCCCCGCTGATGGCCGGGGTGGGCGACGCCGTCCGCGCGGCAGGGTTCAGCTGCTTCGGCCCCGACCGGGCTGCTGCGATGATCGAGGGCTCCAAGTCATTCGCCAAGCAGGTCATGCTCGCCGCGGGCGTCTCAACCGCCGCCTCCCGCACCTGCACCAGCCAGGCCGAGGTCGGCGGCGCGCTTGACGAATTCGGCCCGCCCTACGTCGTCAAGGCCGACGGCCTGGCGGCCGGCAAGGGCGTCGTGGTCACAGACGACCGCGCGCACGCGATCGAGCACGCCGGAGCGTGCGGGCAGGTCGTGATCGAGGAGTACCTGGCCGGGCCCGAGCTGTCGGTGTTCGCGATCGCGGACGGCACCCGCGCGGTCCCGCTGCTGCCCGCGCAGGACTACAAGCGCGCAGGCGACGGCGACACCGGCCAGAACACCGGCGGGATGGGCGCCTACGCGCCGCTGCCGTGGACGCCTCCCGACCTGGCCGAGCGCACCATGGCCGAGGTGATCGGCCCCACGCTCGCTGAGCTCGCGGCCCGCGGCGCCCCCTACCGCGGCGTCCTCTACGCCGGCCTGGCCCTGACCAGCGGCGGGATCAAGGTCATCGAGTTCAACGCCCGCTTCGGCGACCCGGAGAGCCAGGTCGTGCTCGACCGCCTCGCGACGCCGCTGGCCGGCCTCCTCGCCGCCGCGGCCGACGGCGACCTCGCCAGCGCCGCCCCGCCGCGCTG
>DASUHI010000022.1:0-2497 GCA_036273575.1 Streptosporangiaceae bacterium | reverse complement strand
GTCTCCGCGGAGACGTTCAACGCGTCGGCGATCAGCTTGATGACCCGCATCGACGGCTGATGCAGGCCCCGCTCGATCTGACTTAGGTAAGGATTGGACAACCTCGTCTTCTCCGCGAGTTGACGCAGCGACAGGTTGGCTTGCTTGCGTCGTTTGCGTATGAAGTCGCCGAGTGCCTCCATCTGGGCGTCCCAGGGTTCTTTCACACCGTTTTCCTCGCGTCGGTGAGGCGCGGCCGGCATTCTGGTGCGCCGGCCGCGCCTGTTCCCTGAGTCTTACTTGTCCGCCTGCTTCGTCCGCGGCTTCCGGCTCGTCGAGGTCTGCCGCGTCTTGGTCGTGCTGGTGCCGCCACCCTTGGGCTTCTCGGCCTTGCCGGCGCCGTCCGTGGCCTTGTCGCTCCTGGTCACGGTCACTTCGCTGACCTTGGTGGTCGTCTCGGGCTTGACCGCGGGCGCTGGCTTAGCGCCGGGCTCGCCGAACTGAGACAGTCTTGCGGCGGCCTGATGCGCCAGCGGGGCAGCCGCGGTGCGCACCTGGTCGACGACGTGGCGCTGGACGGTGAGAGCGTGCCCGACCAGGCCCTCGGCACCGGCCTTCAGTTGGTCCGGGGTCGGCAGTTTCGTCTGCAGCCTGACGGGCAACTTAGCCACAAGCGCCGGCGCCTTCTCGCGAAGCTGCGCCTGGCCTGGCAGCGCCGACAGGTTCAGCGTGGGCTTGGGCAAGCTGGCCAGCTGCGGTCTGATCTGCTGCGCAACGGCCGTCACGTTCTTGACTGTGGTTGCCACCCGCTGCTGTCCCTTACGGGCGGCGGCCAGGACCTGGCCCTGCAGTTCCTGCCCGGCTGCGCGGTAGTCGTTCATCGGGATCCTCCCTGTTCTTATCAGAAGCTAACTATAGTTTGCAAGCACGATATATGTCAAGCGGAGGCCGGGGCCGGCGGGAGCCAGGCTCCAGGGCGGGTGACGTCGGCATGAACCGGGGTCGTCCCATGCGTGGCAGGGCCAGGCGGCTCTGGTTAGGCGGAGCCGCGGGCCTTGACCAGGCCGGTCTCGTAGGCGAACACGACGGCTTGCACGCGGTCGCGCAGGCCGAGCTTGGAGAGCACCCGGCCGACGTGCGTCTTCACAGTCGCCTCTGAGACAAAGAGCCGGTCGGCGATCTCGGTGTTGGAAAGACCTTGCGCTATCAGCGCGAGAACCTCGCGCTCGCGGCTGGTCAGCCCGGCCAGGTCGGGCTCAGCGTCGCCCGAGCCGCTCGGCAGCATGGGGGCGAACCTGTCGATCAGCCTGCGCGTCGTGGACGGCGCCACCACCGCGTCGCCTGAATGCACGGCCCTGATGCCAAACAGCAGCTCTTCTGGCGGCACGTCCTTGAGCAGGAAGCCGCTCGCCCCGGCCTTCAGCGCGGCGAACGCGTACTCATCGAGGTCGAACGTGGTGAGCATGAGCACTCGGGGCCGGTCGCCGGCCGCGCAGATCCTCCTGGTCGCCTCGATGCCGTCCAGCCTCGGCATCCGCACGTCCATCACGACTACGTCGGCGGGCGTGCGGCGCAGCGCTGCGACGGCGGCCATGCCGTCGCCTGCCTCGCCGACGACGGTCATGTCAGGCTGAGCATCGAGCACCATGCGGAACCCGGCCCGCACCAGCTCCTGGTCGTCGACGAGCAGGATGCGGATGGTCATGCGGCACCCGCGTGCACGGGGACGATCGGCAGCGTGGCCGTGACCTCGAAGCCGCCGCCAGGACGCGGCCCGGCCTGCACGGACCCGCCGTACATCGCGGCGCGCTCGCTCATCCCGGTCAGCCCGTGGCCGGCGCCGTCGCAGGCAGCAGCGGCCCCGACCCCGTTATCGGTCACAGAAAGCTCGACCGCGGCGTCGGTGTAGCGCAGCACGACGTTCGCGCACGCCATGCCGCCCGCGTGCTTGCGCACGTTGGTCAGCGACTCCTGGATGATCCGGTAGGCGGTGAGCGCGGTGCCGGCCGCGAGGGGCCTGACCGTGCCCTCGATCGAGCAGGTGACAGGCAGGCCCGCGGCTCTGGCCTGATCGAGCAGTTCGTCGAGCTGGCCAAGCCCGGGCAGCGGCGCGAGCACGGCGAGGCCGCCGTCGTTGCCGCGGCGCAGCACGCCGAGCAGCGCCCGCATCTCGGTCAGCGCCTGGCGGCCGGTCGCCGAGATCGCGCCCAGTGCCTGGCGGGCACGCGCCGGGTCGGCGGCGAGCGCGTAGGCGGCGCCGTCTGCCTGCACCACCATCACGCTGACGTTGTGCGCGACCACGTCGTGCAGCTCGCGAGCGATCCTGGCGCGCTCGGCGGCCGCGGCGATCTGCGCGTGCGCGTCTCGCTCTCGCTCGAGCCTGGCCGCCCGCTCTTCCAGATTCGTGTAGTAGGCCCGGCGGTACCTGGTCGAGTCGCCGAGCACCCAGGCGGTCAGGCACGGTCCGGCGAACATCAGGTAGCCGAAGATCAGCCACTGCCAACGGCTCAGCGCTGGC
>DASUHI010000021.1:0-2582 GCA_036273575.1 Streptosporangiaceae bacterium | reverse complement strand
GCCCGGCGATCCGCTTCCAGATGCCGATCTACCCCATGATCGACGACAGGAACGAGACCCCGTCGAGCCACGAGATCACCGACGTCGGGCTGTGGGACCGCGCGGGCAACATCGAGGCCTGGAAGTGGTACCTAGGCGACGCGAAGGCCGATCAGTACGCCGCCCCGGCCCGCGCGGAGAATCTGGCCGGCCTGCCACCGACCTTCATCGACGTCGGCACGGTCGACCTGTTCCGGGACGAGGACATCGCGTTCGCGCAGCGGCTCATGCAAGCCGGTGTGCCGACCGAGCTGCACGTCAATCCCGGTTCCTATCACGCGGCGGAAGTGTTCGCGCCTGACTGCGCGCTATCGCAGCGGATCTGGACGCGCCGCTTCGAGGCCCTGCGCCGCGGCCTCGCCTGACTCCAGTTCGGCCCGGACCTCGGCGTAGATCCGCCGGTAGCGGCCCATCGCGGCCTGGGCGTCACCGTGTTCCAGCCGCACGAGGACCTCGGTGTACCCGTCGATCCACGGCCGCCAGTGATTGCTCTGCGGAGTCAGCCCCAGCAGCCGCCGCATCCGGGTGACCACCAGGTCTACGTGGGTCTGCAACTCCCGGTTCCCGCTGGCCGAGATCATAATGGTGCTGAAGTCAGCGCCCGCGGAGGTCGCGGTGGCGACATCGCCGGCCCGCAGGCTGGCCAGCATCGCATCCAGGCGCTGGCGCATCCGGGCCAGGTCGGCGTCGGTCAGGTTCGGCACGCCCCACTCGACGCCCGCGCAGGCCAGCACGCACATGACGTCGATCAGCTCGAGCGCGTTCTTCTGCGAGACGTCGGTGACCCGCCGGGTCCGGTTCGGCGAGATGTCGATCAGGCCCTCGGCAGACAGCAGCACGATGGCCTCCCGCACGGGCGTGATGCTGACCCCGAGCCGGTCGGCGAGTTCCGCGTCCTTGATCACCGTGCCCGGGCCGAGTTGCCCGGTCACGATCTCCTCGCGCAGATACCGCACGATGGCCTCGCTGCGGGTCAGCGGAAGAGAGTATGACACCAGATCACTTTAGTGCTGCGTCAGCACCAGTCCCATGGTAGCCCTTCTCCGCGATGTCCTGGCAATGGCGCGGAACAGGCCCGCGCACATGACGTGATGCCCGCGGCGGTCATGCCGGCCCGAGTAGCCAGGGGCTGGGGCACCCAACCCCCGCAGGACGGGGGCAGGGGCACACGACCCCCGTACCGTCCGCGGACGGCAGCGACCAGTGGTGCCTGCGAGGCAGGTGAGGTGAGGACTGCCCGCACGACCGTCGGCTTCGCCGCCGGCGTGCCGACGACGTGCTTCTCGGCTGGGCGGGGTTGTGCCGTAGGGTCGGCATCGCATGTTGTCGCCGTCGCGAAGGGTGAGCCGCTGTGGAGATCATCAGGTACGCCACGAGCGATTCCCCGGCTCCGCTGGCTGGCGTGCGCGACGAGGGGCAGGTGTTCGGCCTGTCGGGCGTGCCGTCGCTGGCCGCCCTGTGGGCGCTGCCGCTGGCCGAGATCAGGCAGCGGGTGCGGGACCGTCGGCCCGTGCCGGCCGCGGACGTCACCCAGCTGCCGCCCGTCGACGGCCGGACCGAGGTCTGGGCGGCCGGGGTCACGTACGCCACGTCCCGCGAGGCGCGGGTCGAGGAGAGCGAGCGCTCGGCCGACGTCTACCAGCAGGTCTATGAGGCCGAACGGCCGGAGCTCTTCTTCAAGTCAGCAGCGTGGCGAGTCGTCGGCGACGGGCAGACCATCGCGGTGCGCGCCGACTCCGACCTCGACGTGCCGGAACCCGAGGTCGCCTTGGTGATCAACCGCTTCGGCGAGATTGTGGGCTACACCGCGTGCAACGACGTGTCGTCCCGGTCGATCGAGGGCGAGAACCCGCTCTACCTGCCGCAGGCCAAGGTCTTCCTGGGCGGGTGCGCGGTGGGCCCGGCGATCCGCCCCTCCTGGGAGATCACCGATCCCTATGACCTCGGCATCGAGCTGACGATCCGGCGCGACGGCGCGGTCGCCTGGCACGGCCAGGCCAGCACCGCCTCGCTGTGCCGCAGGTTCGACGATCTCGTCGGCTACCTGCTGCGGGCCGACATCTATCCCGATGGCGTCGTGCTGGCGACCGGGACGTGCCTGGTGCCGCCTGCTCCGTTCAGCCTGGCGGACGGCGACGTCGTCACGGTGGCCGTGGCCGGCGTCGGCACGCTGACCACCGGCGTCGTCCGCGGCCTGGACCGCATGCGCGAGGCCTTCGGACCGTGAGCGGTGCCGGAACTGGCTGTTCAGGCGGGTGCCGGGATTTAATGACTGGTGTGCTGATCGAGCGGGCGGGCTTCCTGGCCTCGCTGGAGGGATTGCTCGGCGAGGCGCTTGACGGCAGCGGCCGGCTGGTGTCCCTGGGCGGCGAAGCGGGCGTCGGCAAGACGACGCTCGCCGCGGCCCTGGCCGACGCCGCCAGTGTGGCGGTGCGGCGCGGCTCCTGCGACAACGTCACGACCGCCGAGGCGCTGGGCCCGATCTTGGATGCCTTGCCCGAGCTGACCGCGGCGGTGGACGACGAGGCGGGTGTGAGCAGGCT
>DASUHI010000020.1:0-15229 GCA_036273575.1 Streptosporangiaceae bacterium | reverse complement strand
GCTCCCGGCTGGCCTGCGCGTGTTCCCCGCAGCCTCCCTGCCAGGCCGCGAGTTCACCCTCACCGACCCACCCGAGCCCACCCTGCTGATCACCGGATGACCTTCGTGATCACGGACGCCTTTCTGCCTCCCTGCGCACAGGCGTCCGTGATCATGAATCCGGGGCCGCCGGGGCGCGGCAGCGGGCGAGCCAGTCGGCGGTGATCTGGGCGGCGGCCGCGTGGCCGGGCTCGCGGCTGGTCGCGAAGCCCTCGCCGGCCGCCGACCGCGCGAGCTCCGACCCGGCCGGGACCCAGGCGTGATCGGCGTCGGCCAGCATCCGGCGGTCGTGCTCGGTGTCGCCCGCGGCCAAGCGCAGCGGCGTGGCGCCGGCCAGCGCGGCGACCCGCTGGGTGACGTAAGCCGTCGCGTGCTCCTTGCCAAAGCCGGCGGGGAACGCATACAGCTTGCGGCCGATCAGCGACGCCTCCCACCCGAGCTCGCCGCACCGGCGGGCGATCACCGCGAGCTCGTTCTCGCCGAACACGCCCAGATCGACGACGGCCATGCAGCACATATCGTCGGCGTCACCCATCCTGATCAGCCAGCCCGGTTTGTCCTTCACCGCGAGCGCGGCGCGGACGGCAGCCGCGGGCGCCGCCGCTGCTAGCAGTCTCTCGGTCCGCGCCGCCCAGCCCTCGTCAGGCGCCCCGTCGACCAACACGACGCCTCCGTTGGCCGCGATCGCATAGGGCGTCGCGAATGGCAGCCGCAGCCTGGCCAGCCGGCTGACGCTGCGGCTCGTCGCGACGCAGATTCTGACGTGCGGCGGCAGCCCGGCCAGTGAGTCACGCGCCGCGCGGCAGAGCTCGGCTCCCTGCGCCTCGACCGGATCAGCCGGCAGCCCGCCGCCAAGCCGGGCAGTCGCGCGCCGGCTGAACAGCAGCGTCCTGTCCAGGTCGGTCGTGATGAGCACAAGGTGCGCCACCATCTCAGGCCACCGCACCGGCTTGCGGCCTGACCAGCCCGACGCAGCTGTACGGCATGTCGGGGTAGTCCACCACCTCGACGCCGCGCTCCTTGGCGAGCAGCAGCAGGTGCTCGAGCGGGTCCCGGCGATCGGGCCTGACCAGCACCAGCCAGGGCAGCCGGCGCAGCAAGACCCGCGTCGCCTCGCCTGCGCCGGGCTTGACCAGGTGCTGGCTGGGCAGGCCGAACTCGGCCTGGATCCTGCTGACGACCTCGCGGCCCGCGAACGTGACGCGGCGGTCGGCGGCGTACGCGGCCGGCCATCGCTCGGCGACGGCGGGAGCGACGGCAGGGAACCGCTCGCTGACCGCGTCAAGGAACCGCGCCGACCGGTCAGCGCCCGCCAGCTCGGCGTACACCTTCGCGCCGTGGAACATGCCCGGCTTGATCAGGTCGTTCAGCACGGTCCTGCTGACCAGGCCGCAGACCGTGGAGTTCAGGCACGCCGACGGGACGAGCACGTCCTGGCGGGTGCCGAACAGCGTCGCGCAGTGCCCGGGGTCGGCGATCACGGCGAGGTCGCCCGGCAGGCGCGGCCCGCCGGCGGCCGCGTACCCGGCCAGCGCGTCCGACAGCTCAGCCGTGATCGCGCCCTTGCCGGTCCACCCGTCCACGAACAGCACGTCACGCGCGTCGTGCCTGGCGACGATGTGGTCAAGCGCGACCGTGTCGACGCCGCGGCCTCGCACGATGGAGATCGCGAAGTGCGCCAGCTCAACATCCATAGAGAACAGAGCCCACCGGCGCATCAGGATCCCCACGGGAGTGCCCGCGCGGGCGAGAGAGACCAGCACGGGCTTGCCGTCCCTGGCAGCGAGCGCCATCTGCGTGACAACCCCGACGTGCTCGGCGACCTCGGTGGCGGCCTCGGTGAGCAGCGCCTCGAACAGCTCAAGGTACTCCGCGCTCGGCGCGTACTCGATCGGCAGCATCTCGGCGTAGTTGCGGCCGCGCTGGATGGCCTGCTCCCGCTCGCGCAGCCCGAGCTCGAGCGCGTGTCCTGACAGGTCGGTGAGGAGGAAGCTGACCTCGTCAGGCCGGTAGCTACTCGCCAGCATCGCGCTCTCCGGCCGGCCGGTCGCCAGAGCGGACCGTGACCACGTGGACGCCCTGGCCGGCGGCGCCGGCCAGGGCCTTCACCACGGGGCCGGTTCGCCGGCCGGACGGCGCGTCGGTCACGAACACGATGTGGTCGAACCCTGGCGCGTTGCCACGCTCTGGCTGACGACTCGCCGCGACGTTGTACGCGTAGGCGGGGCGGCAGCCATCGTCGGTCGAGCCGAAGCTCAGCACCGTCCGCAGCGGATAGCCGGTCCTGTCCAGCGCGACCGCTGGGGTGCGGGTCGTGGTCGACGTCCTCGTTTCGTCCCCTAGAGCAGCGGCCAGCAGTTGCGGCAGGTACATGAGCTCCTCGTCGCCAAGCACGAGCGTGCGGCATCCCCCCGCGACGGGCAGCAGCGCCGCTGCTTGGCTCATCGCCGCGCGTGCCGCTCCCTCGTGGGCCGCTGACCAACCCGCCAGCGCGACCGCCGGCAGGCCGCCGGGCAGCGGCACGTCGACGGAGGACACGGGCGCGTGCGTCCCGTTATGAATGCAAGGCAGTTCCGGCACGGATGCGATAAAGGCGCGCGCCTGCGCTGCCACGCCATCCGGCAGCCGGACGTCGCCGTCGAGCAGCGACGCCGTGACGAGCCGCGCGCCGAGCGAGCGCACGGCGCCCGCGACCGCGGCCCGGAGGTCACGGTCGCGGCAGTCGACCAGCGATGCGAGCACGTACAGCGGCCGGGGCCAGAGCGCGTGCAGCGCCCGGATCGCGTTCACCGCGGTGTTGCCGGTGGTGAGCTCGTCGTCGACGAGCACGACCGGGCGCTGGCCGCGCAGCGCTGCGTCGTCGAGCACGACGAGCGCCTGGTCCGTGGCGTGGCTGTGTTCCTCGCTGAACCGAAGGACCTGCGCCCCGGGCGGCGCTGGCCTGCGGGTCGTATGCCAGCATGGCGCGGGGCCGCCGTCCGCGGCGCTCACCGCGGCTACGCCGTGCCCGAGCCCCGTCGCGGTCTCGGCGAATCCGACCACGACCGGCGTCTGGCCTTCGCACGCGGCACGCACCATCGAGCCCAGCGCGCCGGCGGCCGCGAGCACGTCGCCGACCGGCACCGGGATGTGCTTGCCAAGCAGCCGGGACACGAGGAGCTGGGCGCGCTTGGGGTTCTGCCGCAGGCCGACCTCCAGCGATCCGGCGAACCCGGCCGCCGCGGGACCTGACGGCGTGAGCCGGACCGCGATCCCGAGCTCGCTGCTGACCAAGCCGGCCGTCATGCGCCGACGTCTTCGATGTCGAGCAGGTCGACGAACGTGCGGTCAGGCCTCAGCACGCCGAAGACGGCGGCCCGGCGCAGGATCCCGGTCGCCCACCTCGCATGCGGCTTGCTCTCGAGCATCTTGTTGGCGTACTCACTCGACCGCACGCCGCCGTCGGTCAGGCAGAGCGTCGCCAGCGCGTCGCTGTGCTCCTCGGCGGTGACGACCAGCATCGCGTGCACCGGCAGGACGTGCGAGGGGTGGATGACCGTCTTGCCGATGATCCCGGTGGCCTTGTCGAGCACGACCTCCCTGAGCAGGCCGTCTAGGTCGCTGCGGACGAGCTGCCGCCTGACCCGAACCGCGTTGGGCAGGTCGCCCCTGGCACGGAAGGGCGACTCGCGCAGCATCGGCTTGAACATCCGCTCACCGCGCGCGAAGTACTCCCAGACCGGTCCCGACACGACGAACTGAGCGTCGCGGCAGAACACGTTCACGATGTCAGCGATGACCTCGCGCACGAGTGTCAGGTCGTAGACCGTCTGGTCGTTGCTGCGCCGCAGCCCGAACAGCCCGCACATGTCAGTCGCGCCGATGCGGACCGCCAGGACCGCCTCGGCGTGGGCGGCGACCAGGTCGCGGACGGCGAGCAGCTCGGCGACGCGCGTCTCTGCGTAGGTAGTCTGCGCGGACTCGAGCACCGGCATCCCGTAGAGCGGCAACCCGGTTTCCGCGCGCATTTCCGCCAGCACGCCGAGAAATTCCGAACCGGCCGAGGCCGTGAATTTCGGGAAAACGAACCCGGTCAGAATCGCGGCCGCCTCGCCGGCCTCCTTGATCAGCGAGCGGACCTGGTCGGGATGCCTGACCCGCACGAAGAGCAGCGGCGCTGCCGGGCACGCTTGGCGCAGGTGCGTCTCGTGCAGCTCGGCCAGCTGGGCCGCGACATTGCGCTCGGCCGCGGGCACGTCCGTGTCCCTGATCGCGTCCTCTAGGCAGAGAACGGCCGAGGTCACACCGCGCCCGACAAGGGCGCCGATCCGGCGAGCGTAGTCCCGCGTGGTGCCCGGGCTGTACAGGGTCGCGCCGAGCGCCATCGCGAGCGTGCCGCGCTCGCTATCCCTGTCAAACGGCTGCGGGGCGCGGGCAAACAGGGACTCATCCTGGCCTGCCGTCAGGTATCCGAAGTGCCGCACCTGCGCTCCGAGAATTTGGGGGAGCCACAGCCTACCCGTACCGTCGCATTCCCGATAACGCCTGAAACGAGCGGCCGCGACCGCGTCTTGCCCGGGACCTGGTCGTTACTGTTGAGGCGTGAGCGCCTTGCCATCGAACAGGACATACGCCGAGCAACTCGACCTGGCTGATCCCTTGGCCCGGTTCAGGGACCGCTTCGTCCGCCCCGACGACGCGCCTATTTACCTCGACGGGAACTCGCTCGGCGCGCTGCCGCTCGCCACTGCGGCCAGGATCGCCGACGTCGTCGGCTCCGAGTGGGGACACGGCCTCGTTCGGTCGTGGAACACCTGGGTCGGGCTGCCTCGTGAGGTGGGCGACCTGGTCGGCGAGCACTTGATCGGCGCGGCTCCCGGGCAGGTGCTGGTCGGTGACTCCACCACGGTGAATTTGTTCAAGCTCGTCAGCGCCGCGCTGGACGCACAGCCAGGGCGCAAGGTGCTGGTCACCGACGACGACAACTTCCCGACCGACCGCTACGTCCTGCAGGGGATCGCCGCCCAGCGCGGGTGCGAGCTGCGGATGATCCACAGCGACCTGGACGAGGGGCTGTCGGAGGAGAGCCTGCTCGCGGCGCTCGGGCCCGACGTCGCGCTCGTCAGCCTGTCGCACGTGGCGTACCGCAGCGGCGCGCTCGCCGACATGCCGAGGATCACCGCGCTCGTGCACGAGGCCGGCGCGCTCATGCTCTGGGACTTGTGCCACGCCGTCGGCGCCGTCCCCGTCAGGCTGGACGAGAGCGGGGCCGACATGGCAATCGGCTGCACGTACAAGTACGTCAACGCGGGCCCAGGCGCCCCGGCGTTCCTGTACGTCAGGACCGGTTTGCAGGACCGGATGCGGCAGCCGATCTGGGGCTGGTTCGGCCAGAGCGATCAGTTCGCGATGGGGCCCGCGTACGACCCGGTGCCGGGTATCGAGCGGTTCGGCACAGGGACGCCGCAGATCATCGGCACGGTCGCGGTACAGGAGGGCACCCGGCTGCTCGCCGAGGCAGGGATCGAGCGGCTGCGCGACAAGGGCATCGCGCTGACCAGTTACGTGATCCGCCTGGCCGACGAATGGCTGACGCCGCACGGGTTCCGGCTCGCGTCGCCGCGCGCCGACGCCAGGCGCGGCAACCACGTGACGCTGCATCACCAGGACGCCTGGCGGATCAACAAGGCGCTGATCGCGGCCGGCGTGATCGGCGACTACCGGACGCCCGACCGGCTGCGCCTCGGGCCGGTCCCGATCACAACCAGGTTCACCGACGTGTGGGACGCGCTCGACCGGCTCCGCCAGATCGCCGCCGACAGGTCCTACGAGGACCTCCCCGCCGAGCTCTCGCGCGTCACCTGACCGGGGGGCAGCGACGCCGGGCCGCCGCGCGAGTGAATGCGGCATCCAGTCGCGAAATCCGCATTGAACGTCACATTCAGTCGCACGGGTGGGCTTCGGGCAGTAGGCGGCTACTCCCACTCGATGGTGCCGGGGGGCTTGCTCGTGACGTCGAGCACGACCCTGTTGATCTCGGGGACTTCGTTGGTGATCCTGCCCGAGATCCTGGCGAGCACCTCGTCAGGAACCCGCGCCCAGTCCGCGGTCATCGCGTCTTCGCTGGTCACAGGCCTCAGCACGATCGGATAGCCGTAGCTGCGCTCGTCGCCCTGGACCCCGACGGATTGCACGTCGGCGAGCAGCACGACGGGGCACTGCCAGATCTGCCGGTCCAGGCCCGCCGCGGTGAGCTCGGACCGGGCGATAGCGTCCGCCGCTCTGACGATCCTGAGCCGCTCGGGCGTGACCTCGCCAACGATCCTGATCGCGAGGCCTGGCCCGGGGAACGGCTGCCGCCAGACGATCTCGGCCGGCAGGCCTAGTTCGGCGCCCAGGGCCCGCACCTCGTCCTTGAACAGCGCGCGCAGCGGCTCGATCAGCGTGAAGCCGAGGTCCTCAGGCAGGCCGCCGACGTTGTGGTGTGACTTGATGTTGGCGGTGCCCGTTCCGCCGCCTGACTCGACCACGTCCGGGTACAGCGTGCCCTGGACGAGGAACTCGGCAGAGCCGACCGTGCCGGAATCCCTCGCGTAGGCAGCCGCGATCTGGCGGGCGGCTTGCTCAAACGCCCTGATGAACTCCCTGCCGATGACCTTGCGCTTCTCTTCGGGGTCGGCGACCCCTGACAAGGCGGCCGCGAAATCGGCCTGGGCGTTCACCACGACGAGGTCGACGCCGGTGGCGGCGACGAAGTCCTGCTCGACTTGCTTCGCCTCGCCCTCGCGCAACAGCCCGTGGTCGACGAAAACGCAGGTCAGCCGCGCTCCGATGGCCCGCTGGACGAGAGCGGCCGCGACCGCCGAGTCGACGCCGCCTGACAGCCCGCAGATCGCGTGGCCGTCGCCGACCTGCGCGCGGATCTGCCCGACCTGCTCGTCGATGATGTTGTCCGTCGTCCAGTCGGCGCGGCACCCTGCGGCGGCCAGGAAGCCGCGCAGCATAGCCATGCCGTGCTCGGTGTGCATGACCTCGGGATGGAACTGCATGCCGTACAGGCCACGCTCCGCGTTCTCGGCCGCGGCGACCGGGGTGCCCGGCGTGCTCGCGGTGACCGTGAAGCCGCCGGGCGCGCGCGTGCACGTGTCGCCATGCGACATCCACACCTGCTGGGCCGCTGGCAGCCCCGCGAGCAGCGCGCCGCCGGCGCCTGTCAGCGACAGCGCGGTGGCGCCGTACTCGCCAGACCCGGTCCGCGCCACTTCGCCGCCGAGGTCGCGGATCATGAGCTGGAATCCGTAGCAGATGCCGAGCACAGGAACGCCTGCCTCGAGCAGACCGGCCGGCGCGGGCGGCGCGCCGGGCGCGTACACCGACGCGGGCCCGCCTGACAGGATGATCGCCGACGGCTTGCGCCGCAGCATCTCCGACGCCGGCATCGTGGAAGGCACGATCTCGGAGTAGACGTGGCACTCGCGCACCCGCCTGGCGATGAGCTGCGCGTACTGCGCCCCGAAGTCCACGACCAGGACCCCACCATCGACCGAGGGGCCGCTCGCGGGAACATCGCCGTGCTGCACCGCGTCAGCTTACTTGGGTCGCGGTCTCTGACCACGTGGGCTGAGCGGGGGGCGGCGCGGACTCGGTGACCTTCACCTGGGATATCCGGCGGCCGTCCAGCTCGGTCACGGTCAACCTGGTGCCGTCGAGCTCGGCCGACTCGCCGACCCTCGGCAGATGGCCGAGCGCCGACAGCAGGTAGCCGGCGACGGTCTCGTACGGGCCGTCCGGCAGCTCGATCCCGGTTTGCTCAGAGAAGTCGTCGAGGTTCATCAGCCCGTCGACCTCGATCTCGCCGGTCCGCAGCCGCCTGGACTGGTTCCCTTCGACGTCGTATTCGTCCTGGATGTCGCCGATCAGCTCCTCGACGAGGTCCTCAAGGGTCACGATGCCGGCCGTGCCGCCGTACTCGTCGACGACGATCGCCAGGTGGGCCTTGTCCTTGCGCATCTCCGTCAGCGCGGACATGACCGTCTTGCTGGTCGGCAGCATCTTGACCGGCCGCCTGATCTCGCCGACCCTGGTCGATCCGTTCCTGCCTGGGTCGAGGAGGTCGCGGGCGTGCACGAAGCCGACCACGTCGTCGTAGGAGTCCTCGAACACCGGGAAGCGCGAGTGCGTGCCGCGCGCCGCGACCGCGACGGCCTGGGTGACGGGCATCGAGGCGGGCAGGAAGTCCACCTCCGTGCGCGGCACGAGAACCTCGCGGATCTGCCGCTTGCCGGCGTCGAAGACCTCGCTGACGATGTGCCGCTCGTCAGCGGTCAGGTTCTGGTGCCCGGCGACCAGGTCCCGCAGTTCGTCGCTGCTCATCGTGCCCCTGCCGACCTTCGGGTCGCCGCCCAGCGCCCTGACCACGAGGTTGACGGACCGGCTGATCAGCCAGACCACCGGCCTGGCGAGCACCGCGATCCGGTCAAGGACGGGCGCGGCGATCAGCGAGATGCGTTCCTGACGCTGCAACGCGATCCGCTTCGGCGCGAGCTCGCCGAGCACCAGTGAGAAGAACGCGATGATCAGCGTGACGACGAGGAACGAGATCACGTCGGCGACGTGAGGCGATACCTGGTGCACGAGCCAGCGGCGCAAGTCCGCCACCAGCGTCTCGGCGCCATACGCCCCTGACAGCAGCGTCGCGACCGTCACGCCGATCTGGACCGCGGCCAGGAACCTGTTCGGATCGTGTGCGAGCCGCGCCGCGCGCTGGCCCCGCTTGCCCTTTTTCGCTAGTGCCCTGATCTGGCCCTCGCGCAGCGACACCAGAGCCATCTCGGCGGCGGCGAAGAACCCGCCGAGAAGAATGAAGGCAAGGACGACGATTACGTCCCAGCCGACGCCGTTCACGTCGCATCCCTGATCTCGGCAGCCGACCGTGGCGGAAGGCTGCCTGCCTGATGACGGCCTGCCTGTGAGCTGCCAGCGGCAGGAACCGCGCGCTCACGCGGTGTGGGCATCAGTCTAGGCAGTCCGCGGCGGCCGGTCGAACATCCGCGACAAGCCTGTGCGATGCTGATACGGACATTCGGCTGATTCCGCGTGATCCGCTGGTGTCCTGATCAAGTCCGACAACGGAGGGGTTACGCCATGGCCGCCGGAATCCTGGACGCCGCCGCCGCCATCAGCGACGAGATCACCGAACTGCGTCACTCCATCCACGCCGAACCGGAGATCGGCCTCGATCTTCCCAAGACGCAGCGCAAGGTGCTCGACGCGCTTGACGGCCTGCCGCTGGAGATCAGCACCGGCCAGGGGCTCAGCTCCGTCACAGCCGTCCTGAGGGGCGCCCGTCCGGGCAAGACGGTCCTGCTCAGGGGCGACATGGACGCCCTGCCGGTGACCGAGCGCACCGGCGTCCCCTATTCCTCCCAGGTGCCGGGCGCGATGCACGCCTGCGGCCACGACCTGCACACCGCGATGCTGGCCGGCGCGGCCAGGCTGCTGTGCGCCAGGCAGGCCGACCTGGAGGGCAATGTGATCTTCATGTTCCAGCCAGGCGAAGAAGGCGCGGGCGGGGCGAGGATCATGATCGACGAGGGCGTGCTCGATGCGGCGGGCGAGCGGCCGTGCGCCGCGTACGCGCTGCACGTGGCGTCCAGCATCACGCCGCTCGGCGTGGTCACGAGCCGTCCGGGCACCGTGATGGCAGCGGCCGACACGCTGCACGTGACCGTCCGCGTCCGCGGCGGCCACGGCTCCCAGCCGCAGCTGGCGAGCGACCCCATCCCGACCGCGTGCGAGATCGTCACGGCGCTGCAGGCGATGGTGACGCGCAGGTTCGATGTGTTCGACCCCGTGGTGCTCACCGTCGGCTCGTTTCACGCGGGCACGACCGACAACGTCATCCCGGACGACGCCAAGTTGGTTGCCACCGTCCGTACGTTCTCAGCGCGGTCCAGGGACCGGATCAGGGAGTCTGCGCTCGGGCTGGTCGGTCAGATCGCCGCGGCGCACGGCCAGCAGGCCGAGGCCGCGTTCGTTGACGGCTACCCCGTGACGGTTAACGACGCCGGCGAGTTCGGTTTCGCGCAGCAGACGGCGAGTGGCCTGCTCGGCGACGCGCGGATGACGAGCATGCCCTTCCCGATCACCGGGTCCGAGGACTTCTCGTACGTGCTCGAGCAGGTGCCAGGCGCCTTCTTGATGTTCGGGGCGTGCCCGGCGGACATCGACCCGGCCACGGCGGCCTACAACCACTCGGCGGAGGCCGCGTTCGACGACGCCGCGCTGGCCGACGGCACCGCGCTCTACGCCGAGCTCGCCCTGCGCAGGCTCGCCGCCGGGTGAGGCGGCTGATCCTGGCATGGCACCGTCCGCTCACCCGGCGCCCGCGTTGCCCAGGCCAGCGATCAGGTTGATCGTCGCGGCCAGGATCACGGTGCCGAACAGGTAGGACAGCAGCGCGTGCCGGAGCACGGCCGCCCGCAGCGAGGTCGCGTGCAGGTCAGTGTCGGCAACCTGGAACGTCATCCCGACCGTCAGGGCCATGTACGCGAAGTCCCGGTACGAGGGCGGCTCGTCCTGGTGGAAATCCACGCCGCCCTCCGCGCCCTCGTAGTACAAGAGCGCATACCTCAGCGCGTAGACGGTGTGCACGGTCAGCCAGGACACCGCGACGCTGGCCAGGCTGAGCGCGGCGAGCATGTCGGCCGCGGGCCCGTGGGCGGCGTGCGCCCCGACGACCACGATCCCGATGGCGCCGATGCTCGCCACGCACGCGGAGAGCATGAGGATGTCGCTAACCGTCCGGTTCGGATCCTCGGCCCTGGCCTTGGCGGCCGTCTCGGTCGCGTTCATCGGCCAGATCACCAGCCAGATCCAGGCGCAGAAGACGACGGCCGTGACGTCCCACCCGACCGTCGGGGCGTACGCCCAGTTCCACAGCGCCCCGGCCAGCACCAGCGCTATCGCGCCCGCGGTTGCCGAGATGCCCACGCGAACGCTGGTGCGGGCCAGCGGCGATCCGAGCCGGTCCGGGCGCCGCAGCCACTCCCCCGGCGCCTGGCCAGTCATCAGCGGGCCACGACGGGCTTGCCGATCATCGACGTGCCGAGCCCGGCGTGCTCACCCGACCGGGAGCTTGTCCTTGAGCTTGCTCGCCTTCGCCGCGGCCTTTCCCGACTTGCGGGCCGTCTTGGCGGTCAGCACCGCCTCGCGGCGAGCGGTCTGCACGGCGTGCCGGCTCCGCCAGGCGAGCGACGGACGGCCGGCCGTGTCCCCGGCCGCGATCAGCAGGCCACCGAACATGGCGACGTTCTTCAGGAAGTGGATCCGCTGCTGCGCGCGTTCCTGGTCGTCCTCGGACTCCCAGAACCTGTGTCCCGCCGCCGTCGTCGGCACCAGCGTTCCCGCGATGGTCAGGGCGGCCAGCCTCGGCAGCCAGCCAAGCGCGAGCAGCGTTCCCGCGGCGAGCTGGACGGCCCCGTTCAGCCGCACCGCCTGCTCCGTGTCGTCGGGCACGAAGGAGACCCGCGAGGCGATCGGCCTGACCACGGGATCGGCCTTCTTGACGACACGATCGGGATGTCGCATCGTGTTGTAGCCCTGGACGATGAAGATCGATGCCAGCATCGGGCGCGCGACAGTTCTCAGTACAGCCATGCGGGTGAGTTGCCCGCCAGCCCCGCGTTCTAACATCCCGGGCTGCCGGCGCGTCGGCGCGCCCATGGGTGAACCAGCCTCCGCCGGGTAGCTGCTGGCGATGCGGATCGACGACTGGTTCCTGACGGCCGCCGAGCGCGGCAACCCCGCCACGAAGCTGGACAGCAGGCACCTTGCCGGCCTGGCGTGGACGACAGGCAACGAGGTCCGGCCGCTGGTGCACGGCGTCAGGTACTTCGCCGAGCTGCTGAGCCGGGTCAGCGACATGCGGGACGGCGACCTGCTGATGTTCACCGACTGGCGCGGCGATCCCGACGAGCGGCTGACCGACGACGGCCCTTCCGTCGAGGAGGCGTTCTGCGCGGCAGCGAGGCGCGGAGTGCACGTGCGCGGCCTGATCTGGCGGTCGCACTGGGACAAGATCCAGTTCAGCGGGGAAGAGAACAGGCACCTCGGCGAGGCCATCGTCGCTGCCGGGGGTCAGTGCCTGCTCGACATGCGCGTCCGGGTCGGCGGTTCCCACCACCAGAAGATGGTGGTGCTGCGCCACCCAGGCCGACCAGAGCTAGACGTCGCCTTCGTGGGGGGGATCGACCTGTGTCACAGCCGCAGGGACGACGCCAGCCACCGAGGCGACCCGCAGCGCCAGCCGATGGCGGCGGTGTTCGGTGAGCGCCCGCCCTGGCACGACATTCAGGCGATGATCCGCGGGCCTGCGGTCGCGGATGTCGAGGCGTCGTTCAGGGAGCGCTGGTATGACACGGTGCCCATCACGCTGAACCCGGCGTCGTGGATACATGACCTGGCCGACCGGCAGGACGACACAGCGAACCGGCTGCCGGACCAACTGCCCGACCCCGCGCCTTGCGGCACCCACGCGGTGCAGGTGCTGCGCACCTACCCGTTCCGGCGGCCAGGCTTCAGCTTCGCTCCCAAGGGAGAGCGCAGCATCGCCCGCGGTTACCTGAAGGTGCTGCCGAGAGCCAGGTCCCTGATCTACCTGGAGGATCAGTACCTGTGGGCGACCGAGGTCGTCGACGTCCTGGCCAAGGCGCTGGCCGAGCGTCCCGAGCTGCGCATGATCGCGGTGATACCCAGGTACCCCGACATGGACGGCGCGGTGTCCATGCCGCCGAACCTGATCGGCAGGATCGACGCCTTGCGTGTGCTGCGCAAGGCCGGCGGCGACCGGGTCGGCATCTACGGTCTGGAGAACGAGGCTGGCACGCCTATCTACGTGCACGCCAAGGTGTGCGTCGTCGACGACACGTGGACGATCATCGGCTCGGACAACTTCAACCGCAGGTCGTGGACGCACGACTCGGAGATCAGCTGCGCCGTTCTTGATCTCGGCGGCCAGCATGAGCCGCCCGCCGGCAACAAGGACACGCTGGAGCTGCCGGTGACCGGGGCCAGCCCCGAGTTCGCCGGCCAGGGCCAGGACCCGGCCTCAATCCAGGCCTCTGCCCAGACCGCCGGCCATGGGGCCGATATCGAGGCCGAGCTCAGCGGCTGGGCCGGACGCGGCTGGACGCCAGGCAGCGCGGCAACCAGCACCCTCGCGGCCGACACGGCGGTGCGCGGCGACTTCGCCCGCGCGCTCCGCATCGAGCTGAGCAACGAGCACCTCGGCACCGTGCTAGATCCGGGCTCGACCGCCGCCGAGGCGTTCGACGCCTTCTGGCGCAGCGCTGCTGAACTAGACGCGTGGCACGCGACCGGCAGGCGCGGGGCGCGGCCGCCCGGCCAGCTCAGGCACTACCACGCACCCAGCCTGACACCCTGGCAGCGGGCTTACTCCAGGCCCCTCTACAAGCTCGTCTACGACCCCGACGGCCGCCCGCGCGGGATGCGCCGCCGCGGCGAGTTCTGACGTGATGTGCGGGCTTACATGCTGGCCACGTCGGCTTGCTTGGCGCGGACGGCTCCCGCGGCATCGCGCAGGCCCGCCAGCTCGGACTCGGTGAGCTCGCGCTCAACCACGCGGCGGATCCCGCCGGCACCGATCTCGGCCTCCACGCCGAGGTAGACGCCGGAGATCCCGTACTGACCGTCGACCCACGTGCAGACCGGCATGACCTGCCCGGTGTCCAGCGCGACCGCCCTGGCCATCCTGGCCGCGGCCGCCGACGGCGCGTAGTACGCGGAGCCGGTCTTCAGCAGCCCCACGATCTCGGCCCCGCCGTTCCTGGTGCGCTCGACCAAACCGGCGATCTCGTCGGCGCTGAGCAGGTCTGCCAGCGCGGTGCCGTTGACCTCGCACGCTGACGGTACCGGCACCATCGTGTCGCCGTGCGAGCCCAGCGTCAGCGTCGTGACCGAGCCGACGGGCACGCCGAGCCGCTCCGCGACGAAGTAGCTGAACCTGGCCGTGTCGAGCATGCCTGCCTGCCCGATCACCCGGGGCGCGGGGAACTGGGAGACCCTGGCCGCGAGCGCGGTCATCTCGTCCAGCGGGTTGGACACCACGATCAGCACGGCCTCGGGCGCGTGCTTGGTGACCTGCTCGGTCACCGAGCGGACGATCCCCGCGTTCACCCCGATCAGGTCCATCCGGCTCATGCCTGGCTTGCGGGGCAGCCCCGCGGTGATGATGACGATCGATGACCCGGCGATCGCCTCGTAGCCTTCGCCGCCCTGACCTGTCGTCTGACCGGTGACCGTCGTCTCGAACCCCTCGATCGGCCGCGACTGGCTCATGTCGAGAGCCAGCCCCTCCGGCTTGCCCTCGACGATGTCGGTCAGCACGACCTCGTCGAAGATGTCGTACTCGGCGAGCCGCTGCGCGGTGGTCGAGCCGTAGAAGCCGGCCCCCACGACCGTTACCTTCCCTGAACGGGCCATCGACGTTCTCTCCTTCTCCGATGCTCGGGCGCGGTGGACGGGGCGGTCCCTATACCATCGCGGCCTGCAGGTTCTTGTGCAGCGCGCCCATGAACTCCTCGGTGGTCAGGTACGGAGCGTCCTGGCCGATCAGGAGCGCCAGGTCCTTGGTCATCATTCCGCTCACGACCGTCTCGATGCACACCCTCTCCAGCGTGCTGGCGAACGCCGTCACGGCCGGCGTGTCGTCGAGCTTGCCGCGGTAGGCGAGACCCCTGGTCCAGGCGAAGATCGACGCGATCGGGTTCGTTGACGTCTGCTTGCCCTGCTGGTGCTGACGGTAGTGCCTGGTCACTGTGCCGTGCGCGGCTTCTGCCTCGATGCAGGAGCCGTCCGGCGTCATCAGCACGCTGGTCATCAGGCCGAGCGAGCCGAAGCCCTGCGCGACGATATCGGACTCGACGTCGCCGTCGTAGTTCTTGCAGGCCCAGACGATCCCGCCGTCACCCTTGATGACCTGCGCCACCATGTCGTCGATCAGCCTGTGCTCGTAGTCCAGGGCCGCGGTCTCGAACTCGGCCTTGAATTCGGAGTCGAAGACCTCGGCGAAGATGTCCTTGAACCGGCCGTCGTAGGCCTTGAGAATCGTGTTCTTGGTCGACAGGTAGAGCGGGTAGCCGCGGTCGAGCGCGTAGCGCATCGTGGCCCTGGCGAAGTCGCGGATCGAGTC
>DASUHI010000019.1:0-3445 GCA_036273575.1 Streptosporangiaceae bacterium | reverse complement strand
TTCAGTCGTACCGGGCCGTCGGGAAAGTCGCCCGGTCGGGCCACTAGCAGGTAAGGATCGTCGACCAGCTTAACGTGCTCGACGTCGCCGTCGACTGGTCCGTCGTAGAACAGCAGGTCCAGGTCGCCGATCCGCAGATCCTCCGGCACCTCGGACAGCCTGATCTCGCAGCCGGGGTGCTCGTCACGCAGCCGGCGCACGACCGACGGCAGGATCACGTTGGACACGCTCTGGAACGTGCCGATGTCGATCCGGCCATCGCCGGCCTTGAACCGCTCGACGGCATCAGCCAGTGCCTCGGCCTTCGCCAGCAGGTCGCGTCCCTGTTCGAGGACCACGGCGCCGAGCGGCGTGATCCGTACCGGCCTGGGACCGCCCGGCCGCTCGAACACCGGGCCGCCGACGGACTTCTCCAACGCGGCGATCTGCTGACTGATCGTCGACTGTGTGTAGCCGAGCCGCGCGCCCGCCCGCCCGAACGTGCCCTCCTCGACGATGGCAGCCATCGTCGCCAGGTGCCGCAGTTCCACGTCGACCACGAGCACAAGCATAGCTAATAGCGATCGGCTTAATCGGAGATAATCGCTTTTCCCGATGCGAATGCCGACCTAGCGTCGGGGACATGACAACCCGCGGCACACTGGCACCTGCCGAACCCCGGCCGCCCCGGGCGCGGTTGAGGCAATCGAGCCTGGTATGGGCGCTCACGGCAACTCACTTCGTGAGCCGGGCCGGCGGGATGGCGCGGTCGTTCCTGGTGCTCTACCTGACCCAGGAGCGGCAGCTCTCGCCGACGACGGCCGGGGCGGTGGTCGCGGCGGTCGGCGCCGGGGATATCGGGTCGCAGCTGCTGGGCGGCTGGCTAGGCGACCGGATCGGCCGGCGCCGCACCATGCTGGCCGGGTTCGTGGGCACAGCCGTCGCGCTCGTCGCGCTCGGCTCGGCGGAAACGATGCCGGCGATCTGCGCGGCGGCCATCGGGGTCGGGCTGATGGCAGAGCTGTTCCGCCCGGCAGGATCGGCTGCCGTGGCGGACCTGCCCGCGCAGGAGCGGGTCCGTGCCTTTGGCTTGCTCTTCTGGGCGGCCAACCTTGGCTTTACGGTCTCGACGGTGGCCGCTGGGGTCCTGGCCCAACAGGGGTACGGCATCCTGTTCTGGATCAATGCAGCGGCCTCGGTCCTCGCGGCGCTGATCGTGTGGCGGCACGTCCCCGAAACCCGTCCGCCGGCACCGGCAGCGACACGGCGGGCACTGCTGCCAGTCCTCCTGCGCGATCCAGTGATGCTCGCCATGGCGGCGATCCACGTCGTCTACTTCGCAACATTTCTGCAGACGTTCTCGACGCTCCCGCTCGTCATGGCCGGCGACGGCCACGGTCCAGGGACATACGGCGCAGTGCTCGCCCTGAACGGGATCGTGATCGTCGTCGTCCAGCCGATTGCGGTACGGCTGCTCGACGGCCGCGACAGAGCCTCGGTTCTGGCGGTTTCAATGCTGCTGGTCGGCATCGGCGGCGGACTCGGCGCTGCCGTGCACAGCGGCGCCAGCCATGCTGGGGCGATCCTGGTGTGGACCCTCGGCGAGATCGGCATCGCCGTCATGTTCGGCGCCACCTTTGCCGGCCTCGCGCCGGCCGACCTGCGCGGCCGGTATATGGGCGTCGCTTCCGCCACATGGAGCCTGGGCGCCGTGCTGGGGCCACTGCTCGGCACCGCGCTGCTCGACCATGCGGGGCGAACCGCGCTGTGGGCCGCATGCTCGGCGACCGGGCTCGCGCTGTTCGCCGCGCAGGAGGCTGTCGCCCCGGCACTGCGCCGCCGAACCTCCGCCCTGGCCTGCGACCGCGAAAGGAGAGACCGATGAATCTGCCGAAGATCGAGGGCGGGCCGAGACCGGCTGGGCCAGTCGGGGCCGCGGTACCGCGACGCCCCCCGCGTGGTATCTCGCCGGGAAGGGAGATCCGGGTGGGCGAGGTGGTCGTCCACTACGTGGAGCACGGGACCGGTCGGCCCGTGCTGGTACTCCACGGCGCCAACGTCGACCACCGTGAGGCCGAGGCTTGCTTCGAGCTGATTCTCGACGGCGTTACGGGGCTGCGGCGGATCTATCCTGACCTCCCCGGAATGGGCCGGACAATCGCTCCCGAAACGCTGCGCAGCGCCGACGACGTCCTCGGCACGCTGCTCAGCTTCGCCGACGAGGTCACAGGCGGGACTGCTCACCTCCTCATCGGTCACTCGGCGGGCGCGTACTACGCGCAGGCGATGGCCGCGAGGCGCCCGGCGCAGGTCGCTGGCCTGGCGCTGGTCTGCCCGTTGCGGCCAGGGCTGCGCGACGTCCCAGAGCACCGCGTCGTCACCGGGCCGGGTGAGATCGGCGACGACGTATTCCGGAGCTACTTCGTCATCCAGACCCCGGAGATGCTCGAGCGGTACGAACGTTACGTCGCCCCAGCCGCCGCGCTCGCCGACCAGGCAGCGCTCGAGCGCATCGGCGAACGGTGGGCGCTCACCCCCAGTCAGGCGCCCGCGTACGCGGGCCCGGCCGTGGTCGTGGCGGGGCGGCTGGACTCGACGGTCGGGTATGCCGCCGCCACCGACCTCGTCGGCTACTACCCGCACGCCTCGCTCGCCGTGGTCGACGACGCGGGACACGCGCTGCCCCACGAGCAACCAGAACTCCTGCGCTCCCTGCTCACTGAGTGGCTCGCGCGCGTCGAGCGGTCGGGCTGACCCGGGACAGGCTCCGCCCAGACCAGCTTGGCTAGGGGATCCGCGCCGCAAGGTCCGTGAATCGGCCTAGGACCAGGTCCCAGCCGGTGCTGTAGCTCTCGCGCGCGGATGCCGCGCCGGGGCGGCGCTCCCAGCCGGAGTGGACCAGCAGGACTGTGGTGCGGCCGGGCTTTTCTTCGGTGAATGTCACCTCGACGCGGGTCGCCTCGGCCACGGGCGTTCCGGCGTGCCAGGTGAAGGCGACGCGGTGCGGCGGCTCCCAGCCGGTGACGGTCCCCCAGACCGACGTGGTGCCGTCGGTCAGGGTCTCGACGATCTGGCCGCCTTCGCCTTCGCCGAATTCGACTCCGGCTGCGCTCTCGGCGCCGACCGAGTGCGTGGCCAGCGGCCACCACTCGTGGATGTGCCTGGTGAACAGCTCGAAGGCCCGCGGTGGCGGGGCGGGGACGGTGACCGTCTTGCGGACCGGCTCGATGGAGGTCAGGTTGGCAGGCATGGGACGCTCCCCCTATTCGTGCTCTTCGTGAGGCGGCCGCGGCTCGCGGCCCTCGCTGTCTTCGCGGACGCGCTGGGCGTAGCGGTCCAGGGCGACGTCCCAGAAACCGTCCAGCCAGATCCTCAGCTCGCTGAGCCCGGCCGGGTCGAGCCGGTACACGTTGCGGGTGCCGAGTTCCTCGTAGGCGACCAGGCCGCTTCGCCGCAGGACGGAAAG
>DASUHI010000018.1:0-10924 GCA_036273575.1 Streptosporangiaceae bacterium | reverse complement strand
GACGCTCGGCCTGTTCACCGCGGCGATCGGCGTCGGCGGCCTGGTGAGCTCCTTGTTCTCCGGGCCGGTAGGCCACGTCCGCAGGCAGGGCATGGCGATGTTGTGCTCGGCGGCCGTCTGGGGCGCGGCCTTCGCGGGTTTCGCGATCGCGCCGCAGCTGTGGCTGACGCTCAGCCTGCTCACGGTCGCGGGCGCGGCTGACACGTTTACGGTGGTGTTCAGGTCGGCGATTGTGCAGTCGGTCACGCCAGAGCAGTTCCGCGGCCGGGTGCTCGCCGTTGACTACGTGGTCGGGGCGGGCGGCGGCGAACTCGGCAACCTCGAGGCCGGCGCCGTCGGTTCCCTGGCGTCGCCGGTGATCGGGGCGTTCAGCGGCGGCCTGGCGACGATCGCGGGATCAGCTGTGATCGCGCTTGCGTTTCCCGCCTTCTCCAGGTACCGGAGACGGGAGGATGCCACCAGCCGTCGAATCCCGGCCGAGGCGTTCGTGTAGGTGGTGAACGCCGGGTGCTACACCCGCCAGAGCGAGGAGGACGTGCCATGCAGCAGTATCTGCTCAGCATCTACCAGCCAGACGGAGATCCGCCGCCGCCCGAGGTGCTCGACACGATCATGGACGGCGTGCGAGCCTGGCGGGAGGACCTCGAGGCGTCGGGCTCCTGGGTCTTCACGGCGGGCCTGCACGCTGCCAGCACGGCCACGGTCGTCCGCGTCACCGGCGACGAGACCCTCACCACCGACGGCCCGTTCACCGAGGGCAAGGAGCACGTCGGCGGATTCACCATCCTCCGGCTGCCCGACCTCGACGCCGCGCTCGAGTCCGCGCGCAGGCTGGCCGCGGTGACGCACCTGCCGATCGAGGTGCGTCCGGTTCAGGGCGCATCCTGAGCCCGGTGCCCGGGCGTCCCGCAGTCGGCGCGCCGGAGATCGAGGAGATCTTCCGGCGGGAGTACGGCCGCGCGGTCGCGGTGCTCGTGCGGCTCCTCGGCGACATCGACGCGGCGGAAGAGGCGGTCCAGGACGCGTTCACTGCGGCCGTGCGGCGGTGGCCGGAGTCCGGGCTGCCGCCGAGCCCCGCCGGCTGGATCATCACCACCGCCAGGAACCGGGCGATCGACCAGCACCGCCGCGAGTCGACGAGGGCCCAGCGGCACGCCGAGGCAGCGCTGCTGCGCCCCGAGGCCGCGCGGCTGCAACCCGGCGCCGAGCCAGCCGAACCGGATCCGTCGGCGGATAGCAGTACCGAGGAGAGCACCGTGCACGACGACAGGCTGCGGTTGATCTTCACGTGCTGCCATCCCGCGCTCGCGAGGCAGTCGCAGGTCGCGCTCACGCTGCGGCTGCTCGGCGGCCTGAGCACGGCGGAGATCGCGCGCGCGTTCCTGGTGCCCGAGCCGACCATGGCCCAGCGGCTGGTCAGGGCCAAGGGCAAGATCAGGGACGCGCGTATCCCGTACCGGGTGCCGAGCGAGGCCGACCTGCCAGAACGGCTCAAGTCGGTCCTCGCGGTCGTCTACCTGATCTTCAACGAGGGATACACGGCGACCGCCGGGGACCAGCTCACCCGAGAGGATCTCGCCGCCGAGGCGATCAGGCTCGGCAGGCTCCTGGCCGCCCTGATGCCTGACGAACCGGAGGTCATGGGCCTGCTCGCGCTGATGCTGCTGATCGAGGCGCGTCGGCCCGCCAGGGTCGGCGCGCACGGTGAGCTGGTTCGGCTCGCCGACCAGGATCGCTCGCGCTGGCAGCGCGGCCTGATCGAGGAGGGACAAGCCATCGTCCGGCGGTGCCTGCGCCGCGGGCAGCCGGGCCCGTACCAGATCCAGGCCGCCGTCAACGCCGTGCACGCCGACGCGGTGCAGGCGGACCGCACCGACTGGGGCCAGATCCGCCAGCTTTACGACCAGCTGCTGGCCGTCGCGCCTGGTCCGGTCGTAGCGCTCAACCGCGCCGTCGCGATCGCCGAGGTCGCCGGGCCCGAGCCAGCGCTCGCCATCGTCGATGAACTCGCGGCGGAGCTTGACGGCTACTACCTGCTGCACGCGATCCGCGCCGACCTCCTCGGCCGGCTGGGCAGGACCGCGGACGCCGAGGAGGCCTACGGCGCGGCCATCGCACGCACCGCCAACGCCGCCGAGCGTGACCTGCTCGAGCGCCGCCGCGCCTCGCTCGCCAGGGACTGACGCGCACGACCGCCCGCGCACAACCCGTGCCCGCCGCTGCCGGGACGGTCCGCGTCACCCGGTCGCGCTCGGTAGCGTGGAGATCACCATGTCCCGACCGCAGACGACCCTCCTTGTGACGCTGACCGGCCGCGACCGGCCAGGTGTCACCTCCCGGCTGTTCTCCGGGCTGTCGGCGCACGACCTGACCGTGCTCGACGTCGAGCAGGTCGTCATCCGCGGATATCTCGTGCTCGGCGTGCTGCTCGCCTGCCCGGAGTCGCCGGACCTGACCGCGATCCACCGCCAGGTGAGCTCGCTCGCCGACGACCTCGAGATGAACGCGGAGATCACGCTCGGCTCCGGCGAGCAGTCGAGGCGACGCGGACGCCTGCACGTCACCGTGCTCGGCAATCCGCTCACGCCGAGCGTGATCGCCGCCATCGCAGGCAGGATCGCGGCCAGCGGCGCCAACATCGACAAGATCGGCCGGCTCGCGCGCCAGCCTGTCACGTGCATCGAGTTCGAGGTCTCCGGAGCCGATCCCGGGTCGCTGCGCACCGACCTGGCCCGCGAGTCCGCAAACCTCGGCGCCGACATCGCGGTCCAGCGCGGCGGGCTGCACCGCCGCGCGATGCGGCTGGTCGTCATGGACGTCGATTCCACCCTGCTCCAGGACGAGGCCATCGACCTGCTGGCGGACCGCGCGGGCTGCGCCGCCGAGGTGTCGGCGCTGACCGATGCGGCGATGCGCGGCGAGATCGACTACGCGACGGCGCTCAGGCAGCGCGTCGAGCGCCTGGCCGGCCTCGACGCGACCGCGGTCACCGAGCTGACCGAGAAGCTGCGGCTCACCCCGGGCGCCCGCACCCTCGTGCGGACGCTGAAGCGGCTCGGCTACCGCTGCGGCGTCGTGAGCGGCGGCTTCACGCAGATCACCGACTGGCTGTCGGTCCAGCTGGGACTCGACTACGCGGCGGCGAACACCCTGGAGATCAGCGACGGCAAGCTCACCGGGCGGATCACAGGCGACCTGATCGACCGGCCCGGCAAGGAGCGGGAGCTGCGGCGGTTCGCCGCGGAGTCGGGAGTGCCGCTCAGCCAGACCGTCGCGGTCGGCGACGGCGCCAACGACCTGGACATGATCGCGGCCGCCGGCCTGGGCATCGCGTTCAACGCCAAGCCCGCGGTCCGCAGCGCGGCAGACGCGTCCGTGAACGTCCCGCACCTGGACGTGATCTTGTACTTGCTCGGCATCTCCCGCGAGGACGTCGAGGCGGCCGACGCCGCCGATGCCGCGCTCCGCGGAACCCGCCCCTAGCGACTCCAGCAGCCGCCGCCAGTGCACCCGGCCGCCGGCCGGCAGGGGGGCGCGACGGCGGCAGGGGGCGCGGCGGCGGCGGGACGGCTGGGGCCTTGTTCTGCGGGTCCCGCGGCGGCCAAGATGAATCATGCCTATCGCCCCGCTTTCAGACGATGACGTCGCCAGGATCGCCGCCGCCTACGGCCTGCCGGTCGCGGGCCGGGACGCAGAGTCCTTCCGCCAGCTCGCCGACGGGCTGCTGAGCTCCTACGACGAGGTCGAACGGCGCTACGCCGCGAGCCTGCCCGAGCCGCCAGAACGACCCTGGCAGCGGCCCGCCGCCGCGGACAACCCGCTCGGCGCGTGGTACGTCACCACCCGGGTGCAGACGACCACAGACGGGCCGCTGTCGGGACGCACGGTCGCCATCAAGGACAACATCGAGGTCGCCGGCGTTCCGATGATGAACGGCTCGGCCACCGTGGAGGGGTTCGTCCCGCGGCGGGACGCCACCGTTGTCACCAGGCTGCTCGACGCGGGCGCAGTCATCACGGGCAAGGCGGTGTGCGAGGACCTCTGCTTCTCGGGCGGCAGCCACACCTCGGCCACGGGGCCGGTCCGCAACCCCTGGGATCCTGCCCGATCGGCAGGCGGGTCCTCAAGCGGCAGCGCCGCGCTCGTCGCGGCCGGCGGCGCGGACTTGGCGCTCGGCGGCGACCAGGGCGGCTCGATCAGGATCCCAGCGGCGTTCTGCGGCGTGGTCGGGCACAAGCCGACCCATGGCCTGGTCCCCTACACCGGCGCGTTCCCGATCGAGAACACCCTCGACCACCTCGGCCCTATCACCAGGACCGTCCGCGACGCGGCCGTGATGCTCGACGTGCTCGCGGGCCCGGACGGGCTCGATCCGCGTCAGCGCCTGCTGCCGACCGGCCCGGCGGCCGGCGACTACGTCACCGGCCTCGCCGCGGGCGTCTCCGGCCTGCGGATCGGCGTGCTGAAGGAGGGCTTCGGCGTCCCCGGCCTGTCCGGGCCGGACGTCGACGAGGCGGTCAGGGACGCGGTCGCGGCGCTGGCGGCGGCGGGCGCCGACGTGAGCGAGGTCAGCGTGCCGTGGCACAGCGACGCCATGCACGTCTGGACCGTGATCGCCACCGACGGCGTCGTCGCCCAGATGATCGACGGCGACGGCTTCGGCATGAACTGGGCTGGCCGGTATGACCCCGAGCTGATGGACCACTACCGCCGCGGCCGCCGCGAGCACGCCGCCCGGCTGCCGGAGACCGTCAAGGCGACGATCTTCGCGGGGCGGCACTCCATCGGCAACCACGGCGGCCGCTACTACGCGATGGCACGCAACCTAGCGCTTGAACTCGCGTCCGCGTACGACGAGGCGCTCGAGTCGGTCGACGTGCTTGTACTGCCCACGCTGCCGATCACGCCCTCGCTCATCCCCGATCCCGGCGTTCCGCGTGAGGAGAGCATCGCCAGGTCCACCGAGATGATCGTCAACACGGCGCCGTTCGACATCACCGGGCACCCGGCGACCACCGTTCCGGCCGGCCTGGTCGACGGCATGCCTGCCGGGCTGATGATCGTCGGCCGCCAGTTCGGCGACGCGACCTGCCTGCGCGCCGCGCAGGCCTACGAGGACGCGGCGGGCGGGTTCCCCGCGCCCGCCTGACGGGCGAGAGCACGCGAGCGTTCTGTTATCACACTATTATCTGACCACCAGCGAAAGGCACTCAGCAATGTCGTCTCCGGCACCGGCCCGCACGATCAGCCTGGTCAAGGACCCGACAGGCGCGCCCGCCGTCAACCTCAGCAAGGTGCGCGAGGCCGGCCACGTCGACCTCGTCAAGCGCGCGGAGAAGGCAGGGATCAGCCTCTCCAAGCGCAACATGTCGGGGCTGCGCGGCGCCGTGCGGCTGTACGTCGACCACTCCGGGTCGATGGAGTTCCCCCCAGGCGCGCGACTACTCCAACGGCAACGTGCAGCGCCTCGTGGAGCGCGCGCTCGGGTACGCGTTCCAGCTGGACTCCGACGGCAAGATCCCGGTGATCGCGTTCGACCACCGGCTGTGGCCCGAGGTCATCGTGGACCAGTCCAACTACCAGGGCATCGTCGAGGCCAGCATCTGGCACCCTGACCAGATGGGCGGCACCAAGTTCGCCCCCGTGCTCGAGGACCTGCTCGAAGAGGCCAGGACGACCACCGAGCCGATCTTCGCGATCATCGTGACCGACGGCGACCCGAGCGACGCGGTCCAGGCGACCATGCTCGTCATCGAGCTGGCCAAGTACCCCGTCCAGATCAAGTTCCTCGCGATCCGGCAGGTCGACTACCTGCAAGAGCTCGACGATCTCGAGGAACGCCACCCCGGCGCGCGGCTGCTCGACAACGTGGACGCGAAGTTCTTCGACGGGTCCGATTGCCCAGAGCTGAGCCAGATCACCGACCTGCAGTTCGCCGACGCTATGGCCGACGAGATCGACACGTGGGTGCGCGACGCCACGGCCAAGGGCGTCCTGGCCTGAGTTACCCGGCTTGCCGCCGCACCGGCGAGCCTTAGGTATGTTCGGTGTGGGTAGTTTGGCTGCCCGTTTCCCCATGCCGCTGACCGCGACGACGAAAATCCCTCATGCTGAGCCTGAATCCCCTGACCGAATTCTCACTCTGGGCGCGAGGTAACGGCCTGGAGATCGTCCTGCTCGTGACCGGCGCGATGCTCCTGACGCGGCTCGCGACCTGGTTGCGCGACAAGATCACCGGCCGTATCGACGCCGCCGCGCGCGACGACGACTCGGTGGTGCGCTCTGAGGCGTCCAAGCACCGGCACGCGCTCGCGCAGGTCTTCACCTGGGCCGCGCTCGTGATCATCTACTGCGTGACGGCGGCCGCCGTCGCGACCAGGATCGGCATCCCGATCACCAGCCTGGTCGCGCCCGCTGCCGTGCTCGCCGTCGCGCTCGGGTTCGGCGCCCAGCGCATTGTCCAGGACATCCTGGCCGGCTTTTTCATCATCGCCGAGCGCCAGTACGGGTTCGGTGACCTCATCCGGCTCACCGCCCCGAACGTCTCGCAGCCCGCGACCGGGACTGTGGAGGACGTGACGCTGCGGGTCACCTCGATCCGCACCGCTGACGGCGAGCTGGTTATCACCCCTAACGGTCAGATCACACAGGTAACAAACCTCTCCAGGGACTGGGCGCGCGCCGTCGTGGACGTGCCCGTGCCGGCTGCGATGGACGTCAACCAGGTCAGTGACGCCCTCAGGAAGATCGGCGACCAGGCCTACAACGAGCCAGAGCTTCGGCGGCTGCTGCTCGACCCGCCGGCCGTGATGGGCGTGCAGAGCATCGACGTCGACGAGTTCCAGGTCAGGCTCGTCGCGAGGACGCTGCCGGGCAAGCAGTTCGACGTGGGCCGGATCCTGCGGGCCAGGGTCGCGGCCGTGTTCAGGAGCGAGGGCATCCACATGCCGCCCGACCTGCAGACCACCGGCCCGTCGGGGAGCAACTGATGGGCAGGCCCCGCATCTCGACCTGGGTGCTGGCCGCGGTCTTCTTGGCCGCGCTCGTGGCCTACATCCTCGTCAAGCCGTCGTCCGCCTCGATCATCGGCCCGTCGCCGCGGCCGTCGCACACGCAACCCGCCACGCAGGCGCCCGGCCTTCCGCTGCCAGGGATGGGCTCTGCGAGCAACAGCCCGAGCCCGTCGGCATCGCCCTCGCCGTCAGCGCGCTGAGCCGCTAGACGCGGCCGGCCGGCGTGCGTGCCAGCGGGCGCGGCCGCACCTCCTTCGCGAGGTCGACCATCACGCGGGTCAGCCGCAGCCTGGCGGCGAACAGCGCCACTAGCTCGTCGGTGGGCACCCCGCTTAGCTGCTCCAGCGGCAGGGCGCAGAGGGCCGAGCGGACGGTGAGCCCGCCGAGATAGCCGGCCCGCACCAGCGCCGGATCGACGTCGTACCTCTCGTCGGCCAGCCCGTCCAGGTACCGGGGCATGATCGCCGCGTCGATGGCCGCGAGCTCGTCAGCGTCGGTCTCGCCCGCGTGCGCGAGCCCGACCAGTAGCTGGCCGAGGTCGAAGCCGATGGGCAGCAGGTCGCCGAACCCCCAGTCGATGACGACGAGCGTCCCTGGTTCTCCGGCCGGGCGCAGCAGGTTCTGCGGGCTCGCGTCGCCGTGCGCGTGCGTCTGCGGCAGGGCGGCGAGCATGTCGAGGATCGCGGGCAGGCGATCGGCTAGTTCCCGGATGTCCCCCGCCAGCGAGGGGTCGCCGACCTGCCGGGACGCCGCCTCGATCACCGGGTGCCGCCATAGTTCCGGGTCCAGCAGGGCCGGCAAGGTCCCGTGCGTCATGCGGTTGCGCGCGTAGAACCGCAGCGACTCACCAGGCAGGCCGACCCGGCAGATCGCCGGCAGGCCCGCGTTGACCGCGGCACCGTCCCTGCGGCGGGCGGCGAGGCGGGCGAGCAGGTAGGCGGCCCGACGGTAGTCGGCGAGTTGCCAGCGGCCTGGCTGCTGCTCGACGAACTCGAACCACAACGCGATGTGTTCGGCGTCGGCGTGCTTGACCTTGTGCAGGACGGGCATGCGCAGCCCTGGCGGCAGCGCCGCCTCGATTCCGCTCGTGCACATGTCGAGCTCGAACCGCCACGGGAAGTACTCGACGAAGCCCAGCCGGCTCTGCTCGTCGGGCAGCATCGCGAGCCCCGGCCACAGCCGGGGATGACGCAGCAGCTTGACGAAGAACGACCGCGTGGCGAGGGCGCCCGGCTCGCGCACGACCCGCACGTCGACCCGCCACAAGCCGGCCGTCGCGGGGGAGCCCCAGTCGTAGCCGATCGGAGTCACCGACCATCCGGCAACCGGGCTCTGCTGGCCCGCCTCCGGACTGTGCTGGCCCGCCTCCGAGACCGCGAGCTCGGCCAGCTCGTCCGGCGTCAGCGCCGCGGTCGTGAACGGCGTTCCGCCAGGATCTGGATGTGACATCGTGCCCCCACGCCATGCTCGCACATCGCGGAACTAGTAAGGTAGCCTTCTCAGTTGAGGATAGTAAGGTAACCTTATGATCGAGCGCAAGGCCAGGCCGGTGGATCAGCCGGGGGACCATCTGCCAGACCACCTGCCCCGCTGGCTCGAGGCCGTCAGCCGCCGCCTGGCTGCCGATCTCTTCGCGCAGATCAGGACCTCAGGCCGGTTCACCGACGTGCGGGGCGGCGATCGCCGGATCCTGCAGATGGTCCCGCAGGGCACGATCAGGATCACCGATCTCGCCGCCCTCGCGGGGATGACCAAGCAGGCGCTCGGTGAGTTCGTGGGCCGGCTCGAGAAGGCTGGCCTGGTCCGCAGCCGCAAGGACCCGGCCGACGGTCGGGTCCGGCTGGTCTCGCGAACCCCGCAGGGCGACGCGGTCGCCGCAGCGACCGCCGACGCCATAGCCGCCGTCGAGACGCAGTGGCGCGCCGAGCTCGGCCCGGAAGCCTACGACGCGATGCTGACCGCCATGCGCCGCCTCGCCGCCCCCACCTAACCAGCCACCCCCGGCCGCCCCCTCCCGCCCGCTGATGCGCCCCCGTTGTCTGGCGGCAGGCGTGGCCGGGCGACCGGGGTGCGGCGGCTTAGGATCTGCGGATGGAGCGGTATGTGCTGCGCGGCGGGAAGTTCGGGTACGAGCGGCTGCAACTGCTGGCGCGGGTGCACCGGCCCGACACCGCCGAGCTGTTCCAGCTGGCCGGGGTCGGGCCCGGCATGCGTTGCCTGGACACGGTCAGGGCCAGGGACCTGCTCGACTTCGCGCGCCACCACGGCTTCCGCCGCGAGGAGGTCATCGCGATCCTCGAGTCGCTGCCCTGAGGTCCCGCTCAGCCGATCCGGCCGTACGAGCTCAGCGTGCGCAGCGCGCCGAGCGTCACGATGCCACGCCACTCGAGCCTGGACGCCTCGCTTGGCGGGTCCCAGGTGATCGGCCAGCCGCCGTCCGGTTCCTGCTGACGCGCGAGGCGGTCGAGGTGCGCGCTGATGAGATCCTCGCTGAACAAAGCGCGCCACCGGCTGTCGCCCGCGGGCGCGAAGCTCAGCGGGGACAGGCCGTAGCCTTCCGCCTCCGGGTCGAGCTTGAACAAGGGAGCGCTCGCGAGCCGGTCCCTGACCCTGCTCGCGACGGCTTCGGCCCTCGCGCGCTCGGGAGCGTGCTCGAGGAACACGAGAATCTCGCTCAGCGCGTGCGCCTCGTCCGGCAGTTCGGCGTCCTCAAGCTGACTCCAGCACCACCCGGCCGCCTGGTCGATCCAGGAGTGCTCGGCGCCCAGCCCGCGGAGCAGGCCGACAAGCCCGGCGGTCGGGTTGAGCCCGGGCTCGTAGGTCCACTCCGTCCAGTGCGCGGCCCTCGGGTAGTTCTCGATGACCGGGAAGGCCGGCGGCACGGCGCCGCCGCGGTCCGCGTCGGCGGCGACCTTGGCCAGGTAGTCGCATGCGCCGCTGATGAGCTGCTCGTCGGCGGCACCGGCGGTTGTCATCGCCTGGAGAGCGATCTCGACGTCGATCGGCAGGCTGGCCGGGCACCGCTTGTCGGGCTCGAGACCGTGCCCGAAACCGCCGTCGTCATTGCGGTAGCCGCGCAGCACGTCGACCACGCCGCCGGCCGGGGCGCCTTCGAAGCAGGTCGCGAACAGCCGCCGTTCAAGCACCCGGCCCTGCAGAAGTATGAAGTCTCGTCCTGATGTGAAGATCGTGTCCATGCGACCAGGCTAGGCAGCGGCCGGCCGGGCCGTCTTGAACAGATCGGACGGCGTCCGCCCCGCCAGGCGCCGCGACTCCCGCGTCAGGTGCGCCTGGTCGGCGTAGCCGGCCATCGCCGCGACCGTGGCGAGCGAGCAGGCGTCGAGGGCGAGCCGCCTGGCCCGCTGGAACCGCAGCACTCGCTCCAGCATCTTCGGCCCGTAGCCGACGGCGGAGCGGCAGTGCCGGTGCAGGCGGCGTTCGCCCACGGCCAGGACCTGGCTCGCGAGCTGGACCACGCCGTTGGCGTCGTGCTGGCCGGCAAGGACCGCGACAAGCTGATCGACGATCGGGTCAGAGGACGGCGCGGCGGCGGACCGGCCAGCGATGACCTCGTCCAGGACCTCGGCCGCGGCTTCCGGGCGATCCGCCGCCGCCAGCCGGCCGGCCACGCTGGCCGCTGCTGCCTCGCCCCACACGTCTGCCAGCGGCACCCGGCTGTCGAGCAGCTCACTGGCAGGCACGCCGAGGAATCCCGGGGCCTTGCCGGGCGGGAACCGCAGGCCGGCGAACCACTGACCGGGCTGCGGCGGCACCGGGACAGGGCCAGTGTCGGGCCCGGCGATAAGCAGCGACACGCCGTCCCAGATCAGGTCGATGCACGCGTCGGGCAGCACCAGGCCGGCGGCGGTCTCGCTCGGCCTGGACGTCCACAGGCACGCGACGCTGCCCCC
>DASUHI010000017.1:0-4626 GCA_036273575.1 Streptosporangiaceae bacterium | reverse complement strand
ACGGGCGTCGTGCGCGTCCCGGCCACCAACGTGACGAGCTGCGCGTTCGGCGGGCCTGAGCTCAGCACGCTGTTCATCACCACGGCCGCCGGACCTGGCCGGGCGGCCGGCGCGCTGTTTACCTGCGATTCTGGCGTGCGTGGGCTGCCGGCGTTCTCGTTCGGCGGCTGAACGGAATCCGTCGCGGACCTTCTGGACATCTCGCCTATCGAGTTGTCGCCGTTCACTGCGAACCGGGGCGGGCAGGTAGGGCACGATATCCCTATGACGGACAAGGCGGCGGCGATGGCGGGCGATAACGGCGAACAAGGCCACAACACAGAATCGGTTCACAACGGTGACTCAGCCGCGCCGGCGAACGCGGCCGGGCCGGCAGCCGAAACCGAGTCCGCGGACGCCGGCGTGACGCCGGGCGCCGGCCGCGCAGAGGCCGAGCCAGCCCCGGGCCTCCCCGAGGTGCCTTACGGGGCATGGCCGTCGCCGATCGCGGCGGCCCAGGTGGCGGGCGGCAGGATCAGGGTCGCGTACCCGACCGTCATCGGCGACGTGACGTGGTGGCAGGAAGACAACCCAGAGGAGGGCGGCCGCACCACAGTCGCGCGCTACGAGAAGGACGGCACCGTCACCTCCCTGCTGCCTGCGCCATGGACCGCGCGGACGCGCGTCCACGAGTACGGCGGGCTGTCCTACCTGCCGGTCGCCTCGCCCGTCGCCACGGCCACACTGGCGGCCGCCGGCCACAGCAGCGACCCCGCCGAGATTCCCGTGGTCTTCGCGAACCTCGATGACCAGCGCCTGTATCTCGCCGGGGCCGACGTCGCCGCCGGAACTAAGGACCCGGTGCCGCTCACCCCTGACCCGAAGAAGGCAGGCGGTGCGTTCCTGCCCGAGGGCGCCGCGGGCCCGGGCAAGCGCGCGACCGGCTCCGCGACGCCGATCGAGGCTCGAGGGCTGCGTTATGCGGACTTCGCGATCTCCCCTGACAAACGGGAAGTGTGGTGCGTGCGGGAACGCCACCACCGCGGGAAGGTCAGCAGGGCCATCGTCGCCGTGCCACTTGACGGATCCGCGGCGGACGACGCCACGGCGGTCCGGGTGCTCGTAACCGGGCACGACTTCTTCGCGTTCCCGACGCCGTCGCCGGACGGCCAGTGGCTGGCGTGGATCTGCTGGAACCACCCGCACATGCCGTGGGACGGCACGGAACTGCGGGTCGCCCCCGTCGAGGACGGCACGTTGGGCAAGGCGCGGCTGATCAAGGGCAGCAACCGCGAGTCGGTGCTGGCGCCACTGTGGCGCGACAACGCGAGCCTGTACGTCGCGACCGACTGGACCGGCTGGTGGAACATCTACCAGATCGGCCTGTCCGGCGAGCCCCCGCAGGCGCTGTACCCGGCCGACGAGGAGTTCGCCGACCCGCTGTGGGAGCTGGGCGCGCGGCCGTTCGCGCTGCTGGGAGACGGCCAGCTGGCCGTCAGGCACGGCCGCGGAAGCGCCAGGCTCGGCCTGCTCGACCCCGAGACGTCCGAGCTGACCGACCTGAACGTGCCGTTCAGCGAGTTCCTCACCGGCGTATCCGCCGACGGCACCACGATCGCGGCGGTGGCCGGCGCTCCGCTGCTGGCGAACTCGGTGACGAGGATCGACGCTGCGACCGGATCGTGTTCTGTCCTGCGGGCCGAGATCGCGGAGCTGCCCGACCCGCACTACCTGCCGGTTCCGCGCCAGGTCGAGCTCGAGGGCCCGTACGGCAGGGTCGTGCACGCGCTCGTCTACCCGCCGGCCAACCCCGACGTGACCGGCGTGGAAGGCGAGCTGCCCCCGTACATCGTCTGGGTACACGGCGGCCCGACCGGCCACGTCACCGCCCGGTTGAGCCTGGAGAAGGCGTACTTCACCAGCCGCGGCATCGGGATCATCGACGTGAACTACGGCGGGTCGACCGGCTACGGACGGCTGTACAGGAACCGGCTCAACCGCGAGTGGGGGGTGGTCGACGTCGCTGACGCCAAGGAGGCGGCGCGCTCGCTGGCCAGGCAGGGCCTCGCCGACGAGGCGCGGCTGGGGATCCGCGGCGGATCGGCCGGCGGCTGGACCGCGCTCGCGGCCGTCACGACCGGCGCGGTCGACGACCCTGTGTTCAGCGCGGCGGTGTCTTACTACGGCGTCTCCGACCTGCGCGGGTTCGCCGACCTCACGCACGACTTCGAGTCGCGGTACCTGGACGGCCTGATCGGGCCGCTGCCAGGATTCGACACGGTCTACGCCGAGCGCGCCCCGGTCGGTCACGTCAACCAGAACACGTGTCCTGTGCTGCTATTGCAGGGGCTTGACGATCCCGTCGTGCCGCCGCAGCAGTCCGAGAGCATCGCGGCCGACCTGACGGCGCACGGCATCAGGCACGCGTACATCGCGTTCGAGGGCGAGTCGCACGGATTCCGCAAGGCCGAGTCGATGATCACGTCGCTGGAAGCCGAGCTGTCTTTCTACGGGCAGATCATGGGATTCACGCCGAAGGACGTGCCGGAGCTGAAGCTGCTCGGCTAGGTGCGCCGAAACCCCAGCCCCTCCTTAGCGGGCGTACTCGGTCGCGCGCGACTCCCTGATCACGGTGACACGGATCTGGCCTGGGTACGTCAGCTCGTCCTGCACCTGGCGGGCCACGTCCCTGGCGATCACCTGGGCGCCGATGTCGTCGACGGCTCCTGGCTTGACCATCACCCGCACCTCGCGGCCGGCCTGCATCGCGTAGACCTTCTCCACGCCGGGCTGTGCCCGCGCGATCTGCTCAAGCCGCTCCAGCCGCTTGACATACGCCTCGAGCGACTCGCGCCGCGCGCCAGGCCGCCCGCCGCTGATCGCGTCCGCGGCTTGCGTGAGCACCGCCTCGACGGTCCTGACCTCGACCTCGTTGTGGTGCGCCTCGATCGCGTGCACGACGTCGTCGTGCTCGCCGTAGCGCCGCGCGATCTCCGCGCCGATCAGCGCGTGGCTGCCCTGGACCTCGTGCGTCAGCGCCTTGCCGATGTCGTGCAGCAGCGTGCCGCGCTTGAGCAGCGCAGGATCCAGGCCCAGCTCACTGGCCATCATGCCGGCGATGTGTGCGGACTCGACCAGGTGCTTGAGCACGTTCTGGCCGTACGACGTCCGGTACCTGAGCTGACCGAGCAGCTGCGTGAGCTCCGGGTGCATGTCCGTGATGCCCAGGTCGATGAGCGCGTCCTCGCCCGCCCTGACGCACAGCTCCTCGATCGTCGTCCTGCTCTGCTCGTAGGCTTCCTCGATCCGCTGCGGATGGATCCGGCCGTCGGCGACCAGCCGCTCCAGCGTCAGCTTGCCGACCTCCCTGCGGACGGGGTCGAAGCAGGAGAGCAGCACGGCCTCGGGGGTGTCGTCGATGATCAGGTTCACGCCCGTGACGGTCTCGAAGGCACGGATGTTCCTGCCTTCCCTGCCGATGATCCGGCCCTTCATGTCGTCCGCGGGCAGGTGCAGCACAGAGACCACGGACTCGCTCGTCTGCTCACTGGCGACCCGCTGGATCGCGAGCGTGACGATCTTCCTCGCCCTGTGCTGGCCTTCCTTCTTGGCCTCGTGCTCGATGTCCCTGACCAGCAGCGCCGCTTCGCGCTTGGCCTGCTGCTCGATATCGGCCATCAGCTCGGCCTTGGCCTGAGCCGCCGTGAGCCCGGCGACGCGTTCCAGCTCCGCCTGCCGCTGGGCGTCCAGCCGTTCGAGCGCGACCTCGCGCTCGTCAAGCTGCCTGCGTATGTCCTCGATCGAGGTGGTGAGCTGGTCCACCCGCCTGATCTCATCGTCGAGCCGCTGCTCGCGCTCGACGATCCTCGCCTCGCGCCGCTCGAGGTCGCCGCGCAGCTGCCTGATCTCCGTCGTGACGGCGCGGACTTCCTCGTCGAGGTCACGGCGCACCTCAGCGGCACGCTCGGTCGCATCCTCGGCCTTCTTGACGATCGCGGCCGCCTCAGCCTCGGCCGCCTCGACGGCTGGGGCACCGCGGTCTGCCTCGTCCAGCCCCGGACGGTCACCGGCCGCCTGAAACTGGGTGCCGCGGGCACGATCGCCAGATCGCGCGACGGGCACGGCAGCGAGCCCCGCGCCCTTCAGCGGGCGCGCGGCGCGGGAAGCGCGCACCATAAACACAACCGCAACGCCCGCGGTGAGCAACGCGAGGATGGTGACGATCGCCAGCACGAGCGCGATGCCAGTTCCCACTGTGCGCACCCCTTCCCGCTAGTAAGACTCCGAGCAGCGCGCTTGCGATGTCACGGAATCTTCCGTAGCGAGGGCTACCGCGCCTGCGGGGTACGCCGTCCTGGCCGAACGCGCCGCCGCCGCGCCTCCGCGCGGCCCCGGCACAACCTGCCGAGCGGGCAGGAGCACCTATACTCGCGTGCTTTACATCATCCCGGGCTATCCGGTTTCCGCACTGCTGGCCGCCTTGCGACCAGGCCAAACAATGTCGTGGCGCCTGAGCGTGCGCTGGTCTTCTGTCAGCGCGGCCCGGCTGCTCATCACTAATTCGCCCGTCACTCATCATCCGCTGGCGCGGAGTAACCTCACTGTCCGCGAGGCTAAGCCGGAAATAACAGAACGGTCAAGCTCGCT
>DASUHI010000016.1:0-13092 GCA_036273575.1 Streptosporangiaceae bacterium | reverse complement strand
CCCGCTGTCCGGCCTCGAGCTGGGTGAGCACGCCGAGCCCGCGCCGCCCGAGGCCTGGACGACCGTGACGGTTAAGGCTGCGTCGCTCAACCATCACGACGTCTGGACGCTGCGCGGCGTAGGCATCTCCGCTGACCGGCTGCCGATGATCCTCGGATGCGACGCTGCCGGGGTCGACGCGGACGGGAACGAGGTCGTGGTGCACGGCGTCATCAGCGACCGAGAGGGCGATGAGACGCTGGACCCGGCGCGATCGCTGCTTTCCGAGCGCTACGACGGCACGTTCGCGGAGCGAGTCGCCGTCCCGCGGCGCAACCTGATCGCCAAGCCCGCCGCCCTGTCTTTCGCCGACGCGGCCTGCCTGCCGACCGCCTACCTGACCGCGTACCGGATGCTGTTCGACAAGTCTGGCCTGCAGCCGGGCAGCACGATCCTCGTGCAGGGTGCTGGCGGGGGAGTGGCGACCGCCCTGATCCTGCTCGGCAGCGCGGCGGGATTCCGGATCTGGGCGACCAGCAGGAGCGAGGCGAAGCGGGAGCGCGCAACCAAGCTCGGCGCCGACCAGGTGTTCCCGCCCGGCGCCCGGCTTCCTGAACGGGTCGACGCGGTCATGGAGACCGTAGGCGAGGACACCTGGGCCCACTCACTGAAGGCTCTGCGCCCTGGCGGCCGGATGGTGATCTCGGGCGCGACGAGCGGCACGATGCCACCGGCGGACTTGGCCAGGATCTTCTTCCTGCAGCTCTCCGTCGTGGGATCCACGATGGGCAGCAAGGATCAGCTGTCCAGGCTCGTTAGGTTCTGCGAGCAGACCGGCCTGCGCCCGCTGATCGACAGGACGCTGCCGCTGCGAGACGCCCCCGAGGGGTTCGCCGCCATGATCAACGGCGAGTTGTTCGGCAAGGTGGTCTTCACGCTGTAGGCGGGAAGCAGCCGTCGTCGGGAGCCGGCGAGCCAGGCAGGCAGCCATCGGCCGGTGCCGGTGAGTCGGGGAAGCAGCGGCGCTCCTCGCCGCGGCCGTCTGGCACAGCGCTGCGGCGCGTCGCCGGCCGGTGCCCAGCGGCGGTCGCGCGGCCCAGCGCGATGGCGGCCACGCGCTCGAGCGAGCCAAGCAGGTTCCTCATGACTCCTTCTCGCCAGATCCCGGAGGCCGGAAGACCTCGTTCCTGATCCGGTTCAGCGCGTCGGTGAGGATCCTGCCGAGGTTGCCGACGGCGTCCTCGCTCAGCGCTTCTGCCTGCCACGCTACGCCGCGGATTTCCCTCGCGAAAGCCGCGGCCAGGCGCTCCAGGTCCACGATCAGCTCACGATCTGCCGCCCGGCGCGCGCGGCCGCTCGCCGCCCACTCCTGCTTGCCGGCCTTGGCCCGCTCTTTCCACTCCTGCTTGCCGGCCTTGGCCCAGTCTTTCCACTCCTGCTTGCCGGCCCACTCGCGCCAGTCGGGCTGTTCTGCCCAGTCGGCCCACTCGCGCCAGTCGCGCTTTTCTGCCCACTCGGCCCACTCCCGCCAGCCACCGGACGGCCAGCGGCGGGGTCCGGCTTGCTGACCGGCCTTCCAGGCGCCAGCGCCCTCGGCGCCGGCGTCCTGCCCGCCTGCCTGGTCGCTGGCGGCCTTGTCGTCACCCTCGCCCGCCGCCTTGCTCCAAACTGACGCGCTTCCCTCAGCGTCGCCGCGCGTTCCCTCGCCACCGGCACCGGCTCCCTCGGCTTCGGCGCCCGCTCCCTCGGCTTCGGCAGCCGCGCCTTCGGCCTGGGCGGCCGCCGCATCGGCCCAGGCGTTCGCGTCGTGGCCGGCCAGCGACTCGTCGGTGGCGGCCCCCGCTTCGTCGGCGCGCGCCTGCGCCGCGTCTGCCTTCACCGGCGCCGCGTCAGCCTCGGCCTGCGCCGCCTCGGTCCGTACCTGGGCCTCTTCGGCCGCTGCCTGCGCCCGGTCGGCCGGGTGCTCGCCGTCGGCCGGACGACCGCGCCGCGGATCGTATCCGGCCCGGCCCGCCTCGCGTACCGCCCACGTGAACTCGTCGCGCAGGCTCCTGACCGTCTCCCTGACGTCCCTGGTGAGCTCCCTGGCGATGTCGCGCACCGACGCGGACAGCTCGTCCTCCAGGTCGGCCAGGTCGTCGCGCCGGCCGTTCAACTCGGCGCGGCCGGCCTCTGTGATCTTGTAGACCTTCTTGCCGTCGATGACCTCGTGCGTAACCAGGCCCTCTTCTTCCAGCCTGGCGAGCCGCGGGTAGATCGTGCCCGGCGAAGGGGAATAGACGCCGAGGAACCTGTCTTGCAGCAGCCTGATCACGTCGTAGCCGTGCCGTGGCGCCTCGTCAAGAAGCTTGAGCAGGTACAGGCGGAGGCCGCCGTGCCTGAAGACCGGACTCACGATGTTCCCCTCTCATCCAGGCGCCCGCGTCCGTGGCGAACTCCGCGCCTGTCAAGGCGTGCAGTCCGATCTTATATGCGATATATCTCGTCTGGCAAAGTTGAACGCTAAATCTGGCCCGTGGTTCGCCGCATCTTAGTCCTCGTCGTCCTCGGCCCTGGCCAGCCACGTGGCCAGCCGCTCGATGGCGGCCTCATGCTCCGGGTGGACGTCGACGAACTCGGTCAGCTTCTCGGCAAGCCAGCCGAGCGTTACGTCCTTCTCGCCGCGCCGCTCAGCGAGCTCCTCGATGCCGCGGTCGGTGAAGTACATGGTTAGCCGAATGCAGAAGCAACCAGGGCGGCGTGCTCGGCCGCGTGCGCCTTCGCCGAGCCCTGCGCTGGCGCTGAGCTCTCCGGCAGCGCGATCACGCCGAGGCCGCGTCCGAGCGCGCCTGGCAGGTGCATCGCGACGTAGGGCCACGCGCCCATGTTGACGGGCTCCTCCTGAACCCAGATCAGTTCCGTGGCGTCCGGGTAGCTGACCAGCGCGGCGGCGACCTCGGCCGCGGGCATCGGATACAGCCGCTCGACCCTGACCACCGCGACATCGCCCCTGCGCAGCTCGCGCCGCTTGCTTGCGAGGTCGTAGTAGACCTTGCCAGAGCACAGCAGGACCCGCCGCACCTGCGCGGGGTCGGTGATCCCTGGGTCGGTCAGCACTGGCTGGAACGAGCCGGACGTGAAGTCCGCGACCGCCGAGGCCGCCCCCTTCAGCCGGAGCATCGATTTCGGAGTGAACACGACGAGCGGCTTGATCCGGTCCGACAGCACGTGCCAGCGAAGCAGGTGGAAGTAGCTCGCCGGGGTGCTTGGCATCGCGACTGTCATGTTGTCCTGGGCGCAAAGCGACATGAACCGCTCGACCCTTGCCGACGAGTGGTCGGGCCCCTGGCCCTCGTACCCGTGCGGCAGCAGCAGCACCACGCCGGAGCGCTGGCCCCACTTCTGCTCGCCGGACGAGATGAATTCGTCGAGGACCGTCTGCGCCCCGTTGACGAAGTCCCCGAACTGGGCCTCCCAGCAGACCAGGGCGTCGGGCCTGGCCACCGAGTAGCCGTACTCGAAGCCGACCGCGGCGAACTCCGACAGCAGCGAGTCATAGGCGAAGAACTTGGCGTTGTCATTGTTCAGCTCACGCAGCGGTGTGTACTCCTCGCCTGTGTGCCGGTCGACGAGACCGACGTGCCGCTGCCCGAACGTGCCGCGCCGGGTGTCCTGCCCCACGAGCCGGACCGTGTGGCCGTCGATCAGCGTCGAGCCGAACGCGAGCAGCTCGCCGGTCGCCCAGTCGATCTCGTCCTGCTCGACCATCTGCGCCCGCCTGGCCAGCTGCGGCGCGAGCCGCGGGTGCGGGGTGAAGCCCTCCGGCAGGTTGAGCTGGGTATCGATGATGCGCTTGATCGTCTCCGCGGAGATCGCCGTCGGGGCCATGGTGTGGTCGACGGGGGCCGACTGCTGCGGGGGCCTGGCCACCACCGAGCCAGGCTCGGCCGGCCGCGCCGTTGCCTCGCGGGTCTCGGTGAACGCTCGCTCAAGTTCGGCCTGGTAGTCGCGGAGGATCTGCTCGGCCTCGTCGAGCGTGATGTCGCCGCGCCCGATCAGCGCTTCCGTGTAGAGCTTGCGCGTCGATCGCTTGGCGTCGATCAGGTCGTACATCAGCGGCTGGGTGAACGAGGGGTTGTCTGCCTCGTTGTGCCCACGGCGGCGGTAGCAGACCATGTCGATGACGACGTCCTTGGCGAACGCCTCCCGGTAGGCGAAGGCGAGCCTGCCGACCCTGACGACCGCTTCCGGGTCGTCGCCATTGACGTGGAAGATGGGCGCCTGGATCGTCCGCGCCACGTCGGTCGCGTACACGCTGGATCGCGACGACGCTGGGTCGGTTGTGAAGCCGACCTGGTTGTTCACGACCATGTGCACCGTGCCGCCGGTCCGGTAGCCGCGCAGCTGGGACAGCTCGAGCGTCTCGGCAACGACGCCCTGGCCGGCGAAGGCGGCGTCGCCGTGCACCAGGATGGGCAGCACCGTGAAACCCTCAGTGCCGATGTCGAGCACGTCCTGCTTGGCCCTGACCACGCCCTCCAGAATCGGGTTGACGGCCTCGAGGTGGCTGGGGTTCGCGACCAGGCTGACCGGCATCGTGGTGCCGTCCGCGGCCGTGTACCGGCCGTCGGCGCCAAGGTGGTACTTGACGTCGCCGGATCCGTGCGTGCTGCCCGGGTCGACATAGCCCTCGAACTCGTTGAAGATCTGGCCGTACGACTTGCCGATGATGTTGGCGAGGACGTTGAGCCTGCCGCGGTGCGCCATGCCGATCACGGCCTCGTGCAGGCCGCCCCTCGCGGCCTCGGTGAGCACGGCGTCGAGCAGGGGAATCAGCGACTCGGCGCCCTCCAGCGAGAACCGGCGCTGGCCCACGTACTTGGTCTGCAGGAACATCTCGAACGCCTCGGCGACGTTCAGCCTGGACAGCACCCGCATCTGCTCGTCATGGTCGGGGTTGCGGTGCGGCCGCTCCACCCGGTCCTGCAGCCAGGCACGCTCCGCGGGGTTCTGGATATGCATGTACTCCAGCCCGATGGTGCGGCAGTAGGCGTCCCGCAGCACGCCGAGGATCTCGCGCAGCAGCATCCGCGGCTTGCCGCCGAAGCCGCCGGTGGCGAACTCCCGCTCCAGGTCCCACAGGGTCAGGCCGTGCTGGATGATGTCCAGATCCGGGTGCTTGCGCTGGGTGTACTGCAGCGGGTCGGTGTCGGCCAGCAGGTGACCGCGGACCCGGTAGGCGTGGATGAGCTCGTGGACCCGCGCGGCCTTGCTGATGTCGTTCTCGTGTCCGGCCGGGATGTCGTGCACCCAGCGCACCGGCTCGTAGGGGATCCGCAGCGCGGTGAAGACCTCGTCGTAGAAGCCATGCTCGCCGAGCAGCATCCCGCTGATGATCCGCAGGAACTCACCGGACTGGGCACCCTGGATGATCCTGTGGTCATAGGTCGACGTGAGCGTCACCGTCTGGCTGATGGCCAGCCTGGCCAGCGTCTCCCTGGAGGCGCCCTGGTAGGCGGCCGGGTATTCCATCGCGCCAACGCCGACGATGCAGCCTTGCCCCGGCATCAGCCTGGGCACGGACTGCACCGTGCCGATCGTGCCAGGGTTCGTCAGCGAGATCGTCGTGCCGGCGAAGTCGGCGACCGTGAGCTTGCCTGTCCTTGTCTTGCGGACGGCGTCCTCGTAGGCCAGCCAGAACTGGCGGAAGTCCATCTGCTCTGCGGCCTTGATGTTGGGCACGAGCAGCTGGCGGGTGCCGTCTTCCTTCTGTACGTCGATCGCCAGGCCCAGGTTGACGTGCTCGGGCCTGACCAGGACTGGCTTGCCGTCAACGTCGGCGTAAGAGTCGTTCAGCTCGGGCGCCGCGGCCAGGGCCTTGACGACCGCGTAGCCGATCAGGTGCGTGAAGGACACCTTGCCGCCGCGCCCGCGCGCCAGATGGTTGTTGATGACGATCCGGTTGTCGACGAGGAGCTTGGCGGGCACGGCCCGCACCGACGTCGCGGTCGGCACGTTGAGGCTGGCTTCCATGTTCGCGACCGTGCGGGAGGCCGCTCCGCGGAGCCTGATCTCGGTGGTGCCGTCCGGCGCGGCGCCATTGAGCGTGCCGTCAGGAGCCTGGCCCTGACCAGGCTGCCCTGCGGGCGCCGGCCCTGGTTGAGCGGCCCGCTGGCCCGGCTGGCCAGGAGCCTGGCTTGGCTGGGCTTGGCCTGGCTGTGCTTGGGCTGGCTGTGCTTGGGCTGGGTGGGCTTGGCCTGGCTGTGGTTGGCCTGACTGTGGTTGGCCATACTGGGCCTGACTGGGCTGCGCTTGGTGCGGTGGTGCTGTCTGGGGCTGTGATTGCGAGGGCTGCGCTTGCTGCGGCTGTGCTGTTCGCGGCAGGGTCGCAGGCCGCCATCCGTCCTGCTCTGCCACAGCCCGGGGCCGGCGCGGCGCGGTGCGTTGGTCTGGCCTGGGCTGGCCCGGCCTCGCCTGCGCGGCTGGCGCGCCGTCCGTGGGCTCCGGCCGGTAGTCGGCGAAGAAGTTCCACCAGGCCCTATCCACCGAGGATGGGTCGGCCAGGTACCGCTGGTAGAGCTCGTCCACGAGCCATTCGTTGGGGCCAAAGTCCGCGCCCGTCGTCAGCACGGTGCCCGCCGGACCCGCCTTGTGGCGCTGCCTCGATTCGGCGTCCTGCTCGCCGGCCGGCGGATCCCCGCCCTGGCCCCCGCGGTCCGAGGTTCCTGAGCGGTCAGATGATGCAGCGACATTCGCGTGCGCATGCGAGAACTCGGCAGACACGGCCGACATCGCCTCTTCCGGACTTGAATTGGTTCGATGACCCCTGTGGCCAGGCTACCCGCGGGAAGGTACCAGCCTGCTCTTCTAGCCTAGCCCGGCATCCGAGCCCTGCCATGGGGCTCGTTCCAATTGATTTGCGGACCTATGGGTACTATACCGTATTTGTTGGTCGTGTTGATCCATTCGGCAGATTGGTAGTAATGCCGCTTTATCTGCCGCAGGTCGGTGGTCTCACCGAAGCCAGGATGGTTGTACAGATCGCGAGTGTAAGCCCACAGATACGGATAGTCGGTGAGGCGCCGCAGGTTGCAGTGGAATTTCGGATAGTAGACGGCGTCGAACCGCGCCAGCGTGGGATAGAGCCGCACGTCAGCCTCGGTGATCAGGTCGCCGAGCAGGAACCTGCGGCGGGCCAGCCGCTCGTCCAGCGCGTCGAGCGTCGTGAACACCGCCTCGACGGCCTGGTCGTAGGTGGACTGCGAAGTCGCGAGGCCTGCCTTGTAGACGCCGGTGTTGACGGTGTGGAAGATCAGCGTCGCGAGCGACTCGATCTCACGGCGCCGGGCCGCGGGATACAGGTCAGGGGCGCCGGGCCGGTGGAACGGCCGGAACTCGGTCTCGAGCATGACCGTGATCTGGGCTACGTCGTTGCTGACGACGCGGCGGGTGCGCAGGTCCCAGATGAGCGGCACGGTGCACGGGCCCGTGTAGCGCGGGTCGGTCGCCCTGTACAGGTCGGAGACGAACCTGGCGCCGGTCAGCGGGTCGCCTGCATGATCGGCGAACCGCCAGCCGTGCTCGTCGGCGACCGGATCGGTGAGCGTGAGACCGATGACGCGGTCAAGGCCGAGCAGCCGGCAGGCGATGAGGGTCCGCTGCGACCAGGGGCAGCCCAGCGACGCGTACAGCTGGTACCTGGACGGCTGGACGAGGAACTCGCCCGACCCGTCCCGGGTGATCCTGCCCGTGAAGGTTCCTTGCCGCCTGATGAGGCCGCCGGTAATCGCGGGTAGGCTGCCAGTGCTCGGTGCGGAATCGCTGTCGGCGTAGGTGAAGGTGCCGCTTCCAGGTGGTGTGCTCCCGGGCCACGGGGGCTCGCCGTGGCCCGGTGGCTGGCTGCCAGGCGGAATGGCGCGGGCCGGAAGGCCCTGGCCGGGAATGGCGCGCTGTTCGATTGCCAGCGGTCGCATAGGTCGCTGCTGGATGCCACGCTGCTCTATACCGCGGGGCGGGACGGCGCGCTGCCCGGCCGGGCGCTGCGGCTCAGCCTGGCGGCGCGGCCAGCGGTGCGATCCTGGCTGGCGGTCGGACGCCGCGGCTCCTGCCGGCTGCCCGGCGGTCGCGGGCGGCCTGACGCTAGCCTCCCAGGGCGGACCGCCGGCGGGCCTGGCTCGGCCCCCTTCCGGCAAGAACGGCCGCTGGGACATCGCTGGCATCGGCGTCTCCTCCGCGAATGCGGGTGCTAGGACGCATTATGTCCAAGTAGATCACTGGCAGTGAGCGGATCGGGCAGCAACGGCCGTTTCGGCGAGTCGCCGAGCGGTGGATGGAGGTGCGCGCGTTGGCCAGCGTCGTGAGCGGCCTGACCGCTGCTCTCGGTCACATGAGCGGCTGGGTCGCGATCGTGTTGATCGCCGTCCTCGTCTTCGGCGAGACGGCGATCTTCCTTGGCTTCGTACTGCCAGGCGAGGCGGCGGTGGTGTTCGGCGGCGTCCTGGCGAGCAGGGGGCACCTGTCGCTGCCTGTCCTGATCGGCGTCGTGGTGGTCACGGCCGTGGCCGGCCCGCTGGTCGGTTACGAAGTCGGAAAGCGGATGGGAGACCGGCTGTTCAGCTCGCGCCGGCTGCGCAGGGTGTCGGGGGCGCTTGACCGGGCCAGGACCACGCTGCGGGAGAGGGGCGGGATGGCCGTTCTCGGCGGGCGTTTCCTGGCCATCGTCAGGGCACTGATGCCGGCGGCAGCCGGCGCGGCGCAGATGCCGTACCGGGTCTTCGCCCTGCACAACGTCATCAGCGGCGTCATCTGGGGCGTGGGCTACAGCCTGCTCGGCTACCTGGCCGGGTCTGCCTACGTGGTCGTCGAGCGCACGGTAGGCGCCGGCCTGGCGATCGCTCTCGCGGTCCTCGTGATCGCGGCGGCGGGGATGTGGGCGTTGCGCAGGCACCGCAGGATCGCGGCGGTGGTGCCGGCGGCCGACGATACCGTGGACCCAGGCTCCGCGGCCGCGGCGGCGGACCGTGGCGCGCTCTGACGTCAGGCGCCGACCGTCTCCTGCGTACGGGCGAACAGGTCAGGTCGCCTGTGCTGCAGCGACGGGAGCACGGTCCTGACCCGGTCGGTCATCTCGAGGTCGACGGCTCCTGCCGCCACCGCGGGACCGGAGCCCAGGTCCATCCTGACGGCGCCCATCGGGTCGACCAGCAGGCTCCTGCCGACGCCGGTGGGCGCCGACGTCGCCAGCTCGTGCGGGTCTGGCACCTGCCCGGCAGCCGCGACCCAGATCGTGTTCTCGATGGCCCTGGCCCTGACGAGCGTGACCCAGTGCTCCTCCTTGAACAGGCCCGCGGCCCACGCTGAGGGAATCACGAGCAGCTCGGCGCCGCGGAGCGTCAGTTCCCTGGCCAGTTCGGGGAAACGGACGTCATAACAGGTGAGGAAGCCGACCTTAAGGCCGGCCAGCTCGGCGGTCACCGGCTCCTCGCCGGGAGCGATTGTCTCTGACTCGCGCGTTCCCAGCGCGTCGAAGAGGTGGATCTTGCGGTAGGCCGCGACCAGGCGGCCGGTCCGGTCGTAGGCCACCGTCGTGTTGTAGACCCGGTCGTCAGGTGCTTGCTCGAAGACTCCGGCGGCAAGAGCGACGCCGCTGGCGGCGGCCGCGGCGGACAGGCCCGAGCAGAACGGGCCGTCCAGCGGCTCCGCGACCGCCCGGAGGTCGGCGGAGAATCTCGCCTGCGTTCCCTCCGGGAAGACCGCTAGGTCAGACTCTTGCTCCCTGGCGCTCGTCAGCGCGGACTGAACGCGGCTGAGGTTGACTGCTGGCTGGGTACTGACCGGCATCTGACAGAGGGCGACCCGCATGACCGAAGCGTACTTCGCGCGTGCCCGCCCTGGCTGTGCTGGGGGTTAGCGCGGCCGCGGCCTGCGCTGGCACGAGCTCGAAGGCGAAGGGGTCTGAGCCCGGCCGGTCAGAGCGCCGGCCGCCCGCTGACGCGCGGCCGCGGCTCGCCTGGCGGTCCGGCATCTGGCCAGCGTGCCCGTTGCCGTAGCCGAGCAGGCGGCGCGCTGCGCGGGTGGCCGCGCCTGGCGCCTGGCGGGACAGGCTGTGCGCTGCTTCTTCGCGCCTGCTCGCGATGCTGACCAGCACGGTGGCCGCGAACGGCACTCCGAGGACGGCGACCGCGATGACCGCAGCAGCGGTTATCCAGATTTGATCCATGTGTTCTCCTTTTCTCGTCGCGGATCTGCGGGCCGGGGACGGGGCCGACACGGTGCCGCGCCGCTGGCTCGAGGAGCTTTACTCACAGTCACTCTCCGTTTAGCATCGATCCAATGTTCCGGCTCATCTAACTCATACCAACCAGTGGGCTGTTTCAAACGATCAGCAAGGGTAGGAAAGGGCTAACTGGCTGGTGACACTTACGGGACCGCCAGGGAGGTACGCGATGGCCCCGGCTAAGTACCAGGAGATTGCCGACCGACTGCGCGGTCAGATCGACAGCGGCACGCTGCAGCCAGGGGAGCGGCTGCCGAGCGAGCCTGACCTGGTGCGCCAGTTCGACGCGTCGCGCAATACCGTCCGCCTGGCGCTCGCGCTGCTGACCAACCAGGGCCTGGTCGTGACCAGGCAAGGGCTGGGGACGTTCGTCACCGAGCCGGCCAGGCCATTCACCGCGCTGCTGTCCAGGGTGTCCACGCAGCCCGCGGTGCAGAGCGGGTCAACGGTGCTGCCAGAGGTGAGCCGTTCCGACGCGGAGGCGGAGACCTCGCGGCTGTTCGTCGAGAAGGCGCCGGCCTCGCCGAGCGTGGCCGAGAAGCTGGAGGTCGAGCCCGGCGAGCTCGTTGTCGTCAGGCGGCGGCGCGGGTCGATCGGCGACGTCCCCTGGATGATGATGGCGTCGTACTTCCCGCTGGACATAGCAGAGGGCACGCCGCTCGAACAGGCGGGCGAGATCGAGGGCGGCAGCATCAAGCTGCTCGCGGACCTGGGCTACACGCAGGCCGGTTTCGTGGACGAGATCGGCGCCCGGATGCCGAGCACGCGGGAGTTCTCGTTCTTCGGCCTCTCCACCGGCACGCCGGTCGTGGTCGTCAACCGCACCGCCTACACCCGCGACCGGCCGATCAGGATGACCAGGTACGTTTACCGCGCCGACCGGGTCAGGCTGACCCATGAGGTCGGCGGCATCCCGAACAGGTAGCGCTTGGATCTTGCCGTTTTGCCAGGTCAGGGGTGCGCCTCGGGGCCAGGCATGACGCTGAGTGACGTTCGCTAACGTCGGGTCATGGTCGCAGCGCTGGTCCTCGTGGCCATCTCCCTGGGCCTATCGAACCTCGCCGCGGCGATCGGACTCGGCACGGGCGGGGTCGACCGGCGTACCAGGCTACGGCTGGGGGTCATCTTCGGACTCTTCGAGGCCGCGATGCCGGTGATCGGCTTGCTGATCGGGCACGGCCTCGCCCGTTCGTTCGGCCGGGCGGCCGACTGGCTGGCGGCCGCGCTGCTGATTCTCGTCGGCTGCGCGAGCATCGTCGCCGCCTTCCGCGCCAAGACGCACGCGCGCGTCAAGCCGCGCCCGCCGTCGCAGGCCATACCGGGAATCCCTCGACTGCTGATCAGCGGGTTCGCGCTGAGCCTGGACAACCTCGCCGCCGGGTTCGCGCTTGGCTCGTACCAAAGTGGGCGTGCTGGCCGGCGTCGTGGTATTCGGCGTCGTGAGCGCCGCGATGTCGCTGGCCGGGCTGGAGTTCGGAGCGAGGATAGGCAGCCGGGCTGGCGAGGCAGGCCGGGTGATCGGCGGCGTGCTCGTCGCGGGCGTCGGAGTCGCCATCGGCTTGGCGCGCTTGGCTGAGCGAGTCAGCCCGGGCGCCTAGTTATGCCAATGAATGGTTCTACTCGCTGAGGCTCAGCGCCGCCTTCGGGCATGAGCGGACGGCGTGCCGGACCTGATCCGCGAGCGCGGGCGGGACGTCGGCAACCTTGATGTGCAGGATGTCCTCGTCGTCGACTTCGAAGACCTCGGGCACGAGCCCGGCGCAGACCGCGTTGGCCTCGCAGGCGTCGCGATCGACTTCAACCCTCACCGCACGCCTCCATCATCGGGAGTCATACCGTCCGTTCCTACCTTAATGTCATGGCGCCACGTGCTCGGGCGGCAGACTGTTCTCATGACCTACGTCCTGCCTGACCAGCACCGCCGGTCCGCGGAGGCCGCCAGGGGCTTCATGCCGCCCGCCGAAGGTGAGGCGTTGTTCGCGACCGCCGCCGCGTACGCGAGCGCCGGGCCGATCCTCGAGGTCGGTACCTATTGCGGCAAGTCGACCATCTACCTTGCGGCCGCCGCCGAGCAGACCGGGCAAGTCGTGCTCACGGTCGACCATCACCGCGGGTCCGAGGAGAACCAGCCCGGGTGGGAGTACCACGACGCCGAGCTGGTCGACCCGGCGGTCGGGCTCCTCGACACGCTGCCCTCGTTCAGGTCCACGCTCGCGGCCACCGGGCTCGAGCAGTACGTGATCGCGATTGTCGGCAGGTCAGCGACCGTGGCGAGGCTGTGGCACGAGCCGCTCGGCATGCTGTTCATCGACGGCGGCCACACCGACGCGGCCGCGACGGCCGACTACGAGGGCTGGGCGCCGCGCATAAGCCGCGGCGGAGCGCTCGCGATCCACGACGTTTTCCCCGACCCGGCCGACGGCGGCCAGCCGCCGTACCGCGTCTACCTGCGGGCGCTTGCCTCAGGAGCGTTCAAGGAAGTCGCCGTGCACGGGTCGCTGCGCGTGCTCGAGCGGACCGGCCAAGGCATCGGCTAGGTGAGCGGCTTTCGCTGCGTGATCCAGGTATCCCGAACCGCGAAGCCGACGCGCTCGGACAGCCCGACGGCTCCAGTCGCAAAGCCGGAGTCGACATCGAGCGTGGCCCGAGCGGGAGCTAGACGAGGTCGGGGACGCCGTCGGCGGCGGGGTCGCGCGGGTCGCATCCGCAGGGCGCGTCGCCAGCCCGCAGCAGGACGGCAGGGTCGGCGCCGACGTCGCGGAACAGCGAGGACCCGCCGGTCGCGCCGCACAGCGTATCGGCCGCGAGCACGATCGCGGCCGAGGTGTAGCTGCTCTGCTCGTCGGGATAGTGCCGCT
>DASUHI010000015.1:0-24541 GCA_036273575.1 Streptosporangiaceae bacterium | reverse complement strand
TCGCAGACCAGCAGGAGCCAGAGCTGGCCGGTGCTGCCCACCGCGAGCTGACCGCAGACGGGGCACTTGGCCGACGGTCCCACGGCGATCGAGTCCGGGCTGCCCTGTTCCTGCCTGGTATCGCCGTATCCGACGACCGGCGAGGCCAGCCCGTCGGTGATGGCGAGCGTATCCAGGTGCGATCGCAGGTTGTTGCTCTTGCCGTTCTCGAGCCGTCCTGCGACGACGCTGTTCAGCGGCGTGAAGACGATCAGCACGACGGCCACCGCCATCGCCGCGCAGATGCCACCGAGAAGGGCCTTCCTGCCCCGCGCGGCCAGCCGGACGGCGAGGTAGATCACGGCGAGGGTCACGCCGACCCAGGCTCCCCTGTTCAGCGAGTACAGCAGTGGCCCGATGGCGACGATGGCGGTGCCGATCGCGAAGAGACGCTGCCGCCTTGTTCCCGTCCACGCCCAGACAAACAAGAAGGGCAGCAGGATGGTCAGGCACTCACCCCACAGGTTGGTGTAGTCGAACGGCGCCTTCGGGCGGCCGCCAGGAGTGCCGAGCACGTTCTGGACCTGGGTCAGCGCGGGATGGGCGGCTGCCTGGACGAACGGGTTGAGCTGGAAGCTCTTGGGAAGCAGCAAGAAAAGCGGTGAGCTGAACTCGAAGTGCGGCAGCAGCATCCCGGCGACGCCGCCGATCACAGTGACGACGCCGACCACGCCGAGCATCCAGCTGAACGCCCGCCTTGGCAGCTCGCGCTCGGTCAGGTTGCCCGCGTAGAGCAGCAGGATGGTGTCGCCGGCGTACCCGGCAGTCCTGTTCCCGTACGACAGGATCCGGCGAGACACCAGGCTCGGCACGGTGCCAGGAGCCGTAAGCGTGATCGTGGCGATGCCGGCGACCACGACGAGGAGGAACAGCAGCCAGAGCCCGAAGCCTGGCGGCACCCGGATCGCCCGGCCGCGCCGCGTGTGCCAGGCGATCATCCTCGCGACCATCGGAACGGCGAGGATGACCCACATGAAGTCGGCGATGCCAAGCGCCCACCACAGCGGGTAGCCGAGCATCAGGGCGGTAACCGGCCAGGCGGGTCCGCGCAGCAACGACCGCAGCTGGCTGCCAGGCCGCGAGGCATGGTTCTGCCTGATGGCCGCCGGTGTCTGCGCCGCGGACGGAGCCAGCGACACCGTCACGTGCGCCAGCCCTTGCGGCGCCGGCGCACGTCAAGCACCGATCCCGCCGGCACGGTCAGTCTCCTGACGCGGGATCAGCGGAACCCGGGTACCTGTCCCGTTCGCTCGTGGACACGCGCGGCAGCGGCCTGGTCTCCTTCAGCCCGCGCGGAGGCGGCGCGGACGGATAGTCCTGGACATCGCCGGACACCTTCGGTACGCCCGGCGTCCAGACGCTCGGCCCGGTTGCCGGCATGTCACCGGCGAACAGAGGGTCAGGACCGGGCTCAGACCGCGCCGGGCCGGCGTAGGGAACGGTGACCGGAACCCCGGTCCGCTGCCTGCGAGGGGCGGTGCCGCTCGGCCGCAGCACCGCGGCGCCGAGCACTGGGGTGCCGAGGCGAGTGAGCCGCCTGACGCAGTCGGCGATGTCGTCCCGCCTGGACCGCTCGACCTCGACGGCGACGATCGCCGCCTCGGCGAACTGGGCGAGCCCGAAGGCGTCGGAGTTTTCGCCCAGCGACTGGACCTCGATGACCACGTATCGCGCGTCGTCGTGGGCGTCGCTGATCAGCCGCTTCAGCTTGGCCTGCTGCATGGCCAGTACGGCACGCGACGCGTCGATGCCTGGCGTGATGACCCGCAGCCGCGGCAAGTCCCCGGCGGGCGTGGCCACCTCGCTCACCCGCGCGGAGCCAGTCAGCACTTCAGACAGTCCACGGCCCCTGGTGACGCCGAGCAGCTCGGGGATCGCGGTGCCCTGCAGGTCTGCGCAGATCAGAACCGTGCGGTCGCTCGTCCTGGCGAGGGCGGCGGCGAGGTTGACGGCGACGACGCTGCCGCCCTGGCTGGCCGACGTCGCGGCGACCGCGATCACGTGGCTGCCGTCACCGAGCGCCGCGTCGACGTACCTCGCCAGTTCGCTGAAGCCGCGGCCGGCGACCGACCGGGGCGACTCGAGGCCCGTGACCCGGCCGTGCGGCTTGTCGACGAGGCTCAGCAGCGCCGGCAGGTTGCCGAACCGTTCTACGTCACGGACCGAGTGGACGCGCCGGTCGCGCCGGTCCCTGACGAAGGCCCAGGCCAGGCCGATCACCAGGCCCGCGACCAGGGCGCTCGGGATGTACAGCAGCTTGCGCGGGCTCGACGGGCTGGTCGGCAGCGTGGCCGGAGAGACGACCTGGCCGGCGATCGTGCCGTTCGGCACCTGCATACTCGCGTAAAGGGGTTCTGCCGCGCTGACGTGCGCCTGCAGTTCCTGCAACGAGGTCTGCAGGCCAGCAAGCTGGAGTTCGTCGGCGATCTGGGTTGGCGAGCCGGTCACCTGGTTCTTGTTGTGGTGCCTCAAGGTCAGGAGCAGCGTCTTGAACCGCACGATCCTCTGACGGAGCCTGGTCCCATCCGCCTGCAGCGCCTTGATGCCCGTGCCGAGCAGCTTCATGATGGTGACCCTGCGGTAGTCCAGGTAGGCCGCGCCGGTCGCGTTCGCGCACTTCTGCGCGCCGGCGGCGGACGACGCGGCGCAGGTGATCTGGAGATAGGTCGAGTTCGGCGGCACCGTGACGTGAATATTGTCCGAGAGGTCCGTCACCGAGAGCGTGCTGTTGAGCCGCTTCTTCACCAGGCTCGCGACCGCGAGCGAGCGCACCGACTGAGCCTCGTTGTCCATGTTCACGGGCCCGCCGGTCCTGCCGCCGATGGCGTTGGCGTTGTTCGGCAGCGCGTTGACCTGAACCAGCGCGGTCGCCGTGTACGTCTTAGGGGCGAGGAAGACGTACACGGCAGTGAGGATGGCGGCCGCGAGGGTGACCGCGACGATCCTGCGCCAGCGCCTCCGCAGCACGGTTGTATAGTCCGATAGCTCGAAGTAGTCGGGTGCGGCCTGATGGTTCATCCGCGGTACTCCTCGCTGTTCTTGGCGACCGCGCCGCGGCCTTGCGTTGGCTACAGCCAGGTATACGGAAGGTAGCCAGTAGATGAGCTTATGCGCTCATGTCCAATGCCACCGCCGATCGGTGCATGAGCGCCGTTAAGTCACCTTACCTGCGCAGATGCACACGCCTCGCTGCTGCGTACCGCCACATTCCTGACTAGTTCTAGTAGGGCAGCAGGCACAGCCCTGCCAGCCCGTTGGCACCCCCGCACATCTGCGTTCCCTGGTAGTTGTCTCTGGCGATCCACAGCCCGGCGGAGGTGATCAGCATGTCGTCGGCGCCAAGCCCGCGGCCGCGGCTGTAGAGCCCGGCCGTGCCTGCCGAGTTCAGCATCAGCGTGCCGGCCTGTGGGTTGAGGCCAGCCATGCCTGGAGCGTTGAAGCCGCCAGAGCCGAGGAAGTCGCAGCCTTTGGGATTGCTCGCGTAGCGCTCGTGCCCGCCGATGTAGACGGCCGCGCTGTCGGCCGCGGCAGCGAACAGCGAATCGCAGCCCGTGTAGTTGATCCACTTGGCCAGGACGCTGGTCTGCGTCGCGGGGAACGCCGCCGCGGCGTCGCATAGCCCGTTCCGCGGTGCGCTGCCGGTCGGCCAGCCGTTGGGGTGATAGCCCGTGGTCGCGATGTAGACGGTGCTGTCGTCAGGGGACCAGGCGGCGGCCTGAATGTAGAACGGCTCCACGGTGGCGCACTCGTACGGGTAGCCGTTGTTCGGATTCTGGGGAGTGGCCAAACCCTGGCTGCCGTCCCACTGCGGGGACGTCCAGGCGGTCACAGACGCCGGGCTCGTGGCGAGGTTCAGCATGAAGATCTGCTGCCTGGGCTGCCCTCCGACGGAAGTGAAGTCGCCCATCACGAGGTCCAGCGTGCCGCCGTGGCTGAGCTCTTGGTTGTAGATGTTCGTGGTGTTGGTGGCCACGCCAGGGAACTGGTAGCTCCCCGAGATGTTCAGGTGGATGAAGCCGTCGTCCTTGCCGGTCACCGGGTTCAGGCTGGCCATGAAGGGATTCGCGGTACTGCCGTTGATCCCGGTGAAGTAGCCGCCGGCGATGATGTGGTTCTGGTAGCTCAGCAGCGTCTCGATCTTGCCAGACGCGCTGTGACCGAAGCCGGTCACAACGTTGCCCGTGGTCGTGTCGACCTCCGCGATGTTCCTCACGGTGGTCGCGCCGATCGCGGTGAACTTGCCGCCGATGTATGCGTCGGCGCAGTTGGTGCCGTTGAAGGCAATGGAGTTCACGGTGCCGTTGACGTTGGGCGCCCACGAGGTCACCGCGTAAGGTGCGGTCGCGCTGAAGCTGAACACGTTGTTCCTGGTGTAGGTCAGGCTCTGGCGCTTGACCACGGTGAACGTGCCCACGGCGTACATGGTGTTGCCGCACTGAACGATCTGGCGGATCTGCTCGGTGGTGGTGGTCGTCGCGGGGAAGTGCGGTATCGACGTCACCGGGGTGGCGGAGACGGGGCCGGCAGGGGTCGCGGCCTGCGTGGCCGGGGCGAGTCCTGCGACGGTGAGCGAGCAGATCGCGGCCACGCTGGCGGTGGCGGCGAGCCGGTAGTTAATGCGCAAGAAATCCCCCACGAGGCTCGACGGCGCTTATGCAAGGCGCACGATCAATCCCGGCATGCTAGCACCAGATCGCTGGCAGCGTCGGTAATGCGGATATACGCGGAAAGTGGCCCGTGGGCGGGATCGCCTGTGCGGCAAACTAACTCATTAAGGGTCGGGCCGAGACGGGAGTTCACGTGAGCCAGTTCAGGGATCTGACCGATTACGTAGCGATTCCGGCGGTGACCTCGCTCCGCCTGGCACCCGACGGAAGCTGGCTCGCGGCCGCCGTTCAGGCTCTCGGGCCTGAGCCAGGCAAGTTCGGCACCAGCATCTGGCGCGTCGACCCGCTAGGCGGCCAGGCAGCGAGGCTCACCAGGTCAGCGGAGGGCGAATCGGCGCCAGAGTTCCTGCCGGACGGCTCGCTGCTGTTCGTTTCCAAGCGGCAAGAACCAGGGCAGAAGAAGAAGGACATTACTGACGAAACCGCCAAGCCCGCGCTCTGGCTGCTGCCGCCCGGGGGCGGCGAGGCCCGCAGGATCGCCGCGCCGCCTGGCGGCGTGGACTCCGTGGCGGCGGCCAGGGCCGCGCAGCGCTTCCTCACCGCGGCCGCGGCCTTCGAGGGCACTGTAGGCACCGACGAGGACGCAGGCAGGCGCAAGGCCCGCGCCGACGCCGGAGTCAACGCGATCTTGCACGAGTCGGGCCCCGTCAGGTTTTGGGATCACGATCTCGGCCCCGACAGCCTCAGGCTGCATGTCGGCCACGCCGCTGCCGGCGAGGAGGGGGGAGGGGAGCTGCGCGACCTGACCCAGGATTGCGGCCGCGCGCTCGACGAACAGCCGTTCTGCCTCTCACCCGACGGCACGACGGCGGTGACGGGCTGGCGGGTCCCCGAGCCAGCCGGTGAGAACCGTGACGAGCTCCTGGTCATCGACATCGAGACAGGCAAGCACAGGACGCTGCTCGGGGCTAGCGGTGCCGACTTCGGCTCGCCCGCCGTCTCAGAAGACGGCACCCAGGTGGTCGCGATCCGCTGGGAGCACGACACCTACGCCACGCCTGGTGACGTCACGCTGGTCGTCGTGCCGCTGGAGGGTGACAACGCCGGGCCCAGGGACTTGCTCGCGGGTTTTGACCGGCAGCCGCTGTCCGCGGCGTGGGCACCGGACGGGCAGTCGGTTTACTTCACCGCCGACGACAACGGCCGCCGACCGATCTTCGCGGTCAGCACCTCGACCGGCGAGGTGGTCAGCGTCACGCGCGACGACGCCGCCTACGACTGTCTCTGCCCCGACCCGGACGGCCGCGCGCTGTACGCGCTGCGGGCGACCATCAGCGAGCCGCCCACGCCGGTCAGGATCGACCTCACGGTGCCTGCAGCCGACCCGGTCCGGCTGCAGGCTCCTGGTCTGCCGCTCGAGGTACCCGGACGGGTCGAAGAGGTCTCGGCCACCGCGGCCGACGGTGCCAGGATCAGGGGCTGGCTCGTGCTGCCAGACGGCGCGTCGGAGGAGTCGAAGGCGCCGCTGCTGCTGTGGGTGCACGGCGGCCCAGTGATGAGCTGGAACGCATGGTCCTGGCGCTGGAACCCGTGGCTCATGGCCGCTCGCGGCTACAGCGTCCTGCTGCCAGATCCCGCTTTGTCGACCGGCTACGGCCAGGACTTCATCGCCAGGGGCCACGCCAACTGGGGCGACAAGCCGTTCACCGACGTGATGACGATCACTGACGCGGTGCTCGCCAGGCCGGACATCGACGCGGACAGGACCGCGATGATGGGCGGCTCGTTCGGCGGCTACATGGCGAACTGGATCGCGGGGCACACCACCAGGTTCCGCGCCATCGTGAGCCACGCGGGGCTCTGGGCGCTCGACCAGATGTTCGGCACTACCGACGGGCCGGCGTTCTGGCGCAGGATCTTCGGGCACCCAGTCCTGCAGCCGGAACGCTATCTCGCGAGCTCACCGCACCTGCACGCGGACAGCATCGCCACGCCGCTGCTCATCATTCATGGTGACCGGGACTACCGGGTGCCGGTCGGTGAGGCCTTGCGGATGTGGGCCGACCTGTCCCAGCACGGCAAGCATGCCAAGTTCCTGTACTTCCCCGACGAGAATCACTGGATACTCAAGCCCGGCGACGTCAGGGTCTGGTACGGCACGATCTTCGCGTTCCTCGCCGAGCACGTGCTCGGCGAGGAGTGGCAGCGCCCAGAACTCTTGTAGTACGGCAGCGGCCGGGCAGCCTTGGGGCTGCCCAGCCGCCCCAAAAGCACTATGTGTCGCCAGTTACGTCCCCGTGGCAGACGGCCACTGATCGCGGTGTATCGGTGGGACACCCATTGCAGCTGGAGGCGGTGGGTGTCCCATCGATACACCGGGGATGGGAGGGGGCTGGCCGGGAATGGAAGTATTGCCGGACCAGCTGACGCGGTGGGCGAGCAACAGACTCGGCACCGGCTGTGCTGTGACACGCTTGGTGGCATGACCCGAGCGCAGCTAGACAAGCGACCGGCCGACGTCGCGGCGATGTTCGACGCGGTGGCCGGGCGCTACGACCTGCTCAACGACATCTTGTCGGCTGGGCAGTGCCGGTACTGGCGGTCCGTCGTCGCCCGGGCGGTCGGGGCTGGCCCGGGCACTGCCGTGCTGGACATCGCGGCCGGCACGGGGACGTCCTCGCAAGCCTTCGCGGCATCGGGAGCCACGTGCATCGCATGCGACTTCTCCCAGGGCATGCTGCGAGCCGGGGCCGGAAGGCTTTCTTCCCGCCAGCGCCGGCGCCGGGCAGGGCCGCCGGCCGGCCAGGTTCGCTTCGTCGCTGGCGACGCGCTCGGGCTGCCGTTCGCCGACGCGGCGTTCGACGTGGTGACCATCTCTTTCGGACTGCGAAACGTGGCCGATCCGGGTGCGGCCCTCGAAGAGATGCTCCGTGTGACGAAGCCAACGGGACGGCTCGTGGTGTGCGAGTTCAGTCATCTGCCTGTGCGCCTGCTCGACGCCGCCTACCAGCGATACCTCGCCTCGGTGCTGCCGGTGGTGGCGAGCCGGCTGTCCCAGAATCCCGGCGCCTACGCCTACCTCGCCGAGTCCATCATGCACTGGCCTGACCAGGAGCAGCTCGCCGGCGTGATCAGGGCCTCCGGCTGGTCGTCAGTGCGATGGCGAAACCTGTCAGGCGGCATCGTCGCGGTGCACGTTGGCCGACGTCAGGGGCGGCTCATACCAACGCCAGCCAAGGGCTAGACTGTCGGCATCTGTACTTGTGAAGGTGTTCACAAGATTGGCGGGACGGGTCAGTGAGCGAGCAGTACCCCCCGGCTAACCACCCGGACCAGGCAGCTAGCCGCGCCGGATCCTCGGACACTGCTGATGTGATCGTGGTCGGAGCGGGCCCTGGCGGGTCGTCGGCCGCGTATCACCTGGCGACGGCCGGCCTTGACGTGCTCTTGCTGGAGAAGACGACCTTTCCGCGCGAGAAGGTCTGCGGCGACGGCCTCACTCCGAGGGCGGTCAAGGCGCTCACCACGATGGGCATCTCGGTGCGTCCCGGTGACGGCTGGCTTGTGAACAAGGGGCTGCGCATCATCGGGGGCGGCGGCAGGATCGAGCTCGCATGGCCTGAGCTGTCGTCGTTCCCCGGCTACGGCACGGTGCGGACCAGGACCGACTTCGATGAGCTGCTGGCCAGGCACGCGCAGAAGGCCGGTGCCCGGCTGGTCGAGAACATCACCGTCACCGGCCCGACCACCGACGAGCGGACCGGCCGGGTCACGGGCGTCAGCGCGCGCGCGTCGAAGGGCGCGGAGGAGGAGCCGCGGACCTTCCGGGCCCCCATGGTCCTCGCGGCGGACGGCAACTCGTCCCGGCTGTCGGTGTCCATGGGCCTGCACAAGCGGTCCGACCGGCCGCTTGGCGTGGCGGTCAGGACGTACTACAAGTCGCCCAGGCACGACGACGACTACCTCGAGGCCTGGCTGGACCTGTGGGACGGCACGGCGTTGCTGCCCGGCTACGGCTGGATCTTCGGCATGGGTGACGGCACGAGCAACGTAGGGCTCGGGTTGCTGAACACGTCGGAGGCGTTCGGCAACATCGACTACCGGGTGCTGCTCAAGCGCTGGCTCGCCGCGATGCCTGCCGAGTGGGGCCTGAGCGAGGAGAACAGGACGCAGCCCGTTCGCGGCGCCGCGCTGCCGATGGGCTTTAACAGGACGCCGCACTACACCGGCGGCCTATTGCTGGTCGGTGACGCGGGCGGGATGGTGAACCCGTTCAACGGCGAGGGCATCGCCTATGCGATGGAGTCCGGCGAACTCGCCGCTCGCACGATCGTCCAGGCGCTCGCCAGGCCGACGGCCGCCGGGACCGAGCGGGTGCTGCAGTCGTACCCCGCGGCGCTCAAGGACGCCTACGGCGGCTACTACACTCTCGGCCGGACGTTCGTGAAGGCGATCGGCCACCCGTCGTTCATGAAGTTCGCGACCAGGCACGGCATAAAGCGTCCTTATGTGATGCGGATGACGATGAAGCTCCTCGGTAACCTGACCGAGCCGCGCGGCGGCGACGCGGTCGACCGGGTCATCAATGCCCTGTCTAAGATGTCGCCCGCGGCTTAGCCCGCGGGCAGCCAGCGATCCGATCCAGCCAAGATACGCGGTGCCACGGATGCGACAGAGAAATAACAGCACCACTCGCCTGGCCAGTGGGCCAGGCGGCAAGACAAGGGGGTGACAGACTCCATGAGCTACTACGTGCCAATCGTTGTGCTGGGGGCCCTGTCCACTGTCTTCGCCACCTTCTCGCTGCTCATGGGCTCGCTGGCTGGCCCGAGGCGCTGGAACCGGGCCAAGCTGGAGGCCTATGAGTGCGGCATCGAGCCGACCCGCCAGCCAGCCGGGATCAGGTTCCCCGTCAAGTACTACCTGACCGCGATGCTCTTCATTGTCTTCGACATTGAGATCATCTTTCTGTACCCCTGGGCGGTTGCGTTCGATCACCTTGGCCTCTTCGGCCTCGTTGAGATGGTCACGTTCGTCGCCACCGTCCTCGTCGCGTACGTCTACGTCTGGCGGCGCGGCGGTCTGGAATGGGATTAACCGATGGGCATAGAAGAAAAACTGCCGAGCGGCATCTTGCTGACAACGGTCGAGAAGCTCGCCGGCTACGCGCGCAAATCGTCCGTCTGGCCGGCCACCTTCGGGCTCGCCTGCTGCGCCATTGAGTTGATGGCCGCCGGCGGCCCTAGGCACGACCTGGCCAGGTTCGGCATGGAGCGCGCGTCGAACACTCCGCGCCAGGCCGACCTGATGATCGTGGCGGGCCGGGTGAGCCAGAAAATGGCGCCCGTGCTCCGGCAGATCTACGACCAGATGTCCGAGCCCAAGTGGGTCATCTCGATGGGCGTGTGCGCGTCGAGCGGCGGGATGTTCAACAACTACGCGATCGTGCAGGGCGTCGACCACATCGTGCCGGTCGACATCTACCTGCCCGGCTGCCCGCCCCGGCCGGAGATGCTGCTCGACTCGATCCTGAAACTGCACGACAAGATCCAGAACATGAAGCTCGGCGCGAACCGCGAGACCCAGATCACCGAGCTCGAGCAGGCTAGGCTCCGGCGGCTGCCGCTGCTGCCGCACCTGCAGGCCGTCACCACGCGCACAGAGGTGGAGCGGTGAACGAGCCAGGGCCCGGGCAGCAGGACGAGGGTGCCGACGAGGCCGCGATCGCGGGTCGTGAGCGGCTCGGCGAGCAGGTCGTGCGCACCGGGGCGTTCGGCACCCACACGACGGGCGACACCTCCGGATACGGCGGGCTGCAGGTGCGCAAGCAGCCCCGGTTGTCCAGCCAGCGGCCCTACGGCTCCTATTTCGACGACGTCGCCGACGCGCTGGGGACCGCGATCGAGGCGTCGGGCCTGGGCTTCGGGGACGCGGTGGAGCAGGTCATCGTCGCCAACGGTGAGCTGACCTTCTACGTCCGCCGCGAGCATCTCGTCGAGGTCGCGCGGCGGCTGCGGGACGACCCGGCGCTGGCGTTCGAGCTGTGCCTGGGCGTCTCCGGCACGCACTACCCGGCCGACGCCGGAACCGAGTTGCACGCCGTCTATCACTTCCTGTCGATCACCCACAACAGGCGGCTGCGCGTGGAGGTCACCGCGCCCGACGCTGACCCGCACGTTCCCTCGCTCATCGACGTGTACCCGACCTGCGACTGGCACGAGCGCGAGACCTGGGACTTCTTCGGCGTCATCTTCGATGGTCACCCGGCGCTGACCAGGATCGAGATGCCAGACGACTGGAAGGGTCACCCGCAGCGCAAGGACTACCCGCTGGGCGGCATTCCGGTGGAGTACCGCGGCGCCACGATCCCGCCGCCCGACGAGCGGAGGTCGTACGCGTGAGCTCCAGTACCGAAGCTGAGGGCCGCGTCTACAACGTGGGCGGCCAGGACTGGGACGAGATCGTCGCCGCGGCCGAGGAATCCGCCGACAGCGGACGCGAGGAGCACCTGGTCGTCAACATGGGGCCGCAGCATCCCTCAACGCACGGCGTGCTCAGGCTGATCCTGACGCTCGACGGGGAGACGGTCACCGAGATCAGGCCGGTGATCGGGTACCTGCATACCGGCATCGAGAAGAACATGGAGTTCCGCACCTGGACGCAGGGCGTCACGTTCTGCACCAGGGCGGACTACCTCGCTCCGTTGTTCAACGAGGCCGCGTACTGCCTGGCCATAGAGCGGCTGCTCGGCATCACCGATCAGGTCCCCCAGCGGGCGAGCGTGCTGCGGGTGCTGATGATGGAGCTGAACCGGATTGCCTCGCATCTGACGGCGGTCGGCACGATGGGGCTCGAGCTCGGGGCGACCACCGTGTTCATCTACGGCATGCGCGAGCGCGAGAAGGTGCTCGACTTGTTCGAACTGATCAGCGGTCTGCGGATGAACCACGCGTACATCCGTCCCGGCGGCGTCTCGCAGGACCTGCCATCAGGCGCTCTGGAGAAGCTGCGCGAGTTCCTAGGCGTGATGCCGCGCCTGCTCAGCGAGATACGTGCCCTCTTCGACGCCAGCCCGGCCTATCTGCGGCGCACCAAGGACGTTGCCTTCCTCGACCTGGCCGGATGCATGGCGCTCGGCATTACCGGGCCGATCCTGCGCGCAGTTGGCCTGCCCTGGGATCTGCGCAAGAGCCAGCCGTACTGCGGCTACGAGACATACGACTTCGACGTCCCCACGCAGGACACCCGCGATGCCTATGGCAGGTACATCGTGCGAATGGACGAGATCGACCAGTCGCTGCGGATCATCGAGCAGTGCGTCGACCGGCTCGCCGCGCCGCGGCCCGACAACGACCCTGTGATGATCGAGAACGCAAAGATCGGCTGGCCAGCCCAACTGGCCGTCGGCCCCGACGGACTCGGCAACTCGGCAGATCACATCGCGCACATCATGAGCCAGTCGATGGAGGCCCTGATCCACCATTTCAAGCTCGTCACCGAGGGCTTCAGGGTGCCGGCCGGGCAGGTCTACGCGGCCGTCGAGTCACCGCGGGGCGAGCTCGGCTGCCACCTGGTCAGCGACGGCGGCACCAGGCCGTACCGGGCGCACCTCCGCGATCCGTCATTCACCAACCTGCAGTCGGTGGCCGCGATGTGCGAGGGCGGCATGGTCGCCGACGTGATAGCGGCTGTGGCCAGCATCGACCCGGTGATGGGAGGGGCGGACAGGTAATGACGTTCACCGAGCAGGAGCGCGCTGACCTGACGGCGCGGGCCGCAGAGATCATCGCCAGGTACCCGAAGTCGCGGTCCGCGCTGCTGCCGCTGCTGCACCTGGTCCAGGCCACCGAGGGGTTCGTGTCGCGAGACGGGATCGCGTTCTGCGCCGAGCAGCTCGGGCTTTCAGAGGCCGACGTTACCGCCGTGGTCTCGTTCTACACGATGTACAAGCGCCGGCCCGTCGGCGAGTACCACGTCGGAGTCTGCACGAACACCTTGTGCGCCATCATGGGCGGCGACGCGATCTACTCCGACCTGCGCCGTCACCTGGACGTCGAGGGTGACGAGCCCACGCCGGACGGCAAGGTCAGCCTGGAGCGGGTGGAGTGCAACGCGGGCTGCGACTACGCCCCCGTCGTGATGATCAACTGGGAGTTCTTCGACAATATGACCCCCGAGTCCGCACGCGAGCTCGTGGACGGCCTGCGCGCGGGTGCGGACGTCGCCCCCGTCAGGGGCGCCGAGCGGCTGGTCACCTGGCGGCAGGCGGCGATGATCCTGGCCGGCTACCCCGACGACCAGGCGGGCACGGGCCACACGGCGGGTGGTCCGACGCTGGCCGGGCTGCGGATCGCCAAGGAGAACGGCTGGGAGCCTGACGAGGCCCCGAGCCCCGCCAAGGAGCGAGCGTGACATCTGTACTGACCCCCGAGCTCACCGCGCACTGGGACGACCCAGACTCGTTCACCCTTGCGGGCTACCGCCGGGCGGGCGGCTACCAGGGTCTGTCCAGGGCGCTGGCCATGCCCCCCGACGAGGTCATCGCCGCGGTGAAGGCATCGGGCCTGCGCGGGCGCGGCGGCGCCGGCTTTCCGACGGGGGTGAAGTGGGGCTTCATCCCGCAGGGCGACGGCAAGCCGCACTACCTGGTCGTCAACGCCGACGAGTCCGAGCCAGGCACCTGCAAAGACATCCCGACGATGCTGGCAACCCCGCACGCGCTCGTCGAAGGCGCGATCATCGCGGCGTACGCGATCAGGGCGAACCTCGCGTTCATCTACGTGCGCGGCGAGGTGCTGCACGTGGTCAGGCGCCTGCACCAGGCCGTCGCAGAGGCGTATGAGGCCGGCTACGCGGGCTCTGACATCCTCGGGTCAGGGTTCGACCTGGAAATCGTCGTGCACGCGGGCGCCGGCGCGTACGAGTGCGGCGAGGAGACCGCGCTGCTCGACTCGCTGGAGGGCCATCGCGGCCAGCCCAGGCTGAAGCCGCCGTTCCCCGCGATCGCTGGCCTGTACGCGTGCCCGACCGTGGTCAACAACGTGGAGTCGATCGCGAGCGTGCCGTACATAATCGCGCGCGGAGCGGACTCCTTCGCCGCGCTCGGCACGGAGAAGTCCAAGGGCTTCGGCATCTTCTCGCTGTCCGGGCACGTCACGACCCCAGGGCAGTACGAGGCGCCGCTCGGCGTGACCCTGCGTGAGCTGCTCTCACTTGCGGGGGGCGTCCGGGCAGGCCACCAGCTCAAATTCTGGACGCCGGGCGGGTCCTCCACGCCGATCTTCACCGACGAGCACCTCGACGTGCCGCTCGACTTCGAGTCGGTCGGCGCCGCCGGCTCGATGCTGGGCACCAGGGCGCTGCAGATCTTCGACGAGACGACCTGCGTGGTCAGGGCCACGCTGCGGTGGATGGAGTTCTACGAGCACGAGTCCTGCGGCAAGTGCACCCCCTGCCGCGAGGGCACCTTCTGGATCGTTCAGGTGCTCGACGCGCTAGAGCGCGGTGAGGGCAGTGAGGGCGACCTCGACAAGCTGCTCGACATCTGCGACAACATCCTGGGCCGCGCGTTCTGCCCGTTCGGCGACGGGGCCGTCAGCCCCGTGATGTCCTCGATCAAGTACTTCAGGGATGAGTTCATCGAGCACAACAAGCGCGGCCGCTGCCCGTTCGATCCGGCCGCTTCTACGCTGTTCGGCGGATCTTGGAGGTCCTCGTCGCGATGACTGAGGTAGCTAAGGCCGCTGACACGGTACGGGTCACCATCGACGGCTTCGAGATCACGGTGCCGAAGGGAACGCTGATCATCAGGGCCGCCGAGCAGCTCGGCATCCAGATCCCGCGGTTCTGCGATCACCCGCTGCTCGCGCCGATCGGCGCCTGCCGCCAGTGCCTCGTCCAGGTCGAGGGACAGCCCAAGCCGCCTGCCTCGTGCACCACGGTGTGCACGGACGGCATGGTCGTGCGGACACAGCTGACCTCTCCGGTGGCCGAGAAGGCGCAGCGCGGCGTCATGGAGATGCTGCTGGTCAACCACCCGCTCGACTGCCCCATGTGCGACAAGGGCGGCGAGTGCCCGTTGCAGAACCAGGCCATGACGTCCGGCCAGGGCGAAACCAGATTCACCGGGCACAAGCGCACGTTCGCCAAGCCGATCGCGCTGTCGGCGCAGGTGCTGCTGGACCGTGAGCGGTGCGTCCAGTGCGCGAGGTGCACCAGGTTCGCGGACCAGATCGCCGGCGACCCGCTGATCGACTTGATCGAGCGGGGCCCGCAGGAGCAGGTCGGCATCGCCGACGGCGTTCCCTTCGACTCCTACTTCTCAGGCAACACCGTGCAGATCTGCCCGGTCGGCGCGCTGACAGGAACGTCCTACCGGTTCAGGGCCCGCCCGTTCGATCTTGTCTCGACGCCCAGCGTGTGCGAGCACTGCGCCTCAGGCTGCCTGCAGCGGACCGACCACCGCCGCGGCGCCGTGACCCGCAGGCTGGCCGGCAGCGCGCCCGAGGTGAACGAGGAGTGGAACTGCGACAAGGGGCGCTGGGCCTTCACCTACACGACGCTGCCGGACCGGCTGGTCTCGCCGCTGGTCAGGGACGCCGACGGGGTGCTGCGGCCGGCCTCCTGGTCAGAGGCCCTGGACGCGGCGGCACGCGGCCTCGCGGCGGCGCGCGGCCGGGCCGGCGTGCTGACCGGCGGACGGGTCACGCTCGAGGACGCCTACGCGTACGCCAAGTTCGCGCGCGTCGCCCTGGCGAGCAATGACATCGACATGCGGGCCAGGCCGCACAGCGCCGAGGAGACAGAGTTCCTGGCGGGTCACGTGGCGGGGGTGACCGGCACGGTCAGCTACGGGCACCTGCAGGTTGCGCCTGCCGTGCTGCTCGCTGGCTTCGAGCCTGAGGATGAGTCGCCGATCGTCTACCTGCGGCTGCGCAAGGCCGTCAGGTCAGGGCGCACCGCCGTGTATTCGGTCGCGGCGCTGGCCAGCCCTGGCCTGGCCAAGCTGTCTGGCACGCTCCTTCCCGCGCTGCCCGGCAGCGAGGCCGATGTGCTCGGGCAGCTCGGATCGCAGGCGGGTGACGAGCTGCTCGATGGTGCCACCGAGGCGCTCAGGCAGCCAGGCGCGGTGATCCTGGCGGGCGAGCGGCTGGCCGAGGTTCCCGGCGCGCTGTCCGCCGCCGTCGCGCTCGCCGAGCGGACCGGTGCCCGGCTGGCGTGGATCCCGCGCCGGGCCGGCGAGCGAGGGGCGGTCGAGGCGGGCGCGTTGCCCGTGCTGCTGCCCGGCGGGCGCCTGGTCACCGACGCAGCCGCCCGGGCGGAGGTCGCCAGGGCGTGGGGTGCCGCGTCGCTGCCTGCCGGGCCCGGCAGGAACACCAGCGAGATCCTCGCCGCGCTGGCAGACGGTGACCTCGACGCGGTCCTCGTGGCCGGAGTTGATCCCGCTGACCTGCCCGACCCGCGGGCGGCGCTGGCCGCCATCGAGCAGGCAGAGTTCGTGGTGAGCCTGGAGCTGCGGGCGAGTCCTGTTACCGATCGTGCTGACGTTGTGCTGCCGGTAGCGGCCGTCGCCGAGAAGCCTGGCACGTTCGTGAACTGGGAAGGCAGGCCGGGTGCGTTCGGCGCCGCCATCCCGGTGCCAGGGGTGCGGGGCGACCTGCACGTGCTCAGGGAGATCGCGGACGCCATGGACGTGCACCTCGGCCTGCCCGATGAGGCGGCCGCCCGCCGCGAGCTCGCCGCGCTTGGCGCCGCTCGTCCCGCCGGCGGCGCGCCGCAGGCCAGCCGCCATCACCCGGGCGTCAGCGGGCGCAGCGTTCCCGGCCCTGCTGAGGCGTTGCTCGCGACCTGGCATAATCTGCTCGACGCTGGCCGGATGCAAGATGGCGAGCCGAATCTGGCCGGCACCGCCCGCCCGGCCGTCGCCAGAATGTCGGCGGCCACCGCCGCGGAGGCGGGCGTCAGCGCCGGCGCGAAGGTGAGCGTGGCCACCAGCCGCGGAGCCATCAGCGTGCCGGTCGAGATCACGGCGATGCCTGACCGGGTCGTCTGGCTGCCGACGAACTCCGCGGGCTGCTCGGTACGGCGCGACCTCGCGGCCGGCCACGGCAGCCTCGTAACTCTGTCACACTCGGGGGGCGACCCCCGGACCCCCGTGGGGAGGAGCGCGGAATGACCGCCAGCCCCAGCCTGGCGCAGCTGGCCAGCGGCAGCGCGTCCACGTCGGCGCTGATCGACCACGACCCGTGGTGGCTCACCGCGATCAAGGTGCTGGTCGTCTTCGCGTTCCTCATGCTGACCACGCTCCTGATGATCTGGGCCGAACGCCGCGTGATCGGCCGGATGCAGCAGCGCCCCGGCCCGAACCGGGCAGGAAAGTTCGGCCTGCTGCAGTCGCTGATGGACGGCATCAAGCTGCCGCTGAAGGAAGACATCGTCCCTCGCGGTGTCGACAAGGTGCTGTTCTGGCTCGCCCCCGCGATCGCGGCGATCCCCGCGTTCATTAGCCTCGCGATCATCCCGTTCGGCCCCGTGGTGTCGATCTTCGGGCACAAGACGCCGCTGCAGCTCGCGAACCTGCCCGTCGCGGTGCTGCTGGTGCTCGCGATGAGCTCGATGGGCGTCTACGGGATCGTCCTGGCGGGCTGGTCGTCTTCCTCCCCGTACTCGCTGCTCGGCGGCCTGCGCTCGTCCGCCCAGGTCATCAGCTACGAGATCGCGATGGGCATCTCGTTCGTGCCCGTGTTCTTGTACGCGGGGTCGCTGTCCACCTCGCAGATCGTCGCGGCTCAGGCGCACGGCTCGGAGTTCCATTTGTTCGGCGCCGTGCTGCACTACCCGTCCTGGTTCGCGATCCTGCTGCTGCCGTCGTTCGTGATCTACGTGATCACCATGGTCGGCGAGACGAACCGGCTCCCGTTCGACCTGCCAGAGGGCGAGGGAGAGCTGGTCGGCGGGTTCCACACCGAGTACTCCTCGCTGAAGTTCGCGCTGTTCTACCTCGCCGAGTACGTCAACATGATCACCGTCTCGGCGCTGGCGGCCACGCTGTTCCTCGGCGGCTGGCACGCGGTCTGGCCGATCTCGGTCTGGTCGGGCGCGAACACCGGCTGGTGGCCGGCGCTGTGGTTCCTCGCCAAGCTGACCGCGTTCTTGTTCTTCTTCATCTGGTTGCGCGGTTCGCTGCCCAGGATCAGGTACGACCAGCTCATGTCGCTCGGCTGGAAGATCCTGATCCCCGGCGGGCTGGCCTGGACGCTGCTGATCGCGACGCTTCGGGTGTGGCGCCGTCAGGGCGGCAGCACCGGGGTCTACGTGGTCGGGGGGCTGATCGTGGCCGTGCTGCTGGTGCTGGCGTTCGCCTGGGACTTCGCGACAGAGCGGACCGAGGACCGACGCGCGGCCGAGGAAGAGGAAGCAGCCGAGCAGGATGCCGGCGCCTTCCCCGTTCCGCCTATGGACCTGCCGCACTATCACGGCATCGGGGCGAGTGTGCCCGCGCTCGCCGAGCACGCCCCGGACTCGGGGGTGCGCGGGGAAACCGAGCGCCAGCCCGCCGACGCGAAGGAGGTCGCCGGTGCTTGATTTCCTCAACCCGGTCAAGGGCTTCGCGGTCACCTTCCGGCAGATGTTCCGCAAGGTCGACACCGTCCAGTACCCGGAAGAGAAGAAGCCCACCGCGCCGCGGTTCCACGGCAGGCACCAGCTGAACCGCTGGCCCGACGGCCTGGAGAAGTGCATCGGCTGCGAGTTGTGCGCGTGGGCCTGCCCGGCTGACGCCATCTACGTCGAGGGCAGCAGCAACACCGAGTCGGAGCGGTACTCGCCAGGCGAGCGGTACGGCGCCGTCTACCAGATCAACTACCTGCGCTGCATCCTGTGCGGGCTGTGCGTCGAGGCGTGCCCCACCAGGGCGCTGACGATGACGAACGACTACGAGCTGGCCGACGACAGCAGGGAGAACCTGATCTGGACGAAGGAGCAGCTGCTCGCGCCGCTCCAGCCCGGCATGGAAGCGCCGCCGCACCCGATGCGGCTCGGCGAGTCGGAACAGGACTACTACCGGCAGGGACCGTCGTTCGCGGCCGCGCAGCCCTCTGACCTGCTCAGCATGCTGGCCCGCAGCCGCGCTTCCGATCAAGCCGAACCAAGCGGTCCCGCTGGCTCGCCCGGCGAGGGAGGCGAGTCATGATGGCTCATCACCTAGTGCTTGCCGGCAGCGCGGCGAGCAACACCGAGGTCGTCACCTGGTGGGTGCTGGCGATCGTGGCGGTCGGCGCCGCGCTCGGCATGATCCTCACCAGGCGCGCGGTGCACTGTGCGATCCTGCTCGCGGTCGTGATGCTGATCCTCGCCGGGATGTACGCCATGCAAGGTGCACCGTTCCTGGCGTTCGTGCAGGTTATCGTCTACACGGGCGCGGTGCTCATGCTGTTCCTGTTCGTGATGATGATCGTCGGCATCACCGCGTCAGACTCGATCGTCGAGACGATCAGGGGCCAGCGGCTGTTCGCGGGGCTGGCCGGGATCGGCATGCTCGTGCTGCTGATCCTCGTGGTCGGGCACGCGACGATCGGCGCTGCGGCGCCGTCCGGCCTCCGCAACAGCGCGTCGAACGTGCAGGGCCTCGCCAGGCTCGTGTTCACGACCTACGTGTTCCCGTTCGAGGTCACCAGCGCCCTGCTGATCACGGCGGCCCTCGGCGCGATGGTGCTCGCGCACCGGGAGCGGACGAGCCCGCGTCCGACGCAGCGGACTCTGTCCAGGCGCCGGGTGGCCAGCGGCCGGCCCACGCCTCTGCCAGGCCCCGGCACGTACGCGCGGCACAACGCCGTAGACATGCCGGCTCTGCTGCCCGACGGGACGCAGTCGGGGCTGTCGGTCAGCGGCGTGCTCACGACCCAGGACCTGCAGGCCAGGCGGAACGGCGCCCGCGCCATCACCGGCGAGACCGTCGGGGCGAACCACGCCGACGACAACCACGAGGAGGACCGGTGATCAGCCCGGCCAACTACGTCGCGCTGGCCGCGATCCTGTTCGTCGTCGGCGGCGTCGGGGTCCTGGTTCGCAGGAACGCGCTGGTCGTGTTCATGTGCGTGGAACTGATGCTGAACGCCGTGAACCTGGCCTTCATCGCGTTCGCCAGGCTGCACGGCGACCTCAACGGCCAGGTGATCGCGTTCTTCGTGATGGTCGTGGCCGCGGCCGAGGTCGTCGTCGGCCTCGCGATCCTGACTTCGATCTTCCGCGCCCGCAAGTCGGCCTCGGTCGACGACGCCAACTTGCTCAAGTACTAAGGGTTCCCCTAGCCCCAGACGTGGAGGGTAGGCAGTGACGACTTTGCCGGCCACCGGCGTGATGACGCTGGCCTGGCTGCTGCTCGCGTTCCCCACGGCCGGTGCCGCCATCCTGCTGATCGGCGGCAAGCGCACCAACGCCTGGGGCCACCTGCTCGGCTGCGCGATGTCGCTGGCCTCGTTCGTGTACGGGGCGGTCATCCTTGCCGCGATGCTCGGCTACCCGGCCAGCCAGCGCAGCAGGGAGCTGCAGGTCTACACGTGGATACCGTCGATCGGGCGGTTCCACGTCAACATCGGCCTGCTGCTCGACCCGCTGTCGATCTGCTTCGTGCTGCTGATCACCGGCGTGGGCTCGCTGATCCACATTTACGCCGTCGGCTATATGGGCCACGACCCGGAGCGGCGCAGGTTCTTCGGCTACATGAACCTGTTCATCACCGCGATGCTGCTGCTCGTGCTGGCCGACAACTACGTGGGCCTGTACGCCGGGTGGGAGGGCGTCGGCTTGGCGTCCTACCTGCTGATCGGGTTCTGGCAGTTCAAGCCCGCGGCGGCGGTGGCCGCGAAGAAGGCGTTCATCGCGAACCGGGTCGGCGACGCCGGCATGTCGCTGGCGATCATGCTGATGTTCGCGACCTTCGGGTCCGTGACCTTCACCGGCGTGTTCGGCGCGGTGCACTCGGCCAGCAACACCGTGATCACGGCCATCGGGTTGCTGCTGCTGCTCGGCGCGTGCGGCAAGTCCGCTCAGCTGCCGCTGCAGTCCTGGCTCCTCGACGCGATGGAGGGTCCCACCCCTGTCTCCGCGCTCATTCACGCGGCCACGATGGTGACCGCCGGCGTCTACCTGATCGTTCGCTCCGCTCCGATCTTCAACCTGTCCGCGAACGCCAGGCTGCTCGTCACGATAGTCGGCGCGGCCACGCTGCTGTTCGGCGCCATCATCGGATGCGCGAAGGACGACATCAAGAAGGCGCTGGCCGGATCCACGATGAGCCAGATCGGCTACATGATGCTGGCCGCTGGCCTCGGCCCGGCCGGTTACGCGCTCGCTATCGCGCACCTGCTCTCGCACGGGTTCTTCAAGGCCGGCCTGTTCCTGGGCGCAGGGGCGGTCAAGCACGAGATGAACGACGAGATCGACATGCGCCGGTTCGGCGGCCTCGCCACGGCCATGAAGATCACGTTCGTGACCTTCACGTTCGGGTACCTGGCGATTATCGGCGTGCCGCCGTTCTCCGGGTTCTTCACCAAGGACCCGATCATCGAGACGGCGTTCGACAAGGGCGGCACCTCGGGCGCCATTCTCGGCACCTGCGCGCTGATCGGCGCCGCCATCACCGCGTTCTACATGACCAGGGTCATGCTGATGACCTTCTCAGGCAAGCGCAGGTGGGAGGACGACGCCCACCCGCACGAGGCGCCGCCGGTGATGACGTCGCCGATGGTCATCCTCGCGATCGGGTCACTGTGCGCCGGCGGATTCCTCATGATCTCGAACCGGCTGATCGACTTCCTGCGACCGGTGACCGGCACTCCGCCGCTGGCGCACGGCTTCTTCTCGCCGCTGAGCTGGCTGACGCTGGCGCTGGTCGTCGTGTCGGCCGGGTTCGCGTGGGCCATCTACGGCCGCCGTGAGGTGCCGGTCACCGCACCGCGCGGCAGCTTCGTGACCGTGGCGGCGCGCAAGGATCTCTACGGCGACGCGCTGAACGAGTCGGTGCTGATGCGGCCTGGCCAGTGGCTGACCAGGCTGTCCGTGTGGTTCGACAACCGCGGCATCGACGGCATCGTCAACACGATCGCTGCGACGATGGGCGGGAGCTCGGGCCGCGTCAGGCGGATCCAGACCGGCTTCGTTCGCTCCTATGCCCTGTCCATGCTGATCGGCGCCTTGCTGCTCGTCGGCGCCCTGCTGCTCGTCAGGCTCTAGGAGGCCAGCACCGATGAGCACGTTCCCGTGGCTGACCGTGGCCGGCGCGATCCCGCTGGCCGGGACACTGGCCGTCTGCCTCACCCCCGGCAGGTCCGCTCCCGGCGAGGCGGCTGACCGCCGCGCTCGCGACCTGCTGGTCAAGCGCATCGCCCTGGCGACCACGGTCGTCACGCTCGGCGTCACGATCGCGATGGGGACCGGGTTCAAGACCGGCGGCCCGCGCTTCCAGTTCAACCAGACCTATCAGTGGATACCGCAGTTCGGCGTGCACTACGCGGTCGGAGTCGACGGCATCGCGCTCGTGCTGATCCTGATGACGGCCGTCCTGGCGCCGCTGGTCGTCCTCGGGTCGTGGAACGCAGCCGAATCCGGCCGGCACAGCGTGAAGACGTACTTCGCGCTGGTGCTGGCCCTGGAAGCGATGATGATCGGCGCCTTCGCGGCGACCGACGTCTTCCTGTTCTACGTGTTCTTCGAGGCCATGCTGATCCCGATGTACTTCATGATCGGGAGCTACGGCGTCGGCCAGCGGCAGTACGCGGCGGTGAAGTTCCTGCTCTACAACCTGCTCGGCGGGTTGCTCTTGCTCGCCGCGCTGATCGCGCTGTACGTGTACTCATCCCACGGCGGCCATGGCGGCACGTTCTTGCTCATCCCGCTCACCCACCTGGCACTGAGCCCGCTGGCGGCCAAATGGCTATTCCTCGGCTTCTTCGTCGCCTTCGCGATCAAGGCCCCGCTGTGGCCGTTCCACACGTGGCTGCCCGACGCCGCCGCGGCAGCGCAGCCCGGAGACGCTGTGCTCATGATCGGCGTGATGGACAAGATCGGCACCTTCGGGATGATCCGCTACTGCCTGCTCCTGTTCCCCGCCGCCTCGCACTATTTCACTCCGCTGATCCTCGTGCTGTCGGTGATCGGCGTGCTCTACCCGGCGATCGTGGCGATCGGGCAGGCCGACATGAAACGGCTCATCGGCTACTTGTCGATCTCCGGCATGGGCCTGATCACCCTGGGCATCTTCGCGATGACCAGCCAGAGCCAGGCCGGGGCGACGCTGCAGATGGTCAACCACGGCGTCCTCGTCGGCGCGCTGTTCCTCCTGATCGGATTCATGATCGCCCGACGCCGCTCCGCTTTCATCGACGACTACGGCGGGGTGCAGAAGGTAGCTCCCGTGCTCGCAGGCCTGTTCCTGATATCCGGCCTCGCCGGGCTGGCCCTGCCCGGCCTGAACACCTTCGTCAGCGAGTTCCTGGTGCTAATCGGGACGTTCACCAAGTACGAGGTGGCCGCCGGGCTGGCTACCGCCGGGATCATCCTCGCCGCGATCTACATCTTGTGGATGTACCAGCGCACCATGACCGGCCCCGTGCGTGACGAGGTCGCCACCATGCCTGACCTGCGGGCCCGCGAGCTGTGGGCGGTAGTGCCCTTGGTCGCCCTGATCATCGCGCTCGGTGTGTACCCCAAGCCGGCCATCGACGTGATCAACCCGGCCGTGCACAAGACGCTCGTGCAGGCGCATTCCACCGACCCCGTGCCGCCGCATCCTGCCAAGGCCCAGAACGGGAGCAAGCCGTGACCGGCAGCCTCGGCGTCATCGCCGCGAACACGCCCTCCATCCCCGCCCCGCACATCGAGTACGGACAGCTGTCGCCGATGCTGCTCGTGTTCGGAGCGGCCATCGCAGGCGTGCTGGTCGAGGCGTTCGCTCCGCGGCCGCTGCGCCGCACGCTGCACCTGGCGATCACGCTCGGCAGCCTGGCGGGCGCGTTCGTGCTGACGATCTTCGTCGCCACGAGCAATAGCGTGTTCGGAAGCGGCAGCGCGGGTCACGTCGCCGCCCAGGGCGCGGTAGCGGTGGACCGCCCGACGCTGTTCATCCAGGGCACCGTCCTGGTGCTCGCTTTCATCAGCGTGCTGCTGATCGCCGAGTCGTCGCACGAGGTCAGCCCGTTCGCCGCGCAGGCCGCCGCGGTGCCGGGCAGCGCCGAGGAGCGCGAGGGCCTGCTCGCCGGCATCAGTCACACGGAGGTGTATCCGCTCACGCTCTTCGCGGTCGGCGGCATGCTGCTCTTCCCGGCCGCGAACGACCTGCTGACCATGTTCGTGGCGCTCGAGGTGCTGTCGCTTCCGCTCTACCTGCTGTGCGGCCTGGCCAGGCGCCGCCGCCTGCTGTCGCAGGAAGCGGCGATGAAGTACTTCCTGCTCGGCGCGTTCTCCTCGGCGTTCTTCCTCTTCGGCGTCGCCATGCTGTATGGCTACTCGGGGTCGGTGCGGCTCGCGGCGATCGCGACCGCGGCCAGCGCGAACACCCAGGGCTCCGTGCTGCTGTACGCCGGCATCGCACTGCTCGGCGTCGGACTGCTGTTCAAGATCGGCGCCGTGCCGTTCCAGGCGTGGAAGCCCGACGTCTATCAGGGCGCGCCGACCCCGGTGACCGCGCTGATGGCGTCCTGCACGCTGGTCAGTGCGTTCGGCGCGGTGCTGCGCGTGTTCTACGTCGCGTTCGGCCAGCTGACGTGGGACTGGCGGCCGATGATGTGGGGCGTCGCGATCCTCACGATGCTGGGTGGCTCGATCATCGCGATCACCCAGACCGACGTGAAGCGACTGCTTGCCTATTCCTCGATCGCGCAGGCTGGCTACATCCTCAC
>DASUHI010000014.1:0-6860 GCA_036273575.1 Streptosporangiaceae bacterium | reverse complement strand
ACGAGCAGCCGGGACGCGCCAGTGGCCCGCGTGCCCGGTGTGTCGTACCGGGCGGACTATTCCCAAATCAAGCACAGCATGGCATCATTAAGCTACGTAGAGTAATCAATCTGGCGTAGCCATCACCCCCCGGGGCCATCGTCGCAGCTTCCCGGCGGTATCGGGGGCCCGCCGGGTGCTGCAGATGGACCCAGAACGCGCTCTCGGCGTCCATGCCGAGAGCGCGTTCCGCTGCCAAGGAGCGGCGCGCGCGCTCGGGCCTACGCGGACGCGACCTCGCTGCGGGTGTGCGAACTAGTATGGTTTGCTCACCAATACCGACTCTGGCGCGGGAGCGGCCGTGTACGACTACGTGATCGTTGGCGCCGGCAGCGCGGGATGCGTGCTGGCCGGCCGGCTGAGCGAGAACCCGTCCGTGCGCGTGCTGCTGCTGGAGGCCGGGCCGCCGGACACGGCCGACGAGATCCACATCCCCGCGACGCTCAACCTGCTCTTCCAGAGCGCCTACGACTGGGGTTTCCGCACCGTCCCCCAGGAGAAAGCGGCAGGCCAGTCCGTGTACTGGCCGCGTGGCCGTGTGATCGGCGGCTCGTCGTCGATCAACGCGATGATCTACATCCGCGGCAACAAGCACGACTACAACACCTGGCGGGACGAGTACGGCTGCGACGGCTGGGGCTACAACGACATCCTTCCTTACTTCATCAGGGCGGAACAAAACTCCCGTGGCCCGTCCCCGTACCACGGCGGCTCAGGCCCGCTGTCGGTCATAGACCCGAAATACAAGTCGGCGTCGATGACGGCGTTCGTCGAGTCGGCGGTCAACTCCGGGGCCGTCGCCAACCCGGACTTCAACGGCCAGAGCCAGGACGGGGTGGGCTTCTATCAGCTCACCCAGAAGGACGGCAGGCGCTGGTCAGCGGCCGATGCCTACCTGCACCCCGCCGGGAACAGGCCGAACCTGACCGTGCAGACCGACGCGCTCGCCACCTCCGTCGTGATCGAGGGCGGGCGGGCGGTCGGCGTCAGGTACCTGCACAGAGGAGCGGAGCATATCGCGAGGGCTGAGGCCGAGGTGATCATCTCGGGCGGCGCTGTGAACAGCCCGCAATTGCTCATGCTGTCCGGCATCGGTCCCGCTGACCACCTGCGCGAGCACGACATCCCGGTGGTCGCGGACAGCCCTGGCGTGGGCGCCAACCTGTCCGACCATCCGATCGTGACCGCTATCTGGTCGATGCCGAAGATCCGCGGCCTCGCCGAGCTGGCCGGGCCGCGGAACCTGCTGCGCTGGCGGCTGACCCACTCCGGGCCGTTCACCACCAACCTCGCCCAGGCCGGCGGCTTCGCCAGGACCGACACCGGCCTGCCCGCGCCCGACATCCAGTGGCACGCACTGCCCGTGCCGTTCCGCAACGGCGGCCTGGCCGACCCGTCAGACCGGGGCTTGTCTGTGCTGGTGACGCTCGTCGATGTCCGCAGCCGTGGCAGGATCACGCTGCGCAGCGCCGACCCACGGCACAAGCCAGTCATCGATCCCGGCTACCTGACCGACCCCGCTGACCTGCAGGCGCTGGTCAAGGCCATCGGCATGGTCAGGCAGATCGCCGCGGTACGCCCGCTGCGCAAGATGTGGGCGACCGAGGAGGCCCCGGGCGACTCTGAGCTCCGTGACTTCGTGCGCCGTGACGTGACGACGGTCTACCACCCGGTCGGCACGTGCTCGATGAGCGGAGAGACGCAGGTCGACAGGGACAGGCTGGCGGGCGTCGTCGACGCCGAGCTGAAGGTACGCGGCGTCGAGGGCCTGCGCGTGGTCGACGCGTCGGTGATGCCGACCGTGCCGCGAGGCAACACCAACGCCCCGACGATCGCGATCGCCGAGCGGGCCGCCGACATGCTGTCCGGCCGCGCCCCGCTCGCCGCCGTCGAGCCCGCCGACCTGACCCTCGCCGCCACCACCCCCTAGCCCGGTCCGCACGGGCAACGGGGGCGCCCCGTTGTCGTTAGGGCAGCAACCGGGGCGCCCCATTGTCCATCCGCGCCGCGACGGGGGCGCCCCATTGTCGTTAGGGCAGCAATGGGGCGCCCCCGTTGCGCTGAGATCAGGAGAGCGGGTTACTTGTAGCGCTTGCCGTGCAGGAGGGTGATGAGGGTCATGATCGACTTCATGTCCTTGTCGGTCCTGGTGAAGGTCGTCAGGTTCGTCGTCGGCTTCATCCGCTGCCTCGTGATCGACTGTGCCCGTGAGAACTCGCGCAGCCCGTCGGCTCCGTGGATCCGGCCGAAACCGGACTCGCCCACCCCGCCGAACGGCAGCGCAGGCACGCTCAGCACCGTCAGCGCCGAGTTGACCGACGCCATCCCGGTCCGCAGCGACCTGGCCGCGCGCATGGCCGCCTTCCTGTTCTTGGAGAACACGCTGCCGCCGAGCCCGTACCGGCTCGCGTTGGCGAGCCTGACGCCCTCGGCGAGGTCGGCGACGGGCTTGACCGTCATCGTCGGGCCGAACGTCTCATCGGCGACCGCTGAGCTGGTCTCCGGGACGTCGGCGAGGATGACGGGACCGACGTAGGGCTTGCGGATGCTGCCGAGCCCGCCGACGACGGCCCTGCCTCCTCCGGCCATCGCGTCGGCGATGTGCTGCTCGACGACCTCAAGCTGGCCCGGCATCGTCATGGGGCCGTAATCCGCCTCGCGGTCCTCACCGGGGCGCAGCTCGCTGACCCGGTCGGCGAGCTTCTCGATGAACGTGTGGTAAACGTCGCTCGCCACGTAGATGCGCTCGACTCCCACGCACGTCTGTCCGGCGTTCGACAGCGCGCCCCAGACGGCCGTGTCCGCCGCCGAGTCCAGGTCAGCGTCGGCGGCCACGAGCATCGCGTCCTTGCCGCCGCACTCGGCGACCATGGGCGTGAGGTTCTCGGCGCACGCGGCCATGACCTTCTTCGCTGTCCTGGTCGAGCCGGTGAAGGCGATCTTGTCGACGCGGCTGCTCGCGAGGAAGCTGCCGGTCTCGCCGAAGCCCGTGACCAGCTGCAGCACGGGGTACTCGGGCACGACCTCGGCGAAGGAACTGACCAGCCAGCCGCCTGTCGCCGGCGTGAACTCGCTCGGCTTGTAGACGACCGCATTGCCGGCGGCGAGCGCGTAGGCGATCGAGCCGACCGGCGTGAAGACCGGGTAGTTCCACGGCCCGATTACGCCCACGACGCCGAGCGGGTGGTACTCGAGCGTCGACGCGTGGTTGAACGCCACCAGGCCGCTGCGCACCTTGTGCGGGCCGAGGACCTTGTGCGCGTGCTTCGCTGCCCAGTCGATGTGCACGATCGCGAGCATGATCTCGAGTTGCGCGTCCGACGTCGGCTTGCCGGTCTCGGCGTGCACTACCTCGGCTAGCCGCATGATGTACCTGGTCAGGTACGACTTCCAGGCCAGCAGCTTGGTCTTGCGCTCGGCGAAGCTGAGCCCCGACCACCAGGCCGCCGCCTCGCGCGCCCTGGCGACGGTCTCGTTCACCTCGTCCTCGCCGAAGATGGGGAACGTGCCGACGGGCTCGTCCGTGGCCGGGTTCACTGAGTCGAACGTCTTGACCAGGCCAGACTGGGCGGGTTTGCGTGTCGTCGCTACCATCGCCTCGCGCACCATCCTCACAGCGGGTTCACTGTGTGCCAGTAAATCACTGCTCGGCCCGGTGCAGATACCGTTGGGTAGGCGATCTCGGGAGGTGCCGATGGCCGGAGCTGCTGCGAGCGCGGCCCGGATTCCAGGCGATCCCGACGCTGATCGGCACTGGCTGAACGTCGCCATCGACCTGTCAAAAAAGTGCCCGGTCTCGGAGTCCGCGTTCTCCGTCGGCGCCGTCCTGGTGAGCGCCGCCGGCGCCCCGATCGCGACGGGCTACTCGCGCGAGACCGGCCCGCACGACCACGCGGAAGAGACCGCGCTGCGCCGCGCTGCCGGAGCCGAACTTGGTGCGGCGACCCTCTGCAGCTCGCTCGAGCCGTGCTTGCATCGCGCCTCCAGCCCGGTCTCCTGCGCTGAGTTGATCGCGGCGTCTGGCGTGCGGCGGGTCGTCATCGCCTGGCTCGAGCCCGCCATCTTCCAGCCAGGCGGCGGAGCCGCCTGGCTGGCCGCCCGGAACATCGAGGTCGTTCACCTGTCCGACCTCGCAGAACGGGCCAGATCCCCCAACGCACACCTCCTGCCCCGCTGAATCTCCAGCGCCAGCCCCACCTATGAACCCTTGGTGGTGCTATGAGCCCACCAAGGGTTCATAGGTGGGGTGGAGCGTGGCGGGCGCGGGGCGGGCGGACGCTCGGCGGGCGGGCTAGTCGGGGGCGTCGACTAGGAGGAGGGCTTTCTCCATGGCGTCCCAGGCTTGGGTGACGTCGGGGCGGCGGCCGAGGCCGCAGGCGGCCGCCACGTCGACCTCGCGGCCGACGTGAGCTTCGATCATCCTCACCAGCTCGACCTGCTTGCCGCTGGACAGGCTCTCGTGGATGCAGCCGGCGACGAAGCGGACCGATTCAGGGATGTCGAGGCCGGAGAGCGGCGCGTACCAGCCCGGGTCGAAGGACGGCGGCTCCTCCGCTGCGGCGAACGGCACGTGGATGAACTCCAGCGTCCGGCCGGCGGGCCAGGCGGCGGAGATCGCGTTCGCGACCAGGACCGCGGGCGTGATGTCGCGCATGCCGACCATGGACTTGTGGTTCAGGTCGCCCAGGCACAGGTGCACGCCGAATCTCGTGCCAGCGGGAACGGCCGCCGGTAGCTGCGCCGTCATGGCCGCGACGTGCCGCGCGGTCGGGGCCGCCGCCGCGTCGTCACCGCTGGCGGTAGCGATCAGCGCCGCGGGGGTCTCGATCTGGAACACCACGTCGTCGCCGCCCGCTGCCGCGATCTTGGCGACCTGACTGACGGTCGCCTCAAGGGAGGGCTCGTAGTACCGCGGGTCGAAGCCGACCTCGAAGCCGAACGAGTCGATCGACAGGTCGAGCTGGCTGGGGATGCCGACCTGGAACGGGAGGTCGGGGCGCCCGTATTTCTCCCGCAGGTCGCGGAAGACAGGGAAGCTGGCCGTGAAGGCCTGCTCGTAGGGCAGGCACGCCTCCACGTTCGCCGCCGACAGGGTCGCGCCGTCACGCAGCCGGTACTGCGGCACGTCCTCGTAGGTGGCGAAGTTGTGCTGCCCGCCGCCGGATAGCTCGACGTCAGGGTTCCCGCCCATGTTCTGGATGCAGGCACCGATCCACCAGGCCCGCTGCCCGGTTTCGCCGTCGCTGAGCGTCAGGAGATAGGGGGCGAGCCGGCTGAGCGCGGCCTCCATCGCCTCCGTCGCGTTCATGCCGGGAATGGACCCGACCAGGTGTGCTCGCCGTCCCACTGCCCGCCCCCTTTGTCACCTGCCCGCGTGCGGCCGCGAGTGACGCGCTCGCGGTCATACCGACAGCGCGGAACGCAAGTGTGACACAGCGCCGGCGGAGTCGCTACTGACCCAGTCGCTCGTCGATGCTGGCGAGCAAGGCGTCCGCGCGGGCATGCCGAGGGTCACCGGGCATGCCCGCGAGGTTGATCCGCACGAGGCAGGCGGCGGCCCTGGCGGCCGCCTGCGCCAGCAGCCCGGCCGCGGTCGCGTCGCCGTGCAGCGCCGGGTTGCCGTTCGCGGTGAGCGTCGCGGCGAGCGCGGTGACCGGCACGGCGAGCTCGACGACGTGCAGCGGCACGTCGGCCGCCGCCGACAAGGCGGCGGCCACCCCGGCGCCTCGATCGCCGCCATTGCCAGGCCCGTCAGCCCGGCGGCGGAGCGCCTGGAGCACGCCCTGGTAGGCCAGCGGGTCCTGGTCGATGAGCGAAGCGGCCGTCGCGCGAATTTGTTCAGCCTCATGGGTGAGCTGATCAGCCACCGCGGCAGTCAGCCAGCGGGCGGAGAGCCGGGCGGACTTGGCGCACAGCGCGGCGGCCTGGGCCAGCGTCAGCGCGGCGGCAGAGCCCGCGGCGGGGGCAGGAGAGCCAGCCGCGAGCGCGTCAAGGAAGCCGCTGACCGGCAACCCGGCGAAGCTATCCGGGCTATCCGGGCTGTGCTGTTCCGGGCTGGCGGCCCCGCCAGCGGGGTCAGGAGAGTCCGACGATCTCCCCGTTCTCGTCGATGTCGATCCGCTCGGCCGCCGCGCTGGTGCCGAGCCCTGGCATGGTTCGCATGTCCCCGCAGATCGGGTAGATGAACCCGGCGCCGACCGACGCGCGGACCTCGCGGACCGGCAGCCGCCAGCCGGTCGGAGCGCCCTTGAGCGTGGGGTCGTGTGACAGGGACAGGTGGGTCTTGGCGATGCAGACGGGCAGCCCGCCGAACCCGTTGCGTTCGTACCCGTCCAGCTGGCGCGCGGCCAGCGGCGTGTAGTCAACGCCCTCCGCGCCATAGATCCTGGCGGCGACCGTCTCGATCTTCTCGCGCAGCGACGCGTCTGCGGGGTACAGGAAGCCGAAGTTGCCCGGCTCGCCGGCGGCCTCGGTGACGGCCTCGGCCAGCGCCGCGGCGCCGCGGCCGCCGTCCGAGAAGTGCGTGCTGACCGCCGAGCGCACGCCCATGGACGCCGCGATCTCAGCGATCGCCTCGTGCTCGGAGGCGAAGTCCTCCGGCATCGCGTTGATCGCCACGACCGGGGTGACGCCGTGCGCCTTGACGTTCTCGATCTGCTTGCGCAGGTTCGCGCCGCCCACGTGCACCTCGTCTGGGTTCTCGGCGAGCAGCGCATCGGGCAGTGGGCGGCCGGCCACGATCCTGTGCTTGCCCGAGTGCGCCTTGAGCGCCCGCACCGTCGTGACCACCACGCCCGCGTCCGGCTTCAGCCCGGAGACCC
>DASUHI010000013.1:0-4059 GCA_036273575.1 Streptosporangiaceae bacterium | reverse complement strand
CGCCCGCGCTGCCCGACCGCGTGCAGGTAGCCGTCTGGCATCTGCGCGATCATGTCGTGCGCGCCGACGGCGCGGGCCGCGGCCTCCACCGAGGCTTCATCGGCCTCGGGACGGCCGTACGCGATCGTGTCGCCTACCGTGCCAGGAACGAGGTAGGGCTCCTGCGGCACGATGCCTAGGCGCCGTCGGTAGCCGGAGATGTCGTAGCGGCGGACGTCGACGCCGTCGACGAGCACGCACCCCCCGGTCACGTCGTAGAACCGCGCAACGAGCTTGACTAGCGTAGATTTGCCGGCCCCGGTGCGGCCGACGAGCGCGACGGTCTCGCCGGGCTCTACGGTCAGGTCGATCCCGCGGATGGACTCAGGGAGGTCGGGCCCGTACCGGAAGCGGATGCCGCGCAGCTCGATCCGGCCGCACAGGCGTTCGACCGGTACGGGCCGCTCCGGCGGCGGTGGCGAGACCGGGATGCGCAGGAAGCCGCTGACCTCGCGGAGGCCGCCGGTGGCCTGCTGGTAGCCGTCCATCACATCCGACAGCTGATAGATCGGCCAGAAGAGCATCTCGATGAAGAGCAGGTAGGCGATCAGGGCGCCGGCCGACAGGGCGCCGCTGCGCACCTGACCCGCCGCCACGAGGATGACGAGCGCACCAGCGAGGGTCGACAGGAGCTGCACGAACGGGACGTACAGCGCAAGGTAAAGCTGCGCGCGCACCCGCGAGACCCGGTAGGCCTGGCTGCGGCGGGCGAACCGCGCCTTCCGGTAGCGCTCGCGCCGGTACGCCTGCGTCACGCGCAGGGCCGCGACGTTCTCCTGTAGGTCGGCGTTGACGTCGCTGGTTTTCCTCCTGGAGTCCTGGTACGCCCGGCTGGACTTGGTCCGGTACAGCAGAGAGACCACCGCCAGCGGCGGCATGACGGTCAGCACCAGCAGGGCCAGCCGCGCGTTGATCACGAACAGGCCGATCAGGATCCCGACGAACGACAGCAGCGAGTTGACCATGCCGATCAGCCCCGTGCGGAGAAACGTCGAGAGCGCATCGATGTAGATCGTCATCAGGGTCGAGATCCGGCCTGACGACTGGCTCTCGTAATAGTTCAGGCCGAGCCGCTGCAGGTGCGCGAAGACCTTCACGCGCAGGGCATGGACGAGCCGCTCGCTGTTGCGCCCCACGATCGTCATGCCGCCGATGTTGACCACCCAGTCGGCGGCCACGATCGCCGCGCCCACGGCCGACAAGAAGAACACCGTGTGCAACGCCGAGGCTAAGACGCCTCGGTCGATTCCGTCGCGGGTCAAGATCGGCAGCGCCAGCCCGGCCGCCACGTCCACGCAGTCAAGCACCAGCGCGACGACGAGCGCCCCGAGGACCGGTCTCAGCAGCCAGCGCAGCTTGAAATCGGAGTCGGGCGCGCGCGCCGCCTCGCGGTCGATGGCGAGCCGACCGGCTGGCGGCGCAGCCTCTGGTGCAGCGGTCGGCCGGCGCTTCCGGTCCCATAGGTGCGGCGTCGCCTGCGTTATTGCCGCCTCCGTTATTACTGAGGGCTGGGGGACAGGCTCGGTTCCTTCGGCGTCGCCAGCCAGGTCGCAAGCCGGGCCGGACAGCAGGCGCCGGTAGAGCGCGCAACGGGCCCGCAGTTCCTCATGGGTGCCCGTGTCGAGTACGCGCCCATTTTCCAGCACCACAATCCGGTCGGCGAGCCGTAATGTCGAGGGCCGGTGCGTGATGAGCAGCGCCGTGCGGCCCTGCAGGACCCGGCGCAGGGAGGCGTTGATCACCGCCTCGACGCCCGCGTCGACAGCGGACGTCGCGTCGTCCAGCACCAGGACCCGCGGGTCAGCGAGCAGCGCGCGAGCCAGCGCGACCCGCTGCCGCTGGCCGCCCGACAACGTCATGCCCTCCTCGGCCACCACCGTGTCGTAGCCCTGGGCCAGGTCGCGGATGAAGCGGTCAGCCTGTGCCGCCTCCGCTGCCGCGACGATCTCGGCGTCACAGGCGCCGCGCCGCCCGAAGGCTATATTGGCCCGGACGGTGTCGGCGAACAGGAATGCCTCCTCCATGACCAAGCCGATCGCTGCGCGCAACGAGTCGCGGGTCAGGCCGCGGATGTCATGACCGTTCACCCGGATCGCACCGGCCTGCACGTCGTAGAACCTCGGCAGCAGCATCGAGATCGTGGACTTGCCCGACCCGGAGGCCCCCACGATCGCGACGGTCTCGCCGGCCGCGACCCGCAGGGTCAGCCCGTCGAGTACCGGATGCGACGGGTCGTAGCCGAATCTGACGTCGTCGAACTCCACCACGGCCGGGCCGTCCGGTAGCGTGGCCGCCCCGGGCCGGTCGGCGACGACCGGACGTGAGTCGATCACCTCGAATACGCGCACCGCGCTGGCCGCCGCCTGCTGGGCCAGCGTGAACTGCCTGGCCAGGAAGCGCACCGCCGCGACCATCTGCAGCAGGTACAGCGAGAAGGCCAGAAAGGTGCCCAGCGTGATCGAGCCCCGAATAGCCAGCCATCCGCCCAGCGCGAGCACGCCGACCTGACCGAACAGCGGCACCGCACGCAGCGCCGGGTCATAGCGGGCGGTCGCGCGCACGGTGCCGACCCGTGCGGTGCATAACGCCTCGCTAGCCCGCTCGAACCGGTCGAGTTCCTGCTCCTCCTGCCCGAACCCCTTGACTACCCGGACGCCCGTGACCGCGCCGTCAAGGACCGAGGCCACGTCGGCGGCTCGTTGCTGCGCCTGCCAGGTGAGGGGTAACAGGCGCCGACGTGACATCAACGCGACGGCGAGCAGGACCGGACCGGTCAGCAGCGCTACGAGTGTGAGCAAGGGCGACAGGACGGCCATGACGACCAGCGCGAAGACGAACGCCGCGACGTTGCAGAGCATCGTGGGCACCCACATCAGCCCGGCGATCGTGTTCTTGAGATCCAAGATGGATCGCGCCACGACCTGGCCCCTGTCCAGCTCGTCCTGGCGGGCACCGTCGAGGCGCGACAGCGACTCGAACATGTCCAGCCTCAGGTCATGCTGGACGTCCATGGCCAGGCGGCCGCTGAAGTGGGTGAGCAGGAACGACCCGGCAAACGCCAGCAGGGCGGCGCCGACCAGGACGAGCACGTACGGGCCAACGGGATGTTGGTGAGTGATGATCGACTCGTCGATGATCTGCCGCTGCACCAGCGGGATGAGCAGGAGCATCGCCGACACCGTCAGCGCGCCGGCGGTCGCCACCAGCAGCTGCCGCGCATGCCGTCGGCAGTACCACCCCATGCGGCGCACCGGTGTCCTACCGGTCATACGGGCCGGTCATGCTGGCTCGTGGCCGGAGTGCGCGGGCCCCTCGATCGCTGCCGCGATGGCAGGAACGGTCGGCGTGTCGTAGAAGACGGTGAGCGGGACCTCGGCGCCCAGTTCCTCGCGGATCCTGATGGTCGTCCGGGTGATGGCGAGCGAGTGGCCCCCGAGGTCGAAGAAGTTGTCACACAACCGCACCGCGTCGACCCGCAGTACCTCCCGCCAGATGTCGGCGATGGTCGCGGCGATCCCGCCGCGGACGGCGGGCCCAGGTGAGGCGGCGAGCTCGCCGCGCGTCGCGTTAGGCAAGGTATCCCGATCTACCGCGCCGTCGCTGTTGCGCAGCAGACGGTCGACGGTGACGAAGACGTCAGGGAGCCGACTGGATGGCCGAGCGGCCGCCACATGACAGCACAGCCGGTCCAGCTCGCCCGGCGAGCTTGCGGAGTCGGGAACGACGTAGGCCACTAACTGCTCGGCCATCTCATCGCGATGGAGGACTACCGCGGCCTCACGGACAAGCGGGTGCGCCGCCAGCGCCGCCTCGGTCGCTTCTAATTCGAGAGTGTCGCTCATCCTGCGGCGGCCCTACCCGATATATGAAACCTAAACCGGAGATCGCCGCCTCGGCCCGTTTGATGACGTCGGCAGTGGGCAGCGAGCCAACGTGGCCGGGTCTACTCATATCGCGAACGAGCATCGGGAAACCACGCTGTCCGGCCTGTTCGAGGCGCGGGCCCGATGTTCTCCCGAC
>DASUHI010000012.1:0-37241 GCA_036273575.1 Streptosporangiaceae bacterium | reverse complement strand
CGGGCGAGCAGGACAGGCATCGGCTACGCGGAGCAGGCACCGCCGCAGGCGCCGCGGCGGGCCTGGGCGTTCTACGCCCTGTTGCAGACGACGTCGGACCGCGACGGGCGCGTCGCCCTCGATCGCGCCAGGGACGCGGGCGCCGCCGTCGGCTGGAACCGGGCATGGCTCGGCTACGCTCAGGCAGTCCTGGAGGGACGGGCCGGCCACCGCCGCCGCGCCACGGACCTCGCCGCCGAGGCGGAGCAGCGCCTCCGCCCCTACGCGCCATGGTGGAATCACCTGGCCAGGCGCCTCGTCGTCGCCGACGCGATCAAGGACTCGTGGGGCGAGCCCGCGGCATGGCTGCGGGAGGCGACGAGGGAGTTCGACGCGAACGGCCAGCACAAGCTCGCGTCCGCGTGCAGGGTCGTGCTGCGCCAGTCCGGAGAGCGCGCCCCGCGCACAGGACGGGGCAAGGCGCAGGTCCCGGCGCAGATGCGGCGGCTGGGCGTGACCAGCAGGGAGATGGATGTGCTGCTGCTCCTCGCGCAGGAGCTCTCGAACGCCGACATCGCGGCGAAGCTGTTCATCTCGCGCAAGACCGTGGAGACCCACATCGCCAACCTGGTCGGCAAGACCGGTCAGGCGGGCCGCCGGGACCTGGTCGCCAACGCGGGCCGCTTCGCCCGGGCCTGAGCCAGGATCACGATCCGGACGCGAGCCGGGCGGGCGTCGCGCGCTCGTCGATGCTGACCTGATCGAACCAGCCGCAGTGCGGGTCGCCCGGCGGCCGGTCGAAGCGGGTCACGTACGGCTTGATGTCGATGACCGGCGTGCCGTCGACGACATCGACCCCGGCGAATGTCACGCGCGCCGGGCCGACGTCGAGGATCTGAATGAGGCTGAGGCCGATGGGGTTGACCCGGCGCGGTCCCCTGGTGGCGAAGATCCCGGTCAGGCGTCGCTGGCTCCGCAGCAAGAAAGGCACCTGCCGCAGCGGCGGACCTCGCCGCTCGCGTGCCGGTGCAGCCACGTGAGCAGCCACGCCCAGCCGAACCCGCTGAGCCCGTCGAGGCCGTCCGCGAACGCCGGCTCGAACTCGATCACGCCCTGCTCGGCGCGGTTCACGCCCGCCTGGATCGGCGTGGCCTCAAGGTCGGTGTGAGCGCTGCGGACAAGGCCGATCACGCGCAGGGGGATGTCCTGGTCCATCCGGCAATAGTGCCACGTACGGCGACGGGCGTGTCGGGCCGGTGACCTGGGTGAACGTGCGGCCGGGCCGGACCAGCCTCGCGTGGAGGCAGCCGGGAGAGCGTCCAGTTATCCCTGGGCGCGCAGCAGGAAATGCCGGTAACCCCAGCCGTCCTCGGCGCTGTACCCCTCGTCCATGACCTCCAGGCCGGCCTCCGCGAGCCAGCCCAGCACCCGTTCGCGACCCGGGTAGTAGTGATAGCCCGCGACGTCGCCCTCGACCACCTCGCCGCGCACGGCCGGCAGCCCGCGCCCGGTCATGGCCTCGAACGCCGCGTCGATGCCCGCCTGGTCCACCTCCTCGACGGTCATGTACAGGACGCCGCCTGGCCGCACCGCGCGGCGCAGGTTCGCGAGCACCCCTGGCCAGTCCTCAGGCGGCACGTTCTCCATCGCGTCGATGGTCACGACAGCGTCGAACTCCCCCGCGTAGGACAGGTCCTGCAGCCGGCACCGTTCTAGCGAGGCCGCCAGACCGCGCGTCCTGGCCTGGGCCAGCATGCCAGCGGACTGATCGGCGCCGACGACCACGACGCCAGCGCCCGTGATCTGCGCGAAGTACCGGCCCGTCCCGCACGGCGCGTCGAGCACCGTCCCGCCCGGCGGGACGAGGCCGAGCACCCTCCCGACCCACTCGCGCTGCACGTCCGCCGGATAGGCGTCGTCGCCGTAGGCCGGGGCCTCTGCGTCGTAGTCAGCCTCGACGGCCGCGCGCCGCTCCGCCAGCCACGTCTCCCTGTCCACCGCCGTCCCTTCCCGCCTCCGTCTGACGAGTCTCGTGATCACGAAGGCCTTTGGTTCCGATAGGACCCGAGATCCTTCGTGATCATGCAGTCTGATTGTTAGCAGATCTTATGCGCCATATGCGAGGTGGCAGTGAGCGAGACGTTCCCTGAGTTTCCTTGGCGCGGGTTCGCGGCGCTCGGCGTGGTGCTCGCGACGCTATGCGGCGTCGCGATCGTGGTCAACGAGAGCGGTCCTGACGTGCACGGATGCGCCGCCGCGGCCGCGCGCGTGATGGCGGCGCACGACTACTCAGCCGACGCGATGGCACGGCTCGGGCCCGGCCGCGTCCCTGGTTGCCGCGGCCTCAGCGCTGGCCAGTACGGCCAGGCGGTCGCCGACGCCTACGTCATCGAGTTCGGATGGCGGCTGCCTGACGTGCCGGTTTCGCGCGGAGTACCGCCGCCGTCGTTCCGGGCGCTGAGCGCCAGGAGCGCCTCGTTCGGCCCCTGATCCTCACGCCGCTCACAAGGAAATCACGTCAATCCTGGCGATCCGGTAAACGGGCACAGCGCCTGCCGCGTCCAACAAACCATGAGCGTGATTACAGCCGCCCTCGCCGGTGTCGGCCTCGCCGCTTCGATCCTCTGCCCGGTGGCCGCCGCTCTCAGCCGCGCAGCATGGCTGCGCGGCGTGCGCCAGGGCTATACCAAAGCCCGCTCAACCTACGATCGCGACGTCTCAGAGACGGCCGCCGCGATCCTGGCCAGAGCCCTGGCGACCAGACCCGGCCGGCTGCGGACGTTCCCCGGCAACCAGGCCTGACCGGCTTCCCGCCGGCTCCTGACCGATCGCGGCCGACCACTGGCGCTGTCGGTCAGATCCTCATCACCTCGGCGCCCGGCATCAAGTCGAAATCCGCATCGTGCGTCACGACCGGGATGCCGTGCGCCAGCGCCGTGGCCGCGATCCAGCTGTCGTTGATCGGAACCTTCTGGCCGGCGGCGCGGAGCTGGGAGACCAGCAACGCCCACGCGTCGCTGACCTGCTCGTCAACCGGCAGCGCCTCGGACGCTGGCAGCGGTGGCGTTACCGGTTCAGCCGCGCCGCTGGAACTGGTGCCAGTGGCTCTGCCACTGATCACGGTTGGCCTCCCAGTGACGACGCAGCCGGCGCCGGAACCTGAACGCCGCAATCACGCCGGCGACGCAGGCCACGAGCCAGAGGAGGAGCATCACCTTCAGGAAGGCGACGAACATCCACCCGATGCCCGGGACCACGATCGCCGCGATCAGCAGCACGATCGCGAGCGGCAGCAGCCGCGGCCCGCGCCACGCGACGAAACCTGGCCGGTATGCCCACGGCGGGGGGCCGCTGACGTGCGGTGGAACGGGCGACGGGTCCGGCAGGTCAGCCATGATCCTGCGCAGGTCGCCGGCCGTCTTGGCGGCCAGCGCCGCGCTGACCCGCTCGTCGAGTTCTTCTGAGTTCAGCCGGCCCTCGGCGAAGTGCTCGCGGAGTCTCGAGGTCACCCGTTCTCGGTCGGCGTCAGAGATCCTGATCCTGTCATCCATCGTCGTATCTGCCTTTACCTATGCGTCCTGCTCGTCGGACTCCTGGTCGTCCTCGTCTTCGTCGCCGGCGAGGATCTGGTAGAGGTCCCGCCTGGTGCGCTGAAGGAGTCGTTCTGCCGCGCGGACCTGGTCGGGAGTCCCGTTGTGCGCGATCTGCACGATGCCCCCGCCGAGGCGCGCGGCCTCCGCGAACAGGCCAGGCACTTCCCACGCCTCCTGCTGCGCCGGTGACTCCCAGGCGCCGCGCGCCATATCGGGGTTCTGCTCCACGTACTCACGGCCCGCGACCGTCAGGCTGAACGTGCGCCGGCCCGCCGACTCCGCGCCCTCGATCAGGCCCTCGTCGGCGAGCTGTGACAGTGCCGGGTAGACCGCGCCGGGGCTCGGGCGCCACGCTCCGTTGCTGCGCTCCTCGATCTCGGACATGATCTGGTAGCCGTTCAGCGGCCCCTCCCGCAGCAACGCCAGGATGGCCGCGCGCACGTCACCGCGGCCCGCCTTCTTTCCGCGCGGCGGGCCAGGCGGCGCTGACACACCGCCCACCCAGGTACCCCACGGCCCGCCGAAGCCACCGCCCCAAGGTCCAGGGCCCCTACGGCCGCCGTGCATCTTGTCCCAGCCGGGCCCGCGCTGCCGTTTCTCCCAGCCAGCGCCGTGCTGTCGCCCCGCGGCGTGCGCAAAGACGCCGCGCTTCGCCTGACCGAAGAGACCGCCGGCGCAGGCGAAGAACTCATTCAGGGCGGCGCCGAGCTCGTCCAGCCCAGCGAAGTCGCCGACGTCTCCTGCACCGCAAGCCGCTGCCATCATCTCTCCCTCGCCCGCCCGTCTCTTCCTCGCCCGCCCGTCGCAGTGGGATCCCATGTTCTGCGATCCCGCTTCTCGCGATACGATCACGATATATCGACAGACTAGGTCAGCGTCGCGGGAAAGACAAGTTATAACTCGATGGTAGTTCCGGGGCCGCGTTCCCGATCCGGCCTGGCTCTTGCGACGATGCTCCCTGACTCGCTATCTGAGGAGCAAGCATGGGCGCGGTCTTCGAGCATCCGGTCAACGTCCGCTGGCGGGACACCGACGCGCTCGGCCACGTCAACCACGCCGTGTTCCTGACCTACCTCGAAGAGGGCAGGGACGGCTTCTACCTGAAGATTCTGGGCGATCCCGCCTACGTCGTCGTCAGGCTCGAGATCGACCTGCGGGCCGAGGTCTTCCACCACGACCGGCGGCTGACGGTGCGGATCGCCGTGGAACGCGTCGGGACCACGAGCCTGATCACCCGCGAGACGATCGTGAACGCCACCGGCGACCTGATCGCCGAGGCGCGGGTGGTCACGCTGCGCTGGGACACCGACGGCCGCAGGCCGATCCGGTTCGACGCTGATCATCGCACGCAGCTCGAGGGCTACCTCACGGCCTCAGACCCGGATGCGCCCCAGCGCGAGCCGTAGCGTTCGCCAGCCCCAACGCACGAGCTAAGGACTCAGCGGCGTAGTCCTGCTATGTGCGCGAGCGCCTTCGCCTCGCGCCGGAGCCGCCTGGCATGCTCGGCGTGACCAGTGCTCTCGTAAACCAAGGCCGCGGCCATGCGCTCGGCTATCTCCGCGTCGACGATCTGGCCGACCTCCGCGTCCGTCAGGGCGCGACGCTGCGCTTCGGCGGCACCGAGCCCGGCCACCGCGCCAGCGACGTGCTCGCTGCTGGTAGGGGCCGACGCGGGCGGGTCGGTAACGACGGCCTCGGCGTTGGCGATGGCCGCGAGCGCCGACCGCAGCGCCGCGGCCGCGACCATGTCGCGGGAGCGCAGCGCGGCACGAAGGCCCGCGTGCAGGCGCTCTATCAGGTCATCGCCCGCACCACCGGGCCGATCCGCGGACGTCACAAATATGAGCCTATTCCGGGCTGAGTTCATGGCGGGCGCTCCTGGGCGCCGCGCTGGCTAGGGTGACAGGGTGGGTGAGCAGCTGTGGTCCGCCTATGACGACATGGGCCAGGCCTTCCAAGCGCACGCGGAGGACAGCGCCTACAACACCCACTACGACCGTCCTGCCGTCCTCGAGGCGCTCGGCACCGTGACGGGACTGCGTGTCCTCGACGCGGCGTGCGGACCTGGCCTCTACATGAAAGACCTGCTCGCCCGCGGAGCTACAGTCACCGCGTTCGACGCCAGCCAGGCAATGGTCGACCTCGCCAGGTCCAGCGCCGCGGGCGCGGCCGTGCCGATCGACCGCGCCGTTCTCGGTGACCCGCTGCCGTATCCCGACCACGCCTTCGACGCCATTGTCTGCGCGCTCGCGATCCACTACGCCGACGACCGGGCCGCCGCGTTCACCGAGTTCTTCCGCGTCTTGCGGCCGGGCGGCGTGCTCGTGGTATCGACCCAGCATCCGGTGATGGACTGGCTGCGCAAGGGCGGCTCCTACTTCGACGTGAAGCTCGAGACCGACGTGTGGCGTCTCGCGTCGGGACCGCTTCCCGTGCGCTTCTGGCGCGAGTCGCTGTCGTCGCTATGCGCCGCGGCCACATCCGCGGGCTTCCTGATCGAGAAGCTGATCGAGCCGCAGCCCGCGGAGTCGATGCGAAAGCGCTGGCCAGCAGACTACGAGAAACTGATGACCGAGCCAGGTTTCCTGATCCTGCGGTTGCTCAAGCCAACCGCGGCGGGAACGGCTACGGCAGAGTGAGTCACGGCGCGGAGCGGGGAAGGACGACGCGTGTATTTCGAGCACGACGCGGAGATCTGGCGGGACTTTCCGGCGCTCGTGGCTGGCGTCCTGATCGCTGACGGAGTCAACACCGATGTCGACGCCTCTTCCAGGACTGACGCGTTCACCGGGCGTGCCGCGGAGCGGCTGGCGGCGGGCAGCGAGAGCGAACTGCCGGAGATCCAGGCGTGGCGGCGCGTGTTCGCGGCGATGGGGCTGAGGCCCACGCAGTACCGCTGCGCCGCCGAGTCGCTGCTGCGGCGGTTCCGCAAGGACGGCGTACTGCCGCGGCTGCATCCGCTGGTGGATGTCTGCAATGCCATCTCGCTCGCATACGCCGTCCCGATCGCGGTGTTCGACGCCGCCAGGATCGCCGGCTATCTGCGCGTGCAGTACGCGACGGGCGACGAGAAGTACCTGACCTTCGCGGGCGAGACCGAGCAGCCTGCGCCGCGCGAGGTCATCTTCGCCGACGAGGCTGGCCAGGCTCACGCCAGGCGCTGGTCGAACCGGCAGAGCGCCTTGTCAGCCGTGCGGGACACGACGTCGACGGCCCTGATCGTGGCCGAGGCGTTTCACTCCTCTGCGGCAACCGACGTTCCCGCTATCCTCGACGCCATCGCCGGCGAACTGGGCACGCTGTGGTCGATCCGGCCACCGGCCACGGTGCTGACGCCGGACTCGCCGCGGTTCAGCTTCGGAAACTGAAGTCACCCGCGCATGGACCAGAACTTCGCCATCAGGCCGCTGACAGCGGAGCGGTGGCCCGCCCTCGAGGACCTCTTCGGCCCGGCCGGCGCGTCGAACGGGTGCTGGTGCATGTACTGGCGACTCGGCCCTCGGTACAAGGACCGGCCGCGCGAGGACAACAGGGACGACCTACGGCGGCTCGCCAAGGCAGACCAGCCGCCAGGGCTGCTCGCCTTCGACGGCGCCGTCGCGGTCGGATGGTGCGAGCTCGCGCCGAGGGCTGATCTCGGCTGGCTGGCGCGCGCGCGTGGCCTGCAATCCGTCGACGACCTGCCAGTCTGGTCGGTGCCGTGCTTCTACGTGCGGCGGAGCCACCGCGGCAGGGGCGTAATGGGCGCGCTCATCGATGGCGCCGTGCAGGCGGCGAAGGCGGCGGACGCTCCGGCGCTGGAGGCGTACCCCGTCGACACCGGGACGCCGGGCCACAGCGGCAACCTGTTCCCCGGGACCGCGTCGGCCTTCGCGGAACGCGGCTTCACGGTCGTCGCGAGACGCAGGCCGGACCGGCCGGTCATGCGCCTGGACCTCGCCGCCGGACGCGGGAACGCGCGCTCTGGGCCATGACGAGCAGATGGGCCAGGCCCGCCTCTGACACCGACCCCTCGCCTGCCTCGAACTGCGCGGCGAGCTCCCCCGGCGCGCGCATCCGCCACGCGTCGGTGACGAGCTCGGCGAGCCGTACGCCGTCCACCTCGCGGAGCCGCAGCATCACCAGCGGCCAGCCCTCGTACTCTCGCGTGGCGAAGAACAGCCGCGGCTCCCCGAGAACGAGCGCCTGCTTCTCTGACTCGTCGCCCACGTACAGCACCGCGATGTCGGTGCGGATCGTCCGGGGCGTTCCCGCCCGCCGCTCCGGATACGACCAGACGAAACCCCGGCCCCCGATCCTGAAGTCGAACCCGTCGCAGTCGATCTCTTCCACCTCGGGCAGCGAGAGCGCGAGGCGGCGGACATCGTTCTCGTCAGCCATCGGGCTCCTCCAGCGATACGCCGTTCCAGCGCCAGGCTAAGCCCGGGCACCGACAATGCGGTCCAGAAGACCGCGGTTAGCTCATGATCGGCCGGAGCTCGAACGTGCCGATCTGCGCGGTCGGATGCCGCGACGAGACCTCGATCGCCTGGTCGAGGCTCTCGCACTCGAGCACCGCGTAGCCGGCGACTTGCTCCTTGGTCTCGGCGTATGGCCCGTCGCTGACCAGCAGCTCGCCGCCGCGCATCCGGATCGTCGTCGTATCACGCACGGGCCCCAGCACCGCGCCGCCGACCAGAATGCCCCTGGCGATCATCTCGGCATCCCAGGCCTTAAGCGCGCGTTCCTCCGCAGGGTCGCTGATCTCGTGACCGTGCTTGTTCCACGTCAGGATCGATTCGTCGATGTAGTGGATCATCAAGTACCGCATGCGTCGCTCCCTCAATTTCCTTCGCCCTGACGACGCATCCCGACCGCGCGAGAGGACACAACCCCGCCACGCGACTTCGGATCCGAAACCTGAGCCCAGAACCGGCAAATCAGGCGGCGAAGTGCGGGTTCCGGATCCCGGGGCGTCGCGAGGCGCCGACATCCCACGGATTCCAGTCTCCCGGACGCCCGTTTCGTCGTCTTTGGGCCTACCTAATCCGTGCTATGTGCCGGTGAGCGCGGGCGGGCGGGGCACGGGCGGGCCGGGGGGTAAGGGCGCCGCCCCGGGCCGACATGGTCGGGCCGGGGCGGCCTGGCGGGTGGAGCTGGGACGGGCTAGCTCGCGTCGAGGACGGCGGCGTCCGCGCCGCCTTCCTCGCCGAGGATGGAGCCGATCTGAGCGACCTGGTCGGGCCTGGTCGCCCGGAGCCAGAGCAGCACGGCGATGCCGACGATCAGCCACGCGAGCGCCAGGTACGGCGTCCACTTCAGGATGCCTGGCGGCGTCGGGTGGATGGATCCGTACAGCGCCGCGCCGAAGACGACCGCGCCAATAGCGGGGACCACCACGTGAACGAGCGGGTGCCAGCGCCGTGAGTCACGCGTCCGGTAGAAGAACACGATGCCGCCGATGCACAGCATGATGTAGACGACGATCACGACGAGCGTGCCCACGGTTGCCCAGAAGTAGTAGTTGCTGAACGGCTGGCCGAACGTGCTGTCCGACAGCGGGTAGCCCATCAGCAACGCCATGCCCGTGGCCAGCACGGCCACGGCGATGATCGCGTTGACGGGCGTCTTGAAGTTCGGGTGCGTTCGGCCGAACGCCGTTGGCAGGACGCCCTCACGGCCCATGGCGAACAGGGTCCTGGCCGCCGCGGTCGCGCAGGCGACGCACACGATGAACGCCGCGCACATGCCGCCGATCTCGGCGAGCGTGCCGAGCCAGGAACCGACGAAGCTCGTCGCCGTCGTCTTGAGCAACGTGGGGTCCGTCGCCATCTTGGCGCCGTTGTTCACGCCGTAGCCGATCGTGATCGAGTACGTGGTCCACAGGTACAAGACGATCGCGAACAGCGTGGCGACGATGACGGCGATCGGGATGTTGCGCCGCGGGTTGGAGGTTTCCTCGCCGAAGTCAGCCGCCGTCTCGAAGCCGATGTAGGACGTGACGCCGAAGATGATGCCGTAGAAGACGCCGTCGAACCCGCCCGAGTTAGTGTGGCTGAACGTAAAGGCGCCAAGGTTCTGGCCGTGGCTGCCGCCCTTCGCCGTCGTGATCAGGTCGATGAGCACGATGACCGCGACGGTGACGATGCCCATGACCAGCTGGACCCGCGTCGTGACCTTGATCCTGATCACGGACAGGACCAGGAACAAGATCATGCCGATGAAGAAGAACAAGATCCACAGCTTCGGGCTGAGGCCGAGCAGGTCGGCCGCCAGGTAGCCGACCGCCGACATCGTCATCGGCACGAAGCAGATGAAGCCGAAGAAGTACAGCCAGCCGGCCATGAAGCCGGCCTCCTTGCCCAGGCTGCGGCTGGCGTAGGTATAGGCGTAGCCTGCCGACGCCATCCGGCGGGTGAACCCGATGACGACGAACGCGAGCGCCAGGCACGCGATGCCGCCGAGCAGGAACGCCAGCGGGGTGGACCCGCCGGCGACCGCCGCGACGCCGGTCACGTTCAGCAGCATCGCCATGCCGGGGGCGATCACGGACACTGAGATCGCGATGGCGTCCCAGAGGTGCAGCGAGCCGTGCGCCAGCTGTCCGGTGGCGGCGCCGGGGATCAGGTCGGGATGGGTCTTGGCCATGGTCCTGTCCTCTCAGTTCACTCGGCCATGAGGACGGTGTGCTCGTCCAGGTGGTAGTCGAAGGCCAGCGGCGTGCATTCGTGGTCGATGATCCATTCGTTGAACCGCACGTGCACCGGATGCGCCCGGTAGGCGTTCATGGTCTCCATGTCGGGAAATTCGGTGAAGAGCAGATATCCGTATCCGCGGTTCCTGGCGCCGGTGATGTCCCGGCCGAGACGGCATTTGGTCATGAGGCCGATCTCCTTGGGCCAGGACCCGACCATCTCCCACATCTCCGCGACCTCGTCGTCGGACAGTTCGCGCGGGAAGCTGAACAACACGACGTGCTGCAGGCTCATAGCGCCCCCTAGTAGAACTCGAAATACTCACGCATCTCCCAGTCGCTGACGTCCTGCGGGTCAGCGAGCGGGCTCTCGGCGATCGCGGCCTCGTACCTGCCGTTCTCCGACTTCTTCATCTGCAGCAGGTAGTCGACCAGCGTCTCCCCGAACGCCTCGCGGAAGAACGTGTCCTTCTCCAGCGCGCCGATGGCGTCGGCGAGCGAGGTCGGGAGCATCGGGTTCTGCGAGACGTAGGGGTCGGCCTCGACCGGCGGCGGCGGGTCGAGCTGACGGCTCATGCCGTCGAGCCCGGCCGCGATGTTCGCCGCCATGTAGAGGTAGGGGTTGGCGGCGGGCTCGCCCATCCGCATCTCGACGTGACTATTGGCGTCACCTGGCGCGCCCTGCACCCTGACCAGCGCGCCGCGGTTCTCCAGCGCCCAGCACACCCGGTCGGGGGCGAACGAGTACGGCCGGTAACGCTTGTAGCCGTTCACGGTCGGCGTCGCGAACACCGTCATCGGCATCGAGTGCTCGATCAGGCCGGCCACGAACTGCCGTCCCGTCCGCGACAGCCAGTCGTCGGCGCTCGCGAACGCGTTGGTGCCGTCCTGGCGCGACATCAGCGACTCGTGCAGGTGCCAGCCAGAGGAAAAGAAGTTCGGCAGCCCTGGCCGGCACATGAACGACGCGAGCAGGCCGCGCCGCTGGCAGATCTGCTTGACCGCGGACCTGAACAGCACGACCGCGTCCGCGGCCGCGAGCCCGCCGATCGGGCTGAAGCTGAACTCCATCTGGCCGGGACCCCACTCATCCTCCATCGAGCGGGGCGGTATGCCGACCGCGGCCAGGCCGTCCCTGATCGCCTCCAGCGTGCCCGCGACGCTGTCCAGCCGCACCTCTGACAGGTACTGATAGCCGCGCTCCCAGACGCTGACGGGCGGGGGCGGCGGCGTGAACCCGGCGTTCTCCGGCGCCACATGGTCGCTGTCGACCTTGACGATGTAGTACTCGACCTCGATGCCTGCCAGGTAGTCGAAGCCGGCGTCGCCGAGCTGGTTCAGCATCCTGCGCATCAGCCCGCGGCCGTCGAGCGGCATCGGCTGCCCGCTGCTGAAGTACGTGTCGCACAGCATCCAGCCCGTGGCGTCGGCCCACGGCAGGACGCGGAACGTGCTCGGGTCCGGCACCAGCACGATGTCGGGGAACCCGGTGAACTCGTCAATGCCGAAGCCGCCGCCCGCCGCGAAGGCCGGCACGAAGACTTGGTTGCCGCTGTCGAGGCTGTAGATGGCGCCGGAGAAGTCCAGGCCGTTCTTCATCGCCGCGATCGCGACCTCGGGTGCCAGCGCCTTGCCGCGCGGGACGCCGTGCTGGTCGACCACGATCAGCCGGACGGTCCGCAGCCCCTCCGCCCGGATCTGGTCGGCGAGCGCCTCGGCGGCGGCGGCCTGCTCGGGGGTGTGCAGGCCGTACCTGGCGACGAAGCCCGGCTGGCCGACGCCGTCCACGCGGGCGGCTTGATGGCTGGTCACTGGCTAACCTCCGATCGCGATCCACCGCGACGCTCGCTCATCTGCGCAAGCAGCGAGGCGGTGAAGTTGGCGGGTTCTACGTCGGCAAGCGACAGAAAGGTCTCCGTCCGCTGCACGCCATTAATGGTGAAGATCTCTGTCAGCAAAAGCTCGCGCAGGTGGGCATGGTCACGGACGCGGAACCGGACGAGCAAGTCCAGGCCGCCCGTCACGACGCTCATGTCCTCGGCCTCGGGAAGGGCCCTGATCGCCTTGATGATCTCGCTCAGGTCCATGCCTGCGCCGGCGGTCACGGCGACGTACACGACCATCGGGTAGCCGAGGGCCGCCCAGTCGATGTCGACACGGTAGCCGCGTATCACGCCGCCGCGCTCCAGCCTGGCGAGCCGGTCGGCGACGGCGGGGGCCGACATCTCGATCCTGCGGCCGAGCGCGCGCTGCGACTGGCGCGCGTCGCTGGCGAGCGCGCGCAGCAGCGCCAGGTCGAAGTCATCGACGTCGACGGCGGGGGTGGCAGGCGGCGACACCTCGCTGAGCCTTGCCAAGGGCGCCGAGTGGCCGGCCGGCCCTGATCTGGTGCGCGAAACTGAGACTGAATCCATTTGCCAGGTGAGCCATCCTGGTAGCAAGTGATATGGGCTATGCTGGATTCACTGCGTTTTCTAATGTAAGTCCAAGTGTGGGGGGATTCTTACATTCGTAAGATCCCCTGTCAAGAGGTGCGAAACCAGATGACAACAGCCATGCGGCGGCATAACTGGGACGCCGGCATCGCCAGGCGCACGCACACGCTCGGCGGCGGGGAGATCACCGCGATCCTCGCCCTCGCCGGAGCCACCGACGTGATCACGTTCTCCGGCGGCTTCCCCGCGCCCGAGACGTTCGCCACCGGCGTGCTCGCGGAGATCGCGCACCGCCTGATCACCGCCGATCCCGCGATCTCGCTGCAGTACTCGGCGACCGAGGGGATCGCGAGCGTCCGCGACTACGTGTCGGGACGGCTCGCCTCGGTCGAGGGCCGGGCGCCCGAGACCGGCGAGCTGATGATCACCAGCGGCGGCATCGACTGCATGGAGTTGCTGGCGAAGACCTACCTTGACCCAGGCGACCTCGTCGTCGTTGAGGCGCCGACATACCTCGGCGCCATCATGGCCTTCCGCGGCTACGAAGCCGACGTGCAGGGCGTTCCGATCGACGACGCAGGGCTTCGCGTTGACGAGCTAGGCGCGCGGCTCGCGGGTGGTTGGCGCCCGAAGATCCTTTACACCATCCCTGACTTCCAGAATCCCAGCGGGCTGTCGATGACGCTGGAGCGGCGGCAGGAGCTCGTCGCGCTGGCCAGGCGGTACGGATTCATGATCCTCGAGGATGTCGCGTACCGGGAGCTGAGCTTCTCCGGCGCGGTGCCGCCGACCCTGTGGACGCTGGCCCCTGACGTGGTGGTGCAGGCAGGCACCTTCTCCAAGATCTTCATTCCCGGGTTCCGGCTTGGCTGGGCGGCCGGCCCCGCCGAGATCATCGCCAGGCTGGTCGTCGCCAAGCAGAACTCTGACCAGTGCTCTGGCGCCCTCGGCCAGCGGATGCTCGAGGAGTACGGCCGCGACGGGCACATGGCCGAGCAGATCGTCGCGTCCCGCGCGCTGTACCAGCGGCGGGCGGCGCTGACGGGGCAGGCGCTGGCCAGGCACATGCCAGAGGGCACGACGTGGACGACGCCGCACGGCGGCTTCTACTACTGGATCACGGCGCCAGGCGCGGTGGATACCGCGGCGCTGTCCGCCGCGGCGCGTGTGAAGAAAGTGGCGTACGTGCCCGGTCGGCCGTTCTACCCTGGCGACGAAGGGCACGCGCAGATCAGGCTCTCCTACAGCCGGGTCGACGACGAGCTCATTGACGAGGGCATCCGCCGGATCGGCGAGGTGCTCAAGACCGCGCTGGAGGACAGATGAGCGACGCCGAGTCCCATTTCACCTCGGAAGCGCTCGGGGAGCCCGCTGGCGCCGGGCGGTACGTGAACCTGGACTCGATCTCGCCGGTGGAGTTCGTGCCGGGCCTCGGGTTCCGCCCCGTGCTCGGCCAGCGGGCGATGACGAACTTCGTCAGCTTCGCGCCGGGCGCCGTGGCGCCGCAGCACGTGCACGAGGAGGAGCAGATCGTCGTCATCCTGGAAGGCGAGATGGTGTTCGACCTCGACGGCGACGTCCGCACGATGCGCAAGGGCGACGTGGCCGTGATCCCCGCGTGGGTCCCGCATGGCGCGTGGACCGTGGACACCCACTGCGAGGAGCTCGATGTGTTCTGCCCGCCGCGGCAGAGCCTGCTCAAGCTCGCCGAGGCACACGCGGCCGCTGAGGCTGGCGACGAGGCTGCAGAGCCGGCCGCCGCCGAGTCTGCCGACGCGACGGACGTGGCCTGAGTTGGACCTGGGACTGGCGGGCCGGCGGGCCATCGTCACCGGCGGATCGAAGGGGCTCGGCAAGGCCATCACCGCTGAGCTGCTCGCCGAGGGCGCGGCGGTGACGATCTGCTCCAGGCACGCCGACGAGCTCGACGCAACGGCCGAGGAGCTGCGCAAGCAGGCAGGCGGGACGGCGTCGCTGGCCGCCACGCCGTGCGATGTCACCGTGCCCGAGCAGGTCACCGCGTTCACCGAGGCGGCAGTGTCGGCGATGGGCGGGCTCGACATCCTGGTCAACAACGCGGGCGGCGCGCGCCCCGGCCAGTTCGGCACGCTGACCGACGAGGACTGGCAGGCCGACATCGAGGTGAAGCTGTTCTCCCAGATCCGCTGCACCAGGGCCGCGCTCCCGCACCTGCGCCGCAGCGAGGCGCCGCGCGTGATCAACATCAACGCGGTGTACGCCCGCTACCCGGATCCGGCGTTCCTGGCGTCGTCGGTGAACCGGGCGTCTTGCCTCAGCCTCGCCAAGGCACTGTCGATGGAACTGGGCAAGGAGAAGATCCTCGTCAACAGCGTGAACATCGGCCTGGTCGAGACGCCGCAGTGGCAGAACATCCACCAGCGCCGCGCGCCTGACGTGCCTGCCGAGCAGTTCTTCGGCCAGCTGGCCGCAGCCGAGGTTCCGCTCGGCAGGTTCGGTCAGCCCGACGAGGTCGCGGGCTTGGTAGCGTTCCTGGCCAGCGACCGTGCCAGTTACATCGCCGGCGCGTCGATCGACGTGGCCGGCGGCATGGGGAAGTTCCTGTAGGCCGACCGTGGCCAGATTGCGGGGATTCGATGTGCCGGCTGCTTGGTTACTGCGCGCGCGAAGAGGCCGCGCTGGCCGACCTGATCGGTGACCACGGTCTCTCGGCGCTGATCGCGCTGTCTGAGCTGCACGCGGACGGCTGGGGAATGGCCTGGTACGAGAGTCCGGAACCAGCCATCAGGAAGTCGCCGCTGCGGGCCGACGAGCCCGACTTCGAGAAGCTCGCGCGCCAGCCGCTCGCCGACATCGGCCTGGCGCACCTGAGGTGGGCAACTCCTGGCCTGGCGGTCAACGACCTCAACACGCACCCATTCCAGTTCGGCCACTATGCGTTCGCGCACAACGGGGCCGTGCACCCGCAGGAGCGGCTTGGCGAGATCCTGCCGCCGGAATGGGAAGCCCAGGTGGCCGGCACCACCGAGAGCGAACGCTACTTGCTGCTGATCATGGCGATGCTGCACGCCAATGGCGGTGACATGGTCTCCGCGATCGCCAGTGCCGCCGCTCACATCGAGGACCTGTTCGCGCCCAACAGCCTGAACGCGATCCTGCTCTCGCCTGAGTACCTGTACGCGATCTGCTGGCATGACCCGGCCAAGGTTCCGGCCGCCAAGCTGCGCCAGCGCGGCTACGAAAACCGCCCGGACGAGATCGCCTGCTACTTCGACCTGTCGTACCTCGCCACCAGCGAGGCGATCGTCGTCGCCAGTTCCGGCTGGCTCCAGGACGGGTGGACGCAGCTCCCCAATCGCCACGTCCTCGTCGTCGAGCGGGCGACCCTGGTCACCAAGATCCTGCCGCTAGCGGCGGCCGGCTGGGCGCCGCGATGAGCATGAGCGCCTAGCGAGAATGAGTAGATGTACTCGCGCGGCCGCGGATCGCGCGGACGAGGCTTGCCTCATGAGCACTCCCTTGCGACCCAGGACAACCACAGCGTTCTTCGGCCAGGCGACGGCCTCCTTCGCGGTCTCGCTGTCCGCCACCATCATCGGGATCGGCTACCTGCATGACTCCCGGTGGGTGAGGGCCTTCCTGGCCCTCGGCCTGCTCTACCTCGTCACCTCGGCGTTCACGCTGGCCAAGATCATCAGGGACCGCCATGAGGAAACCGAGGTGGTGAGCCGCGTAGACCAGGCCAGGCTCGACAAGCTGCTGAGCGAGCAGGACCTGCTCCACGTCAACGACTAGTCCCGCTACAGGAATAGGCCAGGCGAGCTGTCCGCTTCGCCCGCCCACGCGACGGCGACGACTTCTGCAGGGTCAAAGACAGTCCAGCCGGCCTCGCGCTCGAGCCTGACGAGACCGTCGTCGCGGAGTTCCACGCCGGTCAGCTTCTTGCCGTCGTTTACGGCGAAGCCGATGTGCCCGGTCCTGGCGACGATCAGAGACAGCGATCCTGCCTTGCCGATCAGCGGCTTCAGCAAGTCGCGGATCGTCTCGCCCGTCATGGACCGTCACCTCCAGCGCTCCGCCTGAAGACAGGATCTCGCGCGACGACGGCTAAGGCTAGAGCGGACCTCGCGTCAGCGCTGGCGCCCGCGGCGGCCAGGGCACGGCCCAGGTTCGCGAACACCTGACGGGCCTGAACCGCCAGGTCGCCGGCGCCGACGAGGTTGCCGTGAGCGTCCTCGGGTTCCTGGCCGGCGATGAACACCAGCTTGCTCCCCGTCGCGACGACGACGTGGGTGTAGGTGGGCGGGACCGGCAGGTCACCGGGGTTGATGAGGCTCAGCGTCATCGCGTCACTCCGTCGTGAGCGAGCAGGTCAACGAGCCGCTGCAGTTCTGCGGCACCGGCCAGCAGGTGCCTGCCAAGCGCAGACCTGGCCTTCGCCGGGCTGGCGTGCAGCGCCTCGAGCAGGCTGGCGTGGTCGTCCGCGGTGCGTCCGAGCCGCTCGCTCGCGTGCTCGGCGAGGGTGAGCGCGAGCCGCAGTTCCTGCTGCAGGCTGGCGTGGAACGCCGACAGCCGCCGGCTGGCAGTGGCCGCCACCAGCGTCGCGTGGAACAGCCGGTCGCACTCCAGCACCCGGTCTGCATCCCCCGCCGCGAACGCACCCTCGATACCTGTTACGAGGTCAGCGAGCTTCGCGTACACGGCAGGGTCCCGGCTCGCGGTGAGGGCGTCCACGCCGGCATTCTCAACCGCGGAGCGGGCGGCGTAGATGTCGCGTACGTCCTCGGCGGTGATCTCGGTGACCACGATGCCGCGGTTCATCTGGTAGCGGACCAGGCTCTCCCCTTCCAGGATCCTGGCAGCCTCGCGGATGGTGTTGCGCGACACCGTCAGCTCCGCGGCGAGCGCGGCCTCGCGCAGCGGCGTGCCCGGCGGAATCCGGCCGGCCAGGATGGCGTCCCGGATCGCGGCGGCAACCTGCGCGGTGGTGGACTGCCGCCTGATCGTCGCACCCAGACCGGCGATGGGGCTCGGCGCGGTCACCGTTCTCCTAGGGGCAGGTCCCGCCCGGCGCCCCGCTGCGAGGCGAGCCTGGCGATCAGGACGGCCATCGCTGCGTCCTGGATACCCAGGCCCGTGAGGTCGGCCACGGTCAGCTCCTCGGCGCTGGCCCGCCCCGGCAGCCTGCCAGACGCCAGCGCACCCAGTTCTGCGTACACCGAGCCGGCCGTGAAGACGCCCGCCGCGATCGCGTGGTACAGCTCGCCAGACTCGGCGGCGCCCGCGACGCTGTCGGCGACGTACTTGCCGGCCGCCGCGAGGATCCGCGGGTCCAGTTCCTGCTTGTGCGGCATATCCGCGCCCACGGCCGTGACGTGCGCGCCGACGGCGAGCCAGCCCGCCTCGATGAGCGGCTCGCTGGCGCTCGTCGCGGTGACCACGACGTCGGCTCCGTGCACCGCCTCGCGGGCGCTCGCCACCGCGGCCGCCGCGATCCCGGTCGCGACCATGTCGCCCGCGCAGCGCTCCGCCGCTTCCCGCCTGCGCGCCCAGACCCGCACCTGGCCGATGGGCCGGACCTCGCGCAACGCCTGCAGCTGGTATCGCGCCTGCGCGCCGGCACCGATCACGGCTGCGACGCTCGCGTCCTGGCGGGCGAGCAGGTCGGCGGCCAGCGCCCCTGCGGCAGCCGTGCGCAGGTCGGTCAGCAGCCCGCCGTCGGCGACCAGCACCCGCAGCATGCCGGTCTGCGCGTCGTAGACGAGGGTCAGCCCGCCGCTGGATGGCAGCCCGAGCGCCGGGTTGCGGTAGAACCCCGTCGCGGTCTTGACCGCGAACACCGGAGTACCTCGCAGGTAGGCGCCCTTCACGTGCAGCTCGCCGTCGGCCTCTGGCAGACGCAGCTCCAGCGGCGCCGGCATGACCGCGCGACCCTGGTCCGCCGCCACGAAGGCCTCCCGCACGGCAGTGATCGCGTCCGGCATGCCGACGAGCCGCCGGACGTCCTCGCGGTCAAGGACCAGCACCACCCGAACGCAGCCCTCCGATCTTGAAGCGCGGGAACACCCACACTACATTGTCAGATTGTTCAGCAATCCAGCAAGCTTGCGAACCGGAGGGCCCGCATGTTCGTGCACGCACTGCGCCGCGAGGACTTTCCCGCGCTCGAGCGGTTCACTTACCTCAACACCGCGTCGGCTGGCCTCGTCCCCGCGTCGGCCTTCCGGCCCGCGCACGAGTTCGAGGCCGAGCTAGCCCAGGCGGGCACCACAGGGATGGACGAAGACACCGAGGTCGAGATCCTGGAGGAGGCCAGGTACGCGGCGGCTGACCTGCTGAACGCCGACCCGTCGACGATCGCGATCGGCACCAGCTTCACCGAGGCGCTGTGCCAGGTCGCGTGGTGGCTGCGACCTCAGCGCGGCCAGAACGTCGTGACCAGCGATGCGGACTTCCCCAGCGTCACCTACCCGTGGCACAGGATCGCGGAGGACACCGGCTGCGAGGTTCGCCTGGTCAGCGTGCTGGAGGATCCCGAGGGCTTCGACGTCGCCAAGGTCGCGGAACAGGTCGACTCCGCTACCGCAGTTATCTGCATCAGCCACGTCCAGTATCTCACCGGCCACCGGCTCGACCTGAATGATCTCGCCACGCTGGCGCACGACCACGGCGCGCTGCTGATCGTCGACGCTACCCAGTCAGCGGGCCAGGTACCCGTCGACGTCACGGCGACCGGGGTAGACGTGCTGATCACGGGCTCCTACAAGTGGCTGTGCAGCACCTTCGGCGCGGCGGCCTGCTACCTCAGCCCGCCGGTTCTCGAGCGGTTCAGGCCGCCGTTCGTGGGCTGGCGCAGCACGGAGCACCCGTACTCACTCGACGCGCGCTGGCGGCCGCTCGCCGGAACCGCCCGCCGGATGGAGTACTCGACCATGTCCTATGCCGCGGCGATCGCGTTCGGCCACGCCATCCGCTATGTCACCGCCATGTCGACCGGCGCCGTGGCCGCCCACAACGCCGAACTCGCAAGCCAGCTCATCGACGGGCTAGCGCAGCGCGGCGCGACCCTGCTCACCCCCGCCGACCGGCGCCGCCGGGCAGGGACGGTCACAGCGCGGTTCCCAGGACACGACAGCGAGGCCGTCGCGGGCGAGCTGACCAGGCGCGGGGTGATCGTCTCGCCGCGCGTGGGCTCGACCCGCTTCTCCATGCACTTCTACAACCACAGCGACGACATCGACCGCGCGCTGGCCGTGCTCGACGAGGTGCTCAGGTGACGCCCGGCCAGGCCGTCGACTGGACTGGCCGTCTCGCCAGGGCGCGCGCGGCGGTCGCCGCTGAGCTGCCTGCCACACCGGTGATCGAGAGCCCTGGCCTCGGCGCCGGGGTGCTGCTCAAGCTGGAAAGCTTCCAGCCGACCGGCTCCTTCAAGGTGCGGGGCGCGCTCGCGGTGCTGACAGCGGGGGGCTCCGGGGGGTCGCCCCGCCAGGCAAGCACAGCCACAGGCAGCGACGGCGGCATCGTCACGGCATCCAGCGGCAACCATGCGCTCGGGGTGGCCTGGGCAGCCAGGCGACTCGGCCTGCCAGCGACCGTAGTCGTCCCGGTCGGCACGTCCGCGGCGAAGCTCAGCGGCCTGCGGCGTTTCCCCGCGGTCGTCATCCAGCACGGCGACGACTACGAGCAAGCTGACCAGCACGCCCGCTCCCTCGCCGGCGACCGCCTGCGCTACGTCTCCGCGACCAGCGACCCCGACGTCATCGCCGGTCAGGCGACCATCGGCGCAGATCTGCTGTCCCAGGTGGCGGGCACGTTCACCGTGGCCTGCGGCATAGGCGGCGGCGCGATGGCGTCAGGACTCGGCCTGGCGGGGCGACAGAGCGGCAGGATGACGGTCGTCGGCGTGGAGGCTGCGGCCTCACCCGGAATGTCGACCGCGATCAGGGCAGGACAGGTCACGCGCGTGAACGTCCGTGACACCCTCGCGGACGGGCTGGCAGGGAACCTGGAACCGGGCGTCATCACCGTCGGCCTGATCCGCGAGCACGTCGGCCGTCTCGTGTCTGTCAGCGAGGAGCAGATCGCCGACGCAATCCGCTACCTCGCCCGCGAGCACGGCCTGGTCGCGGAGGGCTCGGGAGCGGTCCCCGTCGCCGCAGTCCTCGCCGGCCTTCTGCCGGTGACCAGCCAGACCGTCCTCGTCATCAGCGGCCGCAACATCGCACTCGAGACGCTGGCTGCCGTGCTGCGAGCCGGCTGACGTCCCCAGCCCCGCCGCCCTGCGCCGCACTTCCCGAGTCAATGTGACATCCAGTCGGCTTCCGCTGTGAACGTCGCATCCAGTCGGGCGCAGCGTTGCCCTCTTGACAGCCTTGCCCTCTTGACAGCCTTGCCCTCATGACAGGCTGGATCCTTGGTGCCCGCTGCGTCCGGTTCAAGCTAGTCCAGGTCTTCGCCGCCGCGGGGCTCTGGCACCCGGAGCGCGGCGAGCCCGGCGACTGCGCCATAGTCCCGCGATGGCCTCGCTTCGCCGCTCGCATCTCGGGAGCGACGCGAGGTAGCTGCGCCAGCGAGCGCGGTCTGCCTGCCAGGCCTGGAGGTAGCTTTCGCAGAACGCCGGCGTGATGTGGTCCAGCCGGCTGAGCGAAGCCTGCAGGGAGGCGAGCATCCTGGCCTTGCCGGCGTCAGGAAGGCCGGAGTCGCGCACCATCGCGGCGACGCTCGTGATGAAGCTCCGGCGCCCCAGCAGGAAGTTCTGCCAGTGATCCTGGTCCGCGCCGGCGATCGAGCCGTCCTTGTCGAGCAACCAGTACAGGCCCTCTGCCAGCACGTCGCCCAGTTCCTCCGAGCGTGCCCGCTCGGGATTGCGGAACGGATCATACGGCCGCTGCTTGACCTCTCCGACAATGGCGGTCGGCTGCAGGCCCACGGTGCCGTCCAGCAGGTAGAACCAGTCGTCGTTGTAGATGTCGGGGAAGAAGGAGTCGCAGCGACTGACCTCGACCGCGAGCGCGCCCCCGCCCACGAGGGACTCCTGCTTGCCGCCGGCCTCGCGGTAGGCGTGACACACGACGGAGTTGTCCGGGTAGCCGCCAATCCAGAACCCCACGGCGTTGTACGTGTCCAGAAGGCCGCTGGCCTTGTCGACGTTGTCGGCGGTCAGCTCGGTGATGTCGTCGTCGAGGTACAGGATGCGCGACCAGCCGAGCTGGCGCGCGAGGCGCTGCGAGCACCAGATGATGCTGGCCCTCAGCTAACTGCGCCGACGAACCCCTGCCCTCAGCCTGAGGTCGCTGGGGTGAGCATCAGGTAGAACACCCCGTTGTCGTAGAGCTCGGCGTCCGCCCTCCTCCAGGTCGCTGGGGGGACGCTCTCGTCGAAGAGGCGCGGCCCGGTCCCCCGCGTGACCGGGTAGACGAACAGGTGCAGCTCGTCGACGAGCTGGTCGGCGATCAGCGAGCGGACCAGGGTTCCGCTGCCGCTCACGTAGAGCCCCTCGGCCACCTGATCCTTGAGGGCCTGGATGCGTTTCGGGTCGTAGGGCCCGATAATTTCTGAGTTCCGCCACGTCGGCTCCTGCAGCGTGGACGACACGACGTACTTGGTGGTGTCGTTGAAGAACGGCGCGCCCGGGTCGTCCTCTGCGGTCCGCTTCGACCAGGCCGGCTCGAACATCTCGTACGTTGTGCGGCCGAGCAAGATCCCGTCGCTGTTCATGGTGGCCTTCGAGATCGCCTCGCCCATCCTCGGGTCGTAGCCGAACTCGAAGGTCCAGCTCGGGGTGTCGATGACGCCGTCCAGGCTCATGAACTCGTGCACTCGGATCGGTCCCACTGCGCGCCTCCCATGCGATATCAGAACGTGGATCGAGCACCGCGTCTGCTGCGCCTGGACACCCTCGTCACGGCGACGTCGGCGCGATGCAGCAACCTAGCCGAGCGCGCGTTACGACGCTCAGCAAAGACGGCAAGACGGTGGACGAGCATCCTGGTCAGCGGCAGCGCGATCAGCAGCAGCAGCTTCGTCCGGAGCCTGGTGAACAGCAGGATCCACATGTGGCTTTCCCTTCTCCTGGGCTGAGTACTCAGGAGGTTCCGCTACCCCGTCATCCGCTGCGCTAACGAACGCCGCGTTCAGGCAGCGCTCACCACGGCGCTGGCACTCTGAGGGGCGCCCGCAGGAGCTCAGTGACCAGGCCAGCCCCGTTCGCAGCCGGGCGTCGCACCATCGCGTGCGGCACGTCGCCCGCTAACGTGATCGTTCCGGTCGGGGCCGCGGTCCAACCGAGCGCCGCGTAGAACGGGACGAGCTCGGCCTCACAGAAGAGGATTGCCATTTCTGGATGCCGCGCATCGAGAAATGCATTTGCTGCTCGCACGGTTTTCGACGCAAAGCCCGCACGCCGGTAGGGCGGAAATGTGAAGACGTTGCTGAGCCCGGCCACCGGGATCTGCTCGCTGCCTCGCGTGGCGCTGGCGCCAACGATCTCGGCGTAGCTGAGCAGCACCTGGCCGTCTGTGCAGGCCAGATGCATGGCAGCCGGGAAAGGCTGATCCCGGAGCCGACCCTCGCCGGCGAAGAGCCACCACTCGCATCGCATAAAAGAAAGCGACTGCCAGACAAGCGCCTCGGGAAGCGCTCTTGAGTGATAGAGCTCTATTTCCGCCGCCACCGGTCAAGGCTCGCAGCACCATGTGGTCATTTACAAGCTGGTTATTTCGTGTACGTCAGCGCTCGGCCGGTGAACGGCAGTCTCGGTGCGGGTCGACGCCACGATCGAGCCCCGGCGGATCACCCAGTTGCGCGCGGCTTGCAGTCGCAGCGCCTCGTGCATGGACTCGGCGTCGAGAACGACGAGGTCTGCGGCGCAGCCCGGTTCGAGACCGTAGCCGCGGACGCCCAGCACGCGCGCTGCCGCGTGCCTGATCGCTGCGAGCGCGGCGTCGATCTCCGCCGGCAACGAGAGCTGGGCAGCGTGCGCGAGGATGAGCGCGACCTGCAGCTGATCGGCGGCGCCGAAGGGGTAGAAGCCGTCATTGACGCAGTCCTGGCCGCACGCGACCGCGAGGCCGGCCGCGAGCAGTTCCTTGACGCGAGGCAGGCCGCGGCGCCTGGGTTCGCGGTCGAGCCTGCCCTGCAGCAGCAGGTTGGTGGCCGGGTTCGTCACGAAGCATAGGTCCGCCGCGACCGCTCGCGCTATCACGCTGGCCGCGTACTCGTCGTCCCAGGCGGCCATCGCGCAGCAGTGCCCGGCCGTGACCCGGCCCTGCCAGCCATGCGCGACCGTGGCGTCGATGAGCATGGCCAGCGTCTTCGAGGCTGGGTCGTCGGTCTCGTCGACGTGCATGTCGACGTCGGCGTCGTGGCGCTGCGCGAGCCGCAGGCAAAACTCGACGTGCTCGCGTGCTGCCTGCTCGCCGGCTTCCCAGTGCGGCATCCCGCCCACGACGTCGCCGCCCTGGCGCATCGCCGCGTCCATGAGGTCCGCGGTGCCTGGGTCACGGACGATCCCCTCTTGCGGGAAGGCCACGGTCTGGACATCGCAGAGGTCGGCGTGTTCCCGCGCGGCGCGCATGACGCCGCGCAGCGGTGTCAGTCCGCCGACCGTGTCGACGTCTACGTGCGAGCGAATCCTCGTGGTGCCGGAGGCGACTGCCTGGCGGATGACCGCGCCCGCGCGAGCGGCGATCTCGTCCTCAGTGGCCGCGCGCTTGGTCTTGTGCAGGATCTCGATCGCCTCGGCCAGCGTGCCCGTGCGGTTCTCGCCGAGCAGCGGCAGCGTCCCGACCTTGTCGAGGTGAATGTGCGGCTCGACGAACGCGGGGCTGACGAGGCGGCCGCCGACATCCAGCTCGGCCGCCCGCCCACCGTCGACACGGCCAGCGACCAGCGCGATCAGACCGCCGGAGATGGCGATGTCGGCCGGCTGGTCCCTGTCCTCGAGCCGACAATTCAGCAGCACCAGGTCGTAGCCCGCCACCTGCTTCTCCCCTTCCATGATCACGAAGGATCCGAGGTCCTATGGGAACCAAAATCCTCCGCGATCATGAAGGTAGCGGTGCAGCGCTCAGAGGGCGATCCAGTCGGTGACGACCGGGCGGCTGCCGGCGGCTATGCCCTTGCACATCAAGCTGAACGGGCCCTCGCGAAGCGGGCCGCTGAACCGGCCGAGTTCGTCGGCGTCCAGGGCCCTGACATCCGGGCCCTGCCGGATTCGCACCCGCGCGCGCTGCGGCGGCGCGAGCTGGCCGACGATGCGGCGCGCCTCACCGACGCCGCTGACCTGGACGTCGACCGTCAGTCCCGGCGCCTCGAACGAGAGCAGCCTGGCGTGGTCGGCACCGCGCACCATCACCCCGTGATCCTCGGCTACGGAGTCGAAGACGAGCTCGGCGAGATCGCTGTCGATGCTGCGCCACGTGTAGCAGTCCTTCGCCGCCGCCAGCAGACTCGCAGGGACGGGGTCGACGAGCTCGATGAGGTGCCTGAGCTCGGATTCGAGCACGGCGTCGTCATGCTCGTCCCGCACGTCCGTCCTCCTGGTTGTCCCTCTTCTTGGTATGAGGCTGCGATCCCGCCTCGGATACCTCGCCGATGCGGCGCCTGAGCTGATTCAGGCACCGGGCGCGAGTTGGCCCGATGCTGCCGACAGGGACGTCGAGCGCCGCCGCTGCCTCCGCGTAGCTGGGCCGGTGCGTGGCCATCAGGATGCGCAGCAACTGCTGGCAGCGGCCGGGCAGTTCACGGAACGCGCGCCACATCTGCTTCGCGCGGTGCGCTGCGAGGCGGGCTTGCTCCGCCTCGAGGGCCGCGAACTCCGGCGACGACTCATCCACCGGAAGCAGCTCGGTGAGGGCCGCGTCCTCGATCGGGACGTCCCTCCGGCGGCCGCGCACCATGCGCAGCGACTCGCGCCTGGCCGTCGTAGCGAGCCACGCGCCGAGCTGATCCGGGTTCTGGATGCGACGCAGGTTCTCCGCGAGGCGGAGCCAGACCGTCTGATAGACGTCCCCCGCGTCAGACTGACCGAGCCGGAACCCCCTGGCTACCGCCCAGACGAGGCCGCTGAAGCGCTCGACGATCGCTCGCCACGCCGCCTCGTCGCCCTCCGCTGCCGCCTCGACCAGCTTGCGGGTCTCACCCTGCTCCACAGGCCACATTTCCTCGTCTAAAACGTAAAAGGTGCGTGCCCCTATTGTCGGTCATCCGGCCGCGCCCATGTCGCTACGCCGCTCCGAATGCCACGAACGCGCGGGCCGCCGCGTAGGACCACGGCTCGTCGCGCAGGCTCCGCCGGGCGTCGCGCAGCGCGGCGGCCGTCGTGGCGCCGCCGGCGAGCCGCTCGTGCAGGCGCAGCGTCACCGGCACGGTGGCCGCGTCGTTGACCGCGACGACGGGAGCGATCACGCCTGCGGTACCGAGCTGTCCCAGCGCCGCAACCAGGCCAAGCAGTTCGTCGGCCCCGGCCGAGCCGGTCACCCCGCTGTCGCAGCAGGACAGCACGAGCCGGTACGGAGCGCGCCTGAGGCGCTGCAGGTCATGCACGGTCAGGGGACCGTCGTCCAGCATGAGCGAGGAGAAGAGCGGGTTGTCGGCGCGGAAGCTGCCGTGTGCCGCGATGTGGGCGAGCCAGCGGCCCTCGAGGCTGGCCAGCACGTTCTCCGCCGTGGCGGCTCCCGCCGCGAGCACCTCGGCGTCCGGGTAGCGGCTGGCCAGACCGGCGACCTCCGTTGCCGCGCCCGCCAGCCCGGGACCCATGACGACCGCGACCCGCCGGCTGGCTGGCGCGTCGGCCGCCCGCCCGCGCAGCCATGTCAGGGCGGAAGGAACGACGCTGACGAGCTTGTCCTTCAGCGATGGCAGCGCACCCCATGGCACGGCGTGCAGCGCGGCCGGCGGGGCGATGACTAGCGGGCCGTCACCAAGCTCGGCCAGCGCGGCCGCGAAGAGCTCCTGCTGGAGCCGCTCGGCCGAGGCCTCGAGCGCGGCGGCAGACGCGGCAATGGCTCGTGCCGGGTCCCTGCCTTCGCTCGGCGGACCGCCCGGCTGAGCGTGATAGGCGAGCCGCTGCAGCGCAAACCTACTGAACTCCGCCTCGCGCAGCGCGGCGGCCCACGTTCCGCCGTCATAGCGGCGAACCCCACCTGCCGTGGCCACGAGCACGTGCAGGCGGCCGTCAAGCCCGGAGATCTCGACGAGCCTGGCATCCCCGAGCGCGGCGAGGATCTCGTCGACATCGACGTCCGCGCGCGGGATTCCGGACTCGGCGTCCGCCCCTGACGTCCGCAGCACGTGGCGCCGTACTTCCTCCTCGACTCGCAGTCGTTCGCGCTCGAGCCCGCTGGTCGGCGCGCCGCTAGCTGTCGCCGCACCGATCAGCCGCGTCTGGAGGCGCAGGCTCGCGAGGGCGGCGGCGAGTTCGCCGTCATCCGGCGGACGGACCGGCGGAAGCGCGAAGGTCGTCGCCCGCCAGCGTTCTGTCCAACGCAGCAGCAGGCGCGGGTCATCAGCGGCCAGCGCTTCTCGCGACGCGATCGCGGCGAGCGTGCTGCCGTGCGCGGTCGCGGCAGCGCGCATCTCCACGGCTCCGAGGCTCAGCTGGTAGGCCTCGAGAATGCGCAGGCCCTGCTCGCACGCGTGAAAGACCGCCTTGGGGCGCCTGGTGACGTGAGCGCGCCGCGCGGCCGCGTACCAGCCGAGCACCCGGCCGGCGGTCAGCCTGCCTGAGCGGGCACGGGCCGCGCGGACCAGGTGCGGCTCGGCTGCGGCTTGGTCGTCCAAAGCGAGTGCGACGTCGGCGGCGAGCAGGTGCGCCTCGACCGCTTCAGGAACGCGGTGGCTGTCGGCTGCTGCGGCGGCGGCGCTCGCGTCGAGGAACAGGCGGCGGCTGCATTCCCCCGAGGCGTACCTGGCCCTGGCCACCTTGATCCTGGCGAGCGTCTCGCCGCGGTCACGTCCCTGCCTGCGGAACAGCCGGGCGGACTCGGCTGCGCTCGCCCGGGCCAGTTCGGGTTCCCCGGCGGCCAGCGCGGCGTCCGCCACGCGCAGGAGCGCAGTGGCCAGGTAAGCAGGCGACGAGCCCTGCCCGCGCAGGATGGCAGCCGCTTCGCGGCCATGGCGCAGCGCGTCAGCGTGCAGGCCGGCCGCGAGCAGGGCCGCGCTGCGGGATTCCGCCAGTTCCAGCGGGTGCGCGCCGGCGGCCGCATACATCTGCTCGGCGGCGTCATAGTGCGCCAGCGCCGCAGGCACGTTTCCGAGCAGGGCAACGGCGAGCCCGCGATTGCACCGTGCGACGGCCGCCTCGAATTCCTGGTCGGAGGCTTGCAGCAGGGGCTCGGCGCGGCTGAGGGCTTCCTCGGCGGCTTCCGGGTCGCCTCGGTCGACGAGCGCCTGGGCCAGGTTGATCAGCGTTCTGGCCTCCCAGACCGAGTCGCCAGCGGCTCGAAGGCTCCGCGCGGCGCGGCGCATGTCCTCGATGGCCTCGCCGCTGCGGCCGAGGATGAGCAGCACGGCACCGCGGCGCATTCTTACCCGCTCCGCCATGACGCCGGACGTCTTGCTGACGGCCTCGTCCATGTGGCGGAGGGCCTCGGCGCTGCGGCCTGCGTAGGCGAGGGTCGGGCCGAGGCTCGCCTGCACGTCGGCCTCCCGCTCCTTGCCGCACGACGCCGCGGCGGCAAGGGCGGCGCGCAGATAGCGCACCGCCTGGCGGACGTCGCCTTGCCCCCGGCTGGCGAGCCCGAGTGCCTGGGCCGCATACGACCGCGGGTAAGGGTCGCGGGTGGTCGCGAGCACGCGCTCGGCCACGGGAGCGATGTCGCCTGGGCGCGAATGCGCGAGCAGCGGCAGCTGCTCGACGGGGACATCGAGCCACGCGAGCGCACCGGCGGCCGGCTCTCGCGTCGCTGCTGTGGACATTCACCCAAGCGTAGGAAAGGCAAAGGCCATATAGGTAGTGTTAGCCGGGAAAAGCGGGCGAACATTTCGCTACCAGCTTCCGACGGCCTGGGGCGGTCAAATGACGGGGAATGGTGACGCGGTTCTTCCCGCGGACGAACGCGCGCGCGATGAGAACAGAAGGCGGCTGGTGCCAGAGGTCAAGAAGGCGCTGGCCGCGGACCCCGAGGTGCGGCCGTGGCCACCGACTTGGGAGCACGACAGGCACGTCGCCTACTTCTACCGCAGCAAGTCGCTGCTAACCCGCGACCGCGATCTGCCGCGCGTGCTCGGGGCGCTCCGCTCGCTTGGCGCTCTTCCTGGCGAGCACGATGCGACCGAAGCAACCGGCGGTGATGCGCTCATGGCAGGCATCGCCAGGCTCGGCGTACAGGTCCGCGACTCGCAGCACACGCCCGACGTGCTTGACGACCTCGACAGGCTGCTGGGCGTAGGGGTCGCGACGCACGACCACGCGTTCATCATCACCCCGCTGACCATCTGCCCGGCCACAGAACCGGAGGCCGTCATCACCCCGCAGCAGGCGGCGGACCCGGCGGTCGTGCGCTCGGCGCTGTGGCCCGTCATCGCGGACCCGTCGGCCGGCGCCGACGTCCAGGTGTCCGTCGTTGACACGGGCCTGATCGACGGCGCCAGCGCGTGGGCGCCGTGGCTCGACGGCGTTGAGCCGGACACGCAAGCGGACGTCGAGGATCCGGACCGGATCAGGCCCGGGTTCGCCGATCCGTACGGCGGCCACGGCACGTTCGTGGCTGGCGTGATCAGGTGCCTGGCTCCCGCGTCGCACGTGGTCGTGGAGCGCGAGATCGAGGCGTCCGGCTTCGTCAGGGAGTCGAGCCTGATCAAGCAGATCCACGACGCCCTGTCCCGCTCCCCCGACCTCATCAGCATGTCCGCTGGCGGTTACACGAGGGAGAACGTTCCGTCCCTCGCGTTCCAGGCACTCTGGGAGGAGCGCCTGAGCCAGGTCGGCGGCGTCGCGTTCGTGGCGGCCGCCGGCAACGACGGCCGCGCCGCGCCGTTCTGGCCGGCCGCCTTCCCCTGGTGCGTCGGCGTCGGGTCGATGAGCCGCGACGGTCAGCGCCGGTCCTGGTTCAGCAACCACGGCGCCTGGGTCGACGCCTACGCGCCGGGCGAAGACATCGTCAACGCCTACGCCAGGCTCAAGTACATGACGGTGACGGATGGCACCGTGCGTGACACGTCGGCCGGCATCGTCAAGTGGAGCGGCACGTCGTTCGCCACCCCGATCGTCACGGGGCTGATCGCCGCCAGGATGTCGCGCACCGGCGAGAACGCGCGCCAGGCCGCCACCGCGTTGCTCACGGCCGCGCGGTCCCAGTTCCGCCCCGGCGTAGGCCCGCGCCTGTTCCCGTAACGGCGCAGCAGCCGCAAACCCGCGAATAGCCGGATCTGATAGGCCTCGCGGACGTATCTGGATGGGTGCGGGCGACTCTGTTCTGAGTAGGCACAGTCAGACCAGCAGGCCAGCCCGGCGACGCGGCAGGAGATCCGACGGGGCCCGGGGGGCGGCCGCCCACGGGATCGGCGACTACGACGTCACGATCCCGGGGCGGCCACACTACGCCCCGGTCCGCGCGGAAATCCGGTCGTGCGCGACCGAAAGCAGCCGAAAGCAGTCGGCGATGTTTCAGTACCGTTTTACGGATACGCCTGCCGCGGGAACAACCCCGCCCCGGTGGAATGCCGTGCGCAACGCTTTCAGAATTGCGCGGCGGCGTATGTCCAGAAGTCACGCATCCACCGCGGCGTGACCGGACTGTCGGCCCCGACCTGCGTCAGCAGGATCGCGATCGTGCCCGTGGCTGGAACGATGTGCGCGGACGTTCCCGTCCCGCCGACCCAGCCGTAGCGGCCCGGGACGTTCCACGGGTCAGTCGCCGCGATGTCGACCGACCCGCCGAACCCCCAGCCCTGCCCCTCCAGGAACAGCGTGCCGATCTCCCGCTGCGCGGCGCTGGTGTGGTCGGTGGTCATCAGCCGCACCGACTCCCTGCTCAGCACCTGGCGGCCGTCCGCCGTGCTGCCGTGAGCTAGAAGCATGCGGCCGAACAGGGCCCAGTCGTCAATCGTCCCCGCCAGGCCAGCGTTGCCGAGCGGGAACACCGGAGGCGTGCTCCACTGCCCGTCGGGCGCATCGGCCAGGCGGAGGGCACCAGCGCCGTTGGTCCTGTAATAACTGGTGAATCGGCCACGCCGCGACGGCGGGACCTCGAAGGCCGTGTCCGACATGCCCAGCGGCCCGAGCAGCCGCTCGGCAAGGAAGGAGGGCAGCGGCTGGCCCGTGACCCTCGTCACCAGCACGCCCTGCACGGTCGAGCAGGTGTCGTAGAGCCACGCCTCGCCTGGCTGGTACAGCAGCGGGACCTTGGCCAGGCCGGCCATCCAGACGTCCGGCGCCGGGAAGCTGCGGATCTCGCGGCCGTCCTTCTGAACGCCGAACAGCGGCTGGACGCCTGGCAGCCCGAAGTCGGACGGGAAGCCGTAGCCCGCCTGGGAGCTGAGCAGGTCGAACACGGTGATCTCCCTGGCCGCCGGGACCAGGTCGTCCGGGTCGCTGTGCGGCGTCTTGACCACCATCGGCGCGGCCAGTTCCGGCAGCCACCGGCCAACCGGGTCGCCGAGCGCGATCGCGCCGTCGTCGACCAGCATCATGACCGCCGCAGCCGTGATCGGCTTGGTGATAGACGCGAACCGGAAGATCGAGTCCCTCGCCATCGCGGGCCCGCCGAGGCTGGCGTCGCCAACCGCGGCGAACTCGGTCCTGCCGCCGCGGGCGATCAGCGCCACGGCACCGGGCAGCGATCCGTCGCTGACGTGGGTCTGCAGCACGCCGCGCAGGTCAGTCATGAGGTCTCCCTCCTTCGCACCCCAACAGAAGGTAGACCGTGCCGCCGGCCTAGATTCATCGGCCGGCGACGTGTTCAGGCGGGCTCGTCCTCGACGGCGAGCGCCGGACCCGGCGCGGCGTCGGGCATGGCGCCCGCGACCGTCCAGTACCGGTCGCGCCGTGGCCTGACGAACAGGAAGTAGTAGAGCAGCGCCGCGGCGAACACGCACGCCGAGATCACCAGGTCGGAGCCCTTCTGCTTGGTCAGCGCCACGACGACACCGATCAGGGCGATCAGCGGTGGCAGCGGCCACAGCGGCATCCTTGACGGGCGCTCCAGGTGCCGCTGCCTGACGCGGCTCACCAGGGCCGCGATCGCGATCAGCCCGTAGAGGATCACGATCAGCACTGCGGTGAACGTGACAACGGTGATCAGCGAGGCCTGGAAGCAGAGGATGGTAGCCAAGGTGCCGACGATCAGCGTGGCGACCCACGGCGCGCCGCGCCTCGACTCGACCTTGCCGACCCACGAGCTGATCGGCTCGGGCCAAGCGAAGTCGCGGCCGCTTGCCCACACGATCCTGGAGAACTGCAGCGTTATCGCGACGGAGGCGTTGAAGATCGCGATCAGCGCGCCGTACGTCACGATCGTCACGAATGTGTGGCCGAACGCCTGGCCGCCGACCGCCGTGACGGGCGTGCCAGAGCCAAGGAACGCGCCGAGGTTGCGCGCGCCGAACACGATCCCGATGAACGGCACGAGCTCGAAGAAGATGCCGATCAGGGCGGCGGCCACGACAGCGCGGCCGATCAGCTTCGCCTCGCCGAGAACCTCCTCGGCGAAGTTGATGCCGCTGTCGTAGCCGTTGACCGAGAACAGGGCCGTGGCCAGCGCGGCGACGACGGCGCCTACGGCGACCGGGGATACGCCGCCGCTGCCGTTCGCGACGACGGGGTGACTCAGGATCGACAGTGGCTGGTGCAGGTGCGTGAACCCGGCGACCCCGAGCGCGCCGACGACGATCAGCTCGATGGCCAGGAAGACGCCGGTCAGCCACGCGTTGAACCTGATCTGCAGCAGCGACACGAGGGTCACGACAATCATGCCGAAGCCCGAGATGAGGTTCGTCGAGATGCTGGGGTCCAGCGCGTGCACGTACGTGCCGATCCCGATCGCGACGCTGGCGGGCAGGAAGATGGCCTGGCCGATGTAGTCGACCATGGCGACGAAACCCGTCGCTTTGCCGAGGACCCTGGTCACGATCGAGAAGAGGCCGCCAGCGACCGGGACCATGGAGCCGAGCTCGCCCATGCACAGCGCGACGTTCACGGCGATGAAGCAGCCGATGAGGTAGGCCCACAACGAGCCCGTGCCCGCGACGGCGATCACCGCGGTGCCGACAACCAGGAGCGAGGCCGTCGGCGTGATATCCGAGAGAATCAGCGCGAGATGGCCGAGCGAGTTGACGGCCCGTTTCAGTTCCTGTCGGTAACCAAGGCTCTCGAGCGCTTCCTGGGATCGGGTTTCCGTCCCAGCCGTCGCACCCGTCGCTGCCTGCTCTGTGCCAGCCATAGCCGCCCCTGAAACCGCATAGAAAGCGAGAACTAGGACTAATGGCGCGTAAGCTACACCTGCGATTGGTTCCGGTCAATGGCTGACGGACCGCCTGATCTGGCCGCCCCGCTAGGCGTCCCAACGGAAACCAAGGCACCAGAACGCCTAGCGCCCCTGATTACCGTCGATGACCTGGGCAAGCTGGCCGCCGGTCGAGTCGAGAAGGGCCGCCGGGTCGTCGAAGACGGCGACCGCTCCGGCGGCGCTGAGCTCAGCGGCGGCGATGCCGCCGCTGAGCAGGCCCACGCACGGTACGCCCGCCTTCTGGCAGGCGCGCACGTCCCACACCGTGTCTCCCACGAAGACGGCCTCATCAGCCGGGACCCCGGCCTTCTCTAGCGCGACCTGCACCAGGTCGGGCGCCGGCTTGCTCTTGTCCACGTCACCCGCCGAGGTGGCCGCGTCGATCACGTCGTCACAGGCAAGCGCGGCCCTGAGCGCCGCGAACTCCGGCGGATTGGCCGAGCTGGCCAGCACGACTCGAAGGCCAGCGTCCTTGCAGGCGCAAAGCAGCTTGCGCGCACCGGGCAGTGGCCTGATGCGCGACCAGTACGTCGAGTACAAGGCGCTGTGTGCGCCGGTGATGCTGGAGTCCGCTGCCCGATCTCGGTTCCCGGGCAGCACGGCGTCGAGAAGCTGATCGGAGCCCATCCCGACGACGCGATGGACACTGGCCATGGGCACGTCGTGTCCGGCCTGGGCGAAGGCCTCCCACCAGGTGACTGCGTGCAGGTAGTTGGTGTCCGCGAGCGTCCCGTCGACGTCGAACAACCCAGCTGTGAGCGCCATCGTCATGACCTGCCCGCGCTGACGCCCAGAACGTCAGAGGCAATTGCGAGATCGTCTACCAGCCCCCGGTAGGCGCTATCGCGATCGGTGGCGCGCAGAACGGCGGACGGGTGGATCGTGGCTACGACGATGCGTCCGCGACCACTGGGACTGCGGCCGTTGTCTCGATCCCCGTCGAGGCGCCACGGCTGCGCTCGGCCGCGATGCGCGCCGACGCGGAAGGAGCTTCCGAACATCGCCTGGCCTGCGACGGCTCCGAGCGCCACGATGACGCGAGGGTTGACGCGTTCGATTTCCGCCGACAGCCACGGCCCGCAGGCACGTATGTGCCAGGTGTCCGGCCGCTGGTGAATCCGCCCCTTGCCGCCCGCCGGCGCATCCCGCCAGCGGAAATGCTTGACGGCGTTCGTGATGTAGCTGTCGTCCTCCGAAATCCCCGCCGCACCGAGCGCCCTGGCGAGCACCCGCCCGGCGGGGCCGACGAACGGCTTGCCTTCCTTGTCCTCGGCGTCGCCTGGCTGCTCGCCGACAAGCATGATCCGCGCGTGCGGGCTGCCAGTACCGAAGACTGTCTGCGACGCTCGCTCGAACAGGTCACACCCCTGGCAATCACGTGCCGCCTCGGCCAGTGATTTGAGGCTGTGCTCGCCAGGCGGCACGAATGGCTCGGCGCCCGGGTACTCGTTGGCTGCCATGCCAACCCGGCTCCCCGGCCTGCGGGCGCGCAAACCAGAAACGGTAGATCAGACCGCACGGTTGGCGCGACGGCTGCCGGGCAGTGAGAGCCCCGGTTGACCCTGGGCAGGACGGAGCAGCTGCCATGAGCGAGAGTCGCTCGTCGCTCGCAACGAGCGACCTCGAGGCGCCGGGCATCCGCCGGGTGCGGTGCGGCCGCGGATTCAGGTACATAGGCCCAGACGGCAGTCCGCTGCATGACGATGCTGCCAGGGAGAGGATCAGGGCCCTGGTCATCCCGCCCGCATGGGCTGACGTGTGGATCTGCCCCGACCCAGCCGGTCACATTCAGGCGACGGGAACAGATGCCGCCGGGCGCCGCCAGTACCTGTATCACGCCGAGTGGCGCGTGCAACGCGATAGGCAGAAACACAACAGGGTCCTGAAGTTCGGAGCCCGGCTTCCTGAGATCCGCGCCATCGTCGACAGAGACCTTCGGGCGCGCGGATTGCTCAGGACGCGGGTGGCCGCCGCCGCTGTCCGCCTCATCGATCTCGGCTTCTTCCGGCCAGGCGGAACCGAGTACGCCGAGGAGAACGGCAGTTACGGGCTGACCACGATCCGCAGGGAGCACGTGCGCTGCCGAGGCGGGCAGCTGTACTTCGACTACCCAGGCAAGAGCGGCAAGCAGCAGGAAGGCGCCATAGCAGATGCCGAGGTCGTCGCCGTGATCAGGGCGCTGCGGCGGCGCCGGTCAGCCGACAAGACGCTCTTCGCTTACCGCGAGGGCACAGCCTGGCACGACCTGACCGCCGCTGACATCAACGATTACCTGCGCGAGGTCGCCGGCGAGGACTTCACCGCGAAGGACTTCCGGACCTGGCACGCCACTGTGCTCGCCGCCGTCGCCCTCGCTGTCTCGGAGCACGCAGGCGCCACACCGACGGGCCGGAAGCGCGCTATCGCCCGCTCAGTCAAGGAGGTTGCCGACTACCTCGGCAACACGCCGGCCGTCGCACGAGCGTCCTACATCGACCCGCGGGTGATCGAGCGGTACGAGCACGGCGCCACGATTTCTCGAATTCTCGCCGACCTGGGCCGCGACGCCGAGTTCGGTGACCTATCTACCAGGGGTAGCGCGGAGACGGCACTCCTCAAGCTGCTGACAAGTAGCTGACTGGCATGGCGCGGATCCGGGTGTGACAGAAGCCAAGTAGCTCGGCGTCCCCGTGGCCCAGCTCGCCTGCCACGCTGATCCGCACGCAGTGGCCGTCAGTCACCTGACCGTATGCGACCAGGAAAACGCGGTTCGAGCTGCTGCGAGTGTCGGTCAACCCAGCTCCGTCCCGCACAACGTGCGTTCGGTGGATCGGCAGCTGGACTGACAACCGCCGGGACGTGGGCTCTGTACCTCTATCGACGCCCGTCACTCGCGGCTAGCAGATCGAGTTCGGTTGAGCCGCGCGTTAGCTAGCATCCGGCCGCAGCCTGAGGCCTCCTTCCTCTTCGAGCAGGGCGACCGCGAGTAGTTCCCCGTCGGCCGCGCCATACCTGTGCAAGGCGCGGTGGTACGTCTGCAGTACAAGATCCGATAGCGCAGACGGCACCTGATAGTCGCGGGCGAGCGCAATCGCCGCTTCCAGTTCGTCGCAGATGCGGTCCAGGCCGAATGTGGTCAGGTAGTCGCCATGAAACAGCCGGTCGAGGTCGCGGGCGATGAAGGCGGTCGCGGCCGAGCTGCGGCTCAGCACGCGCTCGAGCACGCGCAGGTCAATCGCCGCGGCCTTGGCGACTAGCAAGGCTTCCGCCGTCGCGATCGCCTGGCCGAACCACAGCAGGTTGACGAGCAGCTTGGTCGTGTAGCCCGCATCGTGCGCGCCGACGAGGAAGATCTGCTGCGGGTCGGCAAGGGCTTCGAGCATTGGCCGGTTGTCGTCGAGCACGTCTGCTTCGCCGCCGATGTACAACTGAAGCCGTCCTTGCCTGGCAGCTTCAGGGTCGCCGCCAACGGGTGCCTCGAGCACCCGCACGCCCTGCTCGATCGCCTGCTCGCGGACCGAACGGACGGCGGACGGCACATTCGTGGTCATGTCGATCCACGTCTCACCCGGCGCCATTGCGGGCAGGGCGCCAGCCGACCCGAGCATCGCCGTGCTCACCGCCGCCGGACCCGGGAGCATGGTGATCAGGACACCAGCGGCCGCGGCGACCTCGGCAGGTGAGTCCCGCCACAAGGCGCCGCACGCGGCGGCGTCTGTCCGAGCGTCAGAGCGCTCGTCGGTCGCGACGACCTCGTAGCCGGCTTCGACCAGGCACATGCACATCGGCAGCCCCATCCGGCCGAGGCCGACGAAGCCGATATCAGCCATGTTCCGCCGCTACCCCGTTTCCCCACTGTCACGCGACGCAGGCCACGGGTTTAGTGCAACCAGCCAAGGGAGGGGGGCCGACGGTCGCGAAGCATGCCAGCAACGACGAGCTGGCGCAGCGCAAGAAGATGGTCGAGCAGCTCGTCATCGAGGAGTCCAAGCACGAGGCGATGGAGGAGATGTACTTCTGGCCCGCCGTGCGAGAGAAGCTGCCCGACGGGGACAGGCTCGCCAGCACCGCGATCCAGCAGGAGCATGAAGGTAAGGAGGTCCTCAACAAGCTGGACAAACTCGACGCCAGCGACGGCGAGTTCGAGAAGCTCGTC
>DASUHI010000011.1:0-12277 GCA_036273575.1 Streptosporangiaceae bacterium | reverse complement strand
GAGCGTCTGCACGCTCCGGAGCGCGGTGAACGGCGGCAGCACGGCGATGTCGGCGGCCGCGAAGTCCTTGTCGTTCAGCCGGAACGCCAGCTGCTGGGCGAGGGCGAGGGCTTCGAGGTGGTTCTTGTGCATCTTCCAGTTGCCGGCCACCAGCGGCTTGCGGGCGGTCATGTGGCCTCCAGCGCCGCGAGCCCGGGCAGCGTCTTGCCTTCTAGGTACTCCAGGCTCGCGCCGCCGCCGGTAGAGATGTGGCTGAAAGCCGACTCGGGGAAGCCCAGCTTCCTGACGGCAGCGGCCGAGTCTCCGCCGCCGACCACGGTCAGCCCTCGCACCCGGCTGATGGCCTCGGCGGTCGCCTTCGTGCCGGCGGCGAAGGCCGGGAACTCGAAGACGCCCATCGGCCCGTTCCAGAACACCGTGCCTGCGTCGGCCAGCTTCGCCGCGAACAGCTCGCAGGTGGCCGGTCCGATGTCCAGCCCGGTCCGGTCGGCGGGGAAGCCGGACACCGGCACGGTCTCGTGCGCGGCATCCGCGGCGAACTCTGTCGCGGCGACCATGTCCTCTGGCAGCACGATCTCAGCACCGCCCGTCTGGTCGAGCAGCCGGCCTACGTCGCCGACCATGTCCTGTTCGACGAGCGAGCGCCCTACGCCGTAGCCGCGAGCCGCGAGGAACGTGAACGCCATGCCGCCGCCGATCAGTATCCGGTCGGCGATCGTGGCCAGGTTGGCCACGACGGCGAGTTTGTCGGAGATCTTCGCGCCGCCGAGTACGACCACGTACGGCCGCTTCGGGTTCTCGGTGAGCTGGCGGAGCACGGCCACCTCCGCGAGCACCAGCTCGCCCGCCGCGTGCGGCAGCAGCGCGGGCACGTCGTACACGCTCGCGTGCTTGCGGTGCAGCGCCCCGAAGCCGTCGCCGACATAGAGCTCAGCCAGCGCCGCAAGGCGGCTGGCAAGCTCTCCGCGCACCGCGTCGTCCTTGCTGGTCTCCGCGGGCTCGAACCTGACGTTCTCGAGCAGCCCCACCTCGCCGTCGGCTAGCTCGTCGGCGACGGCGGCGGCCGACGGGCCAGTGACGTCGGCCGCGAACCGAACGGGCTGCCCGAGCAGCTCGCCCAGCCGGTCAGCCACCGGCCGCAGCGACGGGCCGCCGGCGGCGCGCGCCGCGTAGTCGTCGCCCTTCGGGCGGCCCAGGTGCGCGCACACAAGTACCCGCGCTCCCTGGCCGGTCAGGGCCGTAATCGTCGGCAGGCTGGCCCTGATCCGCAGGTCGTCAGTGATCGAGGTCCCGTCCCGCGGCACGTTCAGGTCCGCCCTGAGCAAAACGACGCGCCCGCCGGCGCCGAGGCCGGCGATGCCCCGCATCGCCTACCCCAGCCTGCTGGCGACCAGCGCGGTCAGGTCGGCCAGCCGGTTCGAGTAGCCCCACTCGTTGTCGTACCAGCCGATGACCTTGACCTGGTCGCCCGAGGCCATCGTCAGCGGCGAGTCGAACGTGCACGACCACGGCGTGCCGACGATGTCGCATGACACGATGGGGGCGGTGGAGTAGTGCAGGTAGCCCTTGAGCGAGCCCTCGGCGGCCGCTGTCTTGTAGGCCTCGTTGACCTCCTCGGCCGTGACCTCCCGCTCCAGCTGCACGACCAGGTCGGTGACCGACCCGTCCATCACGGGGACGCGCATCGCGAGCCCGTCGAGCTTGCCCTTGAGTTCTGGCAGCACCAGGCTGGTCGCCTTGGCCGCGCCAGTGGTGGTGGGGATGATGTTCTGCGCCGCCGCGCGCGCCCGGCGCAGATCTTTGTGCGCGAAGTCGAGGATCACCTGGTCGTTGGTGTAGGCGTGCACGGTCGTCATGAGGCCCTTGACGATCCCGAAGCTGTCCAGCAGCACCTTCGCGAGCGGCGCGACGCAGTTCGTCGTGCAGGAGGCATTGGAAATGACGTTGTGTGCCGCCGGATCGTACTTGTCGTCGTTGACGCCGAGCACGATCGTGATGTCCTCGCCCTTGGCAGGGGCGGAGATGATGACCTTCTTCGCGCCGGCCTCTATGTGCTTGTGCGCGCCGTCGTAGCTGGTGAAGATGCCGGTGGACTCGATCACCACGTCGACGCCGAGGTCCCCCCAGCCGATCGCGGCCGGGTCACGTTCAGCGAGCCACTTGATCTTGGAGTCGCCCGCCACGATGCTGCCGTCGGCCGCCGACACGTCCACGTCCAGCGTGCCAAGCACCGTGTCGTACTTCAGCAGGTGCGCGAACGTGTCGATGTTGCCGAGGTCATTGGCCGCCACGATCTCGATCCCGGGGTTTTCCATCGCGTGCACGGCGCGCCAGAAGTTCCGTCCGATCCGGCCGAACCCGTTGATTCCTACCCGGACAGTCACCCGCTGCTCCCTTTCGCATCGCTGATCACGTGCCACGCGCACCATAACATCGGGTGGTAACAGGACGCTGGGCCGACATCCCGGCACCCAGCCTGCTGCCGTCGGGGCGCGGACCTAGCCCAGGCCCTGGTGACCTGGCTATGCTTCCCGCGACCGGTTCAATGAATGAGGGTAAATATGATCAATTTCGGCAGCCAATCCGAGCGCGGCAATGTCGGCATGGCGGTACTCGCCGGCCTCGGCGTCGCGATCGCCTGTGCATTGGTCTGGGGCGTCATCTCGTACTCGACCAAGTACCAGTTCTCGATCATGGCGATCCTGGTCGGCCTCGCAGTCGGCACGGTCATGGCCAGGATCGGCCGGGTGAAGAGCCCGCCGTTCGCGATCGTCAGCGCGGCGCTCGCGGTGTTCGGCTGCGCGCTCGGGAGCCTGGTCGCCGAGATCCTGGTACTGAACCGGCACGGCGTGTCGCTCAGCCAGATCCTCGCCAACCTGGGCGTCGTCTTCCACTACTACCCCCAGGCCGTCGGCGGGCTCGGGTTCGTGTTCTGGATCTTCGCGGCCCTGTACGGTTACCGGATCGGGATGGGCGGCTCGATGCGCTGGGGGTGGAGCCGCCGGGTGCGCCCGGGCCGCCAGCCCTACGGGACCGTGAACCAGCCTTACGGCACCATGAACCAGCCCTACGGGACGCCGCCCCAGCAGTACGGAACGCCGCCCCAGACGTACGGGACGCCCCAGCCGTACGGCACGCCGCCGGCCAGTGGCCAGCCGGGCGCGCCCGGGCAGCCTGACCAAGGGTTCGGCTTCAAGCAGCCGCCCCCCTAGCTGGCGCCGCGGCCCGCGTTACGGGGCGAGCATGTCCGGGGTCAGGTGCGCCTCAGTGCTGGGAACGCCTAGCTCGATCGCGCGTTTGTCGGCAAGCGCGAGCAGCCGCCTGATGCGGCCGGCGATCGCGTCCTTCGTGAGCGGCGGCTCAGCGGCCTGACCGAGTTCTTCCAGGCTTGCCTGCCGGTGCTTGATCCGGAGCCGGCCGGCCTCGATGAGGTGCTCTGGTGCCTCGTCGCCGAGTATCTCGAGCGCCCGTTCGACACGCGCGCCCGCGGCCACCGCGGCGCGTGCGCTGCGCCGCAGGTTCGCGTCGTCGAAGTTGGCCAGCCGGTTGGCCGTGCCGCGCACCGCGCGCCTGATCCTGCGCTCCTCCCAGGCCAGGACGCTGTCGTGAGCCCCGAGCCTGGTGAGGATCGCGCTGATCGCGTCGCCGTCCCTGACCACCACCCGGTCGACGCCGCGTACGTCGCGAGCCTTGGCCTGGATCCGCATCCGCCGCGCGGCGCCGACCATCGCGAGCGCGGCCTCGGGCCCAGGGCAGGTGAGCTCCAGCGACATGGACCGGCCGGGCTCGGTCAGCGAGCCGTGCGCGAGGAACGCGCCGCGCCAGGCAGCCTCGCAGTCACACGTGCTGCCCGCGACGACCTGCCGCGGCAGGCCGCGCACCGGCCGGCCGCGCCCGTCGATCAGCCCGGTCTGCCTGGCCAGGCTGTCGCCGTCCTTGCTGACGCGCACGACGTACCTGTTGCCCTTGCGCAGGCCGCTCGGCGCGAGCACGATCAGCTCGGAGCTGTGACCGAAGATCTCGATGATGTCCTTGCGCAGCCGCCGCGCGGCCGCGCCGGTGTCGAGTTCGGCCTCGACCATGATGTGACCGTTGGACAGGTGCAGCCCGCCCGCGAACCGCAGCAACGTCGAAACCTCAGCCTTGCGGCAGCACGGCTTGAGCACGCTGACGCGACTGAGCTCGTCCTTGACCAGACTGGTCAGCGCCACAACTCTCACTCCCCCTCGAATATCCGCGCGAGCGCGCCGGCGAGCAGCAGCGGGTCATGCCGGTCAGGCCGGCCCGCCCCCGATCGGTCACGCACCGCCAGGTCGGCGAGCACCAGTCGTGCGCCGAGCAGATCGGCTGCTTCGGTCAGCTCTGCCGCCGTTTCTGTCACTGCGGCCTTGTCGGCGAGCACGACGTCAATGGCCAGGTCGGGGGCATGGCCCGCGAGCACCTCCAGGTGAGCACGCGGAGAGAACCCTTCGGTCTCTCCCGGCTGGGGCGCCAAGTTCAGCGTGACCAGCCGCCTGGCCGGGGTGGCGATCAGCGCTCTGGCCAGATCGGGCACCAGCAGGTGCGGGAGCACGCTGGTGAACCACGAGCCAGGGCCGAGCACCACCCAGTCTGCTTCTGCGACCGCCTGCACAGCCTCGGCGCAGCCGGGCGGGTCGGCAGGAACCAATGACATTGACCGTACCCGCCCGGTCGTCTTCGCGCATGCGACCTGACCTCGAATCGTGCTGACCTGAAGCGGGAAGTTCGGGTCAACCCCCTGCACTTCGGCCGCAAGATCCAGCGGAACTGACGCCATCGGCAGCACCCTGCCGTGCGCGCCAAGCAGCCTCGCCACCCAGTCGAGCCCGGCGACCGTGTCCCCGAGAAGGTCCCACAGCGCGACGATCAGCAGGTTGCCGACCGCGTGGCCGCCGAGCTCCCCCGGCCCTGTGAACCTGTGCTGCACGACCTTGCTCCAGGTGGTGCCCCAGGAGTCGTCGCCACACAGCGCTGCCAGCGCCATCCGGAGGTCGCCCGGCGGCAGCACTCCGTACTCCCGGCGCAGCCTGCCGCTCGAGCCGCCGTCGTCGGCGACCGTCACGATCGCGGTCAGGTCCCTGGTGACCCGGCGCAGCGCCGACAGCGACGCGTAAAGGCCGTGCCCGCCGCCCAGCGCGACGACCCGGCGGCGGGCCGGCCTACTCACGCCCGAGATCACGATGCGCGACCTGGACTCCAGGCCACGGCCCGGCGAGCCGGGACGCGATCTCCTCGGCGATCGCCACGCTGCGGTGCTTGCCGCCTGTGCAGCCGATGGCCACGGTCATGAACACCTTGCCGCTGCGCTCGTACCCGCCGAGCGTGATCTGCAGCACCTCCAGATAGGCCCTGATGAACGCCTCGGAGCCCGGGTTGCTGAGCACGTACTCCTTGACGGCTGGGTCCTGGCCATTCTTCGGCGCGAGCTCAGGAATCCAGTGCGGGTTCGGCAGGAAACGGCAGTCGGCGACCATGTCCGCGTCGACGGGCAGGCCGTACTTGTAGCCGAACGACAGCACGGTGACCCGGACGGCCGTGTCGCTCTCGTTGCCGAACACCTCGCGCAGCCTGGACCGCAGCTCGTGGATATTCAGGCCTGAGGTGTCGAGGATCAGGTCGGCCTGCGCCCTGATGCCGCCTAGCTGGTCGCGCTCGGCATTGATCCCGTCGATCACCCTGCCGTTCTCCTGCAGCGGGTGCGGGCGGCGCACGTTCTCGAACCTGCGGACCAGCGTCTCGTCGCTGGCCTCGAGGAAGATCACATACGGGTGCGCGCCGGTCGCGTCGAGCTCGGCGATGGCCGACTTGAGGTCGGTGGAAAACGCCCGGCTGCGGATGTCCACGACGGCGGCGACCCGGGGAACGTCCGCCCTGGCCCGCCTGGCCAGGTCGAGCATGGTGACGAGCATGGCCGGCGGCAGGTTGTCTGCCACGAACCAGTCGAGGTCCTCGAGCGCCTTGGCCGCGGTGGAGCGGCCGGCGCCTGACATCCCCGTGATGATGACGATCTGCGGCTCAGCGCCGTGGCTGGTCATGACGTCATGTCCCCCCTTTCCCGTGCAGCGCCTGCGCGACCTGGCCTGCCAGCTTCGGACCAAAGCCTTCCACCTCAGCGATCTCCTCAGGGCTCGCTTCGCGCAGTCGCTTGACCGAGCCGAAGCGCTTGAGGAGAGCGGCCTTCCTGGCCGGTCCGAGCCCGGGCAGTGCATCCAGTTCGCTGGCCCGCTGCGCGGCCGTCCGCTTGGCCCTGTGGTAGGTGATCGCGGACCGGTGCGCCTCGTCCCGTACCCGCTGCAGCAGGTAGAGCCCCTCGCTGCTGCGCGGCATGATCACCGGGGTGTCCTCGCCCGGCAGCCAGACTTCCTCGAGCCGCTTGGCCAGGCCGCAGACAGCGATGTCGGTGATGCCCAGGTCGGACAGCGCGCGCACGGCCGCGTCGACCTGACCTGCTCCGCCGTCGATGACGAGCAGGCTTGGCGGATAGGCGAACTTCCTGCGAGCGCTGTCGGTGCCGTCTTCGGCGATCTCCACGTCGCGTTCTGCCAGGTAGCGGCGGAACCGCCTGGTGACGACCTCATAGATCGCGGCCAGGTCGTCCGCGGCGCCCTTGACGGCGAACTTGCGGTACTCGGACTTGCGGGCCAGGCCGTCTTCGAAGACCACCATCGACGCGACCACGTGCGTGCCCTGCAGGTTGGACACGTCGAAGCACTCGATCCGCAGCGGCGGCTGGTCGAGGCCGAGCGCGTCCTGGATCTCCTGCATCGCCTGGCTGCGCGTGGACAGGTCGCTTGCTCGCCTGGTCTTGTGCAGCGCCAGCGACTCGGTCGCGTTCCTGGTGACGGTCTCGAGCAGCGCCCGCTTGTCGCCGCGCTGCGGCACCCGCAGCGTCACAGGCCCCCCTCGCAGCGACGTCAGCCAGTCCTGGATCGTCTCCGCGCCCGGCGGCAGCACGGGCACCAGCACCTCGCGCGGGACGGACTGCCGGCGCGCGACCGCCCGCCAGTCCGCGCTCGCCCGCCCGGACTTTGGCACTGGCCCTACGGGCCGGCTGCTGGACTCTGGCCCGGTCAGCTCGAGCTGGTTGTCGCTCTCCTGCTGGGCGCCAGGGTCGTCCCGGTACACCTGGCCGAGGAAGTGCTCGACGAGCTCGCCGGCCGAGAGATCCTCGACCTTATCCACCACCCAGCCGCGCTGCCCGCGCACCCGTCCGTCGCGCACGTAGAACACCTGGACCGCCGCCTCGAGCTGGTCTTCGACCAGCCCGATCACGTCACAGTCGGTGCCGTCAGGCAGCACGACGGCCTGCTTCTCGAGGGCGCGCTGGAGCGCTTGCAGGTCGTCGCGGAGCCTGGCGGCCCGCTCGAACTCCTCGGCCCGCGCCGCCTCGCGCATCTGCGCCTCGAGCCGCCTGGTGAACCTGCCGGTCTGGCCGGCCATGAAGTCGCAGAACTCCTCGGCGAGCTGCCGGTGCTCATCGGCGCCGATCCGCCCCACGCACGGCGCGGAGCACTTGCCGATGTATCCGAGCAGGCACGGCCGCCCGATCTGGCCCGCGCGCTTGAACACCCCTGCCGAGCAGGTGCGGACCGGGAACACGCGCAGCAACGTGTCGACCGTGTCCCTGATCGCCCACGCGTGCGAGTAAGGGCCGAAGTACCTGACGCCGCGCCGCTTGGTGCCGCGCAGCACGGTGACCCTCGGATACTCCTCGTTCAAGGTGACCGCGAGATACGGGTAGCTCTTGTCGTCCCTGTACCTGACGTTCCAGCGGGGATCGAACTGCTTGATCCAGGAGTACTCGAGCTGCAGCGCCTCGACCTCGGTGCCGACGATCGTCCACTCGACCCCCGCGGCGTCCTGCAGCATCCACTGGGTGCGCGGCAGCAAGCTCGCGAAGTCGGCGAAGTAGGAGTTCAGCCTGGACCGCAGGTTCTTGGCCTTGCCGACGTAGATCACGCGCCCGCGGGCGTCGCGGAACCGGTAGACGCCAGGCGACTCGGGGATTGAGCCGGGCGCGGGCCGGTAGCTTGCCGGATCTGCCACGCAGCAACTCTAATCGCGCCAGGCGACAGGCTACGCCGGGACGGTCGCTAGCCGAAGATGACAGTGAGCGCGCCGATCAGCCCGTCGCTGAGGACGAAGTCCAGCACCCCGGCTGACTGATCCCTGCGCCACGCGAACGGCACGGTCACGTGCTCGCCGCGCGCGACGGGCTGGCCGGTCAGGTCGATCTGGTCGTCAGGGGGGTTCTGTGCGTACGCGTCGGCGATGGCCTGGTGCCCGGCGAACTCGAGGCTGGCGGCCTCCGGCGGCACGTTCTCGAACCTGAGCACCGCGTCATCGGTGAACCTGGCGAGCAACGGGCCGAACTCGCCCGCGGCGACGGCCGCGTTGAACCCCTCGACGTAGTCGCTGACAAACGTGCTTGCCGACGTCATTGCCGCGATCCTTCCGCGGGGCCGAAGACGACGACGGTGGCGAGATCTTCCGTGATGTCGGTGAACCTGTGGTCCTCGTGCGCGGGGACGAAGATGACTGAGCCAGGCCCGACGGCGACCCTGTCGCCCGCCGCCTCGAACATCGCCTGCCCGGCCGTGACCACGTAGATCTCGTCCTCGGTGTGCGGCTGCTGGTCATCGACGCCGCCCGCCGGGATCGAGTAGGTGCCGACGCTGAGATCGGGCACCCGCAGCTGCTCGGCCCAGTGGGTTGGCTCGCCCCTGGTGAATGTCCCTGCTCCGGCGATGATTCGCACGCGCGCCTCCTAATCACCGGCAGTATCGCGCACCCGCTCCCTAGGGCCGCGGCCAGTACCGGCAAAGGGGGACGACGCCCCATAACCCCCGCGGGGCCAGCCGTGTGCCAGGCTGTGCTGGTGCTGATCCTGCTCGCCGCCAGCGTCCTTGCCGTGGCCGCCTGGATCTGCCTGCTCGCCGCGCGCGGCCGGTTCTGGCGGACGGACCAGCGGCTGCCGCCGGCTGGCCGCGCCGATCCGGTGTCCTGGCCGGCCGTGGTGGCTGTCGTCCCCGCGAGGGACGAGGCCGAGATGCTGCCACAGACGCTCCCTGCGCTGCTGAGCCAGCGTTACGAGGGCGGGCTGATCGTGCTGCTTGTCGATGACGAGAGCAGCGATGGCACGGCCGAGGTCGCCGCGAAGCTGGCCGCCGAGCTTGGCCAGGACGCAGGGGCGCGGCTCCGCGTGCTGTCCGGCGAGCCCACGCCGCCCGGCTGGGCTGGCAAGGTGTGGGCTATGGCGCAGGGGCTCCGCGCCGCCGGCGAGGCGGACTACGTGCTGTTCACCGACGCCGACATCGGCTACGCGCCAGGAGCGGTGAGCGCCCTGGTCAAGTCCGCGATCGCCGATGACCGGGTGCTCGTGTCCCAGATGGCGTTGCTGCGCACGGACACTGTCGCCGAACGGCTGCTGATCCCGGCGTTCGTCTATTTCTTCGCCCAGCTGTATCCGTTCCGCCTGGTGAACAGGCGCGGCGGCAGGACCGCGGCGGCGGCCGGCGGCTGCATGCTGGTCCGCCGGCAGGCGCTGGCGAACGCGGGCGGGCTCGAGCCGATCAGCGGTGCGAGGATCGACGACGTGGCGCTAGGCGGGCTGCTGAAGCGGGCGGGCGGCTGCTGCTGGCTCGGTTTCACCACCGACGTGATCAGCCGCAGGCACTATGACGGCGTCCGCGAGATCTGGGACATGGTGGCCAGGAGCGCGTACACCCAGCTGCGCTACTCGCTGGTGTTGCTGGTGGCCACCGTCGTAGGCATGATCTGGCTGTACCTGCTGCCGGTCGCGGCGACGGCTGCCGGGCTCGCCGTGATCGCCGGCGGCGGCGGACCGTGGCTCGCTCTCGCGGGCGTGGCATCGTGGGCGATCATGGCAGTGAGCTACGTGCCAGTGCTGCGGCTCTGCGGGCTGTCCCCCGCGTGGGCGGCCTGCCTGCCGGCGATCGGAGCGGCGTACACCGCGATGACGGTCAGCTCGGCGCTGCGGCACCGTGCTGGCAGGGGCGGCGAGTGGAAGGGCCGGACGATCCAGCAGCCGGCCGAATAGCGGGAGGACTATGGACAGGGAGTCGCTGCGTGCGCTGCAGCAGCCGCTGAAGGACGCCTACCGCGCGGATCCCGCGCAGGCGCTGGTCACGCTGCGGGCGGACGGTCAGCTCGGCGACGAGAGCGTCAGCTGCTCGGTCGCGACCGGGCGCGCGCTCGCCGAGGCCGGCCTGCACCCGGCAACCGGCGGCGACGGGACGCTGGCCTGCTCAGGCGACATGCTGTTGCAGGCGCTCGTGGCCTGCGCCGGGGTGACGCTCATGGCCGTCGCCACCTCCCTCGGCATCGGCGTGGCAGGCGGGGCCGTGCACGCCGAGGGCGATCTGGATTTCCGGGGGACGCTCGGGGTGAGCAAGGAAGCACCGGTCGGTTTCAGCGCGATCCGCCTCGCCTTCGACCTGGACACCGACGCCAGCAAGGAGCAGATCGAGACCCTGAAAGACCTCACGCTGCGATACTGCGTGGTCTACCAGACGCTGGCCAGCCCTGCCTCGCTGACGGCCTCGGCCGGCGCCGTCTGACCTCAGCCCTCAAACGCCTCTGGCGGCGGACAGGCGCAGACCAGGTGCCGGTCCCCGTAGGCGCCCTCGATGCGCCTGACCGGCGGCCAGTACTTGGACCTGCGATCGCCGCCCGCCGGATAGGCGCCCTCTGTCCTGCCGTACGAGTGCTCCCACTCGTCGGCCAGCAGCATGGACGCTGTGTGCGGCGCGTTCTTGAGCGGGTTGTCGCTGGCGTCGAAGTCGCCGCTGGCGACCTTGGCGATCTCGCCCGCGATCGCGATCATCGCGTCGCAGAACCGGTCGAGCTCGGCCAGGTTCTCGCTTTCCGTCGGCTCGACCATGAGCGTGCCCGCGACCGGGAAAGACATCGTCGGCGCGTGGAAGCCGTAGTCGATCAGCCGCTTGGCGACGTCCTCGGCCGTGATCCCGGTCTGCGCCGTGATGTGGCGCAGGTCGAGTATGCACTCGTGCGCGACGAGCCCACCCTGGCCCGTGTACAGGACGGGGAAGAAATCGTCCAGCCGCCTGGCGATGTAGTTCGCGTTCAGGATCGCGACCTGGGTGGCCCTGCGCAGCCCGTCGGCGCCCATCATGGTCAGGTAAGCCCACGAGATCGGCAGGATGCCCGCCGACCCGTACGGTGCGGCCGCGACCGGCCCCGTACGCAACCGGGATGGGATGTGCTCGTCCTCGATGTGCACGTCGGCGGCTACCGCCACCCCGCCGCTGGCCCGGGGGGACGGCCCCCCGAATCCTCCCGCGGCAAGCACCGGATGCCTCGGCAAGAACGGGGCGAGGTGTTCCCTGACCGCGACGGGGCCTACGCCTGGCCCGCCGCCGCCGTGCGGGATGCAGAACGTCTTGTGCAGGTTCAGGTGCGACACGTCGGCGCCGAAGACGCCGGGCTGCGCGAGACCGACCAGCGCGTTGAGGTTGGCGCCGTCGATGTAGACCTGGCCTCCCGCCGCGTGCACGAGGTCACAGACCTCGCCCACGGTCGGCTCGAACACGCCGTTGGTGGACGGGTACGTCAGCATGATCGCCGCGACAGCGCCCTCGTGCAGGTCGAGCTTCCCGCGCAGGTCTTGCACGTCGATGGCGCCGTCCGACCCGCACTTGACGACGACGACCCGCAGGCCGGCGAGGACCGCGGAGGCAGCGTTCGTGCCATGCGCCGACTCGGGTATCAGGCAGACCGTCCGCTCAGGCTCGCCCCGTGACATGTGATAGTGCCTGATCGCGAGGAGCCCGGACAGCTCACCCTGCGATCCGGCGTTGGGCTGCAGCGACACCGCGTGGTAGCCGGTGATCGCGACCAGCGCGTCCTCCAGGCTGGCGATCAGCTCGCGGTACCCGGCGGCCTGCTCGGCCGGGGCGAACGGGTGCAGGCTCGCGAACTCCGGCCAGCTGATCGGCTCCATCTCGGTGGTGGCGTTGAGCTTCATCGTGCACGAGCCGAGCGGGATCATCGACCGGTCAAGGGCGACGTCGTAGTCCGAGAGCTTGCGCAGATACCGCAGCATGGCGGTCTCGCTGCGGTAGGAGGAGAACACCGGGTGGGTCAGGAAGTCGCTGGTCCTGCGCAGTCCATCAGGAATGGCGGCCAGGTCATCGCCCTTAGTCAGGGCGGTATCGGCGGAACCGGTGATCGCCGCTACCACGGCGGTGACGTGCTCGTCGGTGGTGGTCTCGTC
>DASUHI010000010.1:0-5611 GCA_036273575.1 Streptosporangiaceae bacterium | reverse complement strand
ATTGATCGACAGGAAAAGCGCCTCTGCGATTTCCTGATTGGTCATGTGCGACGGCAAGAACCGCAGCACCGCCAGCTCGCTGCTCGTCAGCGGGACCGCGGCGCCCGCCGGCTGGCTCGGCGCCGGCGCGGTGTCGAACCGCTGCAGGATCCTCGCGGCGAACGCCGCCCCCTGGCTGACGGGCCTGATCAGTACCGTGAGCGCCGACCTGGCCGCGGCGCCGCCGTCCAGGAACGGCCGGTACATCCGGTGCGGTTCGGCCAGCGCGAGGGCCACGGTCATCCGGTCGCCAGCCAGGTCGTGCTGGCCAAGGCGGCGAGCCGCGATCGCGGCGACCACGAGCGCACAGACCTGGTCGTGCAGCGTGACCCCGGCGCCGGCGAGGCAGGCCTGCGCAGCGGCCAGCGCGCCGTCGCAGTCGCCCTGCGCGACCAGCAGCCTGGCCTCGGCCAGCCGCAGCCCGGCGGCCCCCTTGGTGGATGACCCCGTGGTGGACGGCCCCGTGGTGGATGACCCCGTGGTGGCTGACCCCGTGGTGGCTGACACAGTATCCGCGAGCGCGAGCCTGGCCCGGTTGAAGTCCCCGTCCCTGACCGCGATCTCGGCCTCGACCGGAGCCAGGAACTGATCAAGCACGGAGGTCCCGCCTGGACCGCCGTTCAGGCACCGATAGCGCAGCCTGCTCAGGACGTTGTGAGCGGCGCCCGTGTCGCCGTCGGCGAGGGCGACCCGCGCGCGGGCGGCCGCCGCGAGCGACAGGAGCACGCTCCCCGCCGCCGGGTCGTGGCCCGGCGCGGCAGCCCGCTCGTCTGGGTCGCACTGGTCAAGGGCGGCCCTGGCCGCCGCGATCTCGTCCCTGGCCAGGTGGACGTGCGCCATCGCGAGCTGGCACAGCCGTGCCGCTGGTCCGGCGCGGTCGCTCCCGGCCGCGCCGTCCTGCACAGCGAGCTCGCTCGCCGAGACGAGGTCCCCGTAGACCGCCTCGGCGAGCGCCTGCCAGCCGCGGGCGCGGACGTCGAACTCCGGCAGGCCCTCGCGCAGGTGCCGCCTGGCAGTCGCCAGGCTCTGCCTGGCGCTCGTCGCGTCCAGGCTGGCCAGCTCGGCGGCTCCGAGCGCACACCACAGCAGCCCGGTGCCCTGATGCGCGGCGGGGTCGCAGGCGTTCCGTTCCGCCGCCACGGCGATGTCGCGGCTCTGCTCGACCAGCGCGCCCGCGGCCTCCCGCTGGCCGCTCGCCGAGCTCATCAGCCGCAGCGCCTGCAGCCAGGTCCTGATCCGCTGACGGTGGGCCTGGCTGCAGCGGCCGAGCGCCTGCTCGGCGTTGTCGAGATGCAGGGCGGCGGCGCAGCTGTCGCCCGTGCGCAACCCGGCGGCCGCGAGCGCGCCGGCCACCGCGGCGTCAGCGGCGAACCTGCTCGCCGGGAACGTGGCGAGCACGGGCTCGAGCTCGGCGGCCGGTCCCGGCACGAGCAGCTCAGGCCCGGCGTCGGCGAGCACCCGGCCCGCGAAGTCCCAGTCGCCCGCCCGCGCGGCTGCGCGGATCGCCTGCGCGGCCCGTCCCCTGGCCGCGAGCCATCTGGCGGCCCGCCTGGTCAGCCGGATCGTCTCGCCAGGAAGCTCGCGGCGCAGCCGCGCTCGCAGCATGTCGACCAGCATCGGGTGGTAGCGGTACTCCGTGCGTTCTGTTCTGCCTGCATCGGAGTCTTCCGGCCCGATCATCATGTTCTCGCGGCTGAGCTGCTCGAGGATGGCGCCGCCGCTGCTGCCCCCGGTGAGCGCGTCGGCGAGATCACCGCAGATCACGTCCGTGACGCTGGTGCGGAGCAGGAAGAGCCTGCTGTCCGGCGGCAGGCCGGCGAGCACCTCGTCCCACAGGTAGTCGGCCACCGCTGGCTCCGCGCCCGTGATCCCCGAGATGACCGCCTTGCCAGGCCCGGCCCGCAGCGCGGCGAGCCGCAGCCCGGTCATCCAGCCCTGGGTGCGGGCGAGCAGCTCATCGCGCTGCGCGGGCGGCAGGTCGTGACCGACCATCGCGAAGTATGCGTCAGCCTCCGGAGGCGTGCAGGCCAGGTCGGCTCCGCCGATCTCCGCGAGGTCGCCGCCGACCCGCAGCCTGGCGACCGCGAGGCCGGCCGGGTGGCGTCCAGACAAGATCAGCCGCAAGGTCGGCGGCGCGTGCCTGATCAGCTGGTCCACGCCGGTCAGGACGCTGGCCCCGGCGAGATCGCAGATGTCGTCGATGACCAGCGTGACGGGCGTGGTGAGCCGCTCGGTGAGTTCGGCCAGGCGCAACGGGAACGCGTCGTCGTCAGGTTCTGGCAGGTCACGGGCTACGTCGCCGGGCATGGCCGCGATGGTGTCGAGCGCGAGCCTGACGTGTGCCCACAGCTGACGCGGCCAGCGGTCGCCGTAGTCGAGGCTGAGCCAGCCGACGCTGCCGTCCTGGGCGGCCTTGGTCCAGGACGCGCACGCGACGGTCTTGCCGGCCCCTGACGGGCCGCAGACCAGCGTGACCCGGTGGGTTTGCGTCGCGTCCGCGATCAGCGCGGTGACGCGCGGCCGTTCGAGCAGGGGCACGTTCGACCTCGGCACGGTCACCTTGTCGCTGGCGGGCTCCCTGGGCGCGCGCCGGTCAGCCGTACGAGCCCGCGACCCAGCCCGATCCGGCCGGCTGTCTCGTGCACCGGTGTTCACCGGCGCCGATCGGACGGCCGGGCGGCTGATCGTGCTTGTCATCCATCCCCCGGCGGGGCTGCACGTGAACCGGTCCTTCAGGCCCCCATCCCGACGGACGAACGTGCAGCATCAACCCAGAGCGACCGTACCCGCCAGATGATCACGTCAACCTCGGGCCCGCGCCTCTGACCTGCACGTGCGACCTGCTCCTAGTCCTCCTCGCTGAATGCCTCGCGCAGCTTCGCTTCCTGATCGCTGGTCAGGTTCGTGCTGATCAGTTCCGCGTCGGTCGCCTTGAAGCGGTCGGTGACGCGGTCCATCACCGCGTCGGAGCTGAGCAAGAACAGCGCCGATGTCCCTGGCGTCACCTTCTGGCGGACGTCGCGGATGAAGGAGTCGCTGATGCCGACGTCGGCCATCGAGCCGATCAGCGCGCCGGTCGCCGCGCCGATCGCGAGCCCCAGGATCGGGATGAAGAAGATCAGGCCGAACAGCAGACCCCAGAAGCCGCCGCCTAGCGCCCCTGCCTTCTTGGTATCGCGCAGCTCGCGCGTCTTCGGTTTCTTCTTGCCGACCTCCCAGCTCACGATCGCGGCGTCGAGGACCTGGATGAGCTGTTTTTGCTGCAGGTCCGCCAGCACGTCGAGCGCCTCCTGGGCGCCGTCAGTCGTCTCGAACTTCCACACGGTTAGCGCTGACATGGCCGCTCCTGCTGTCTGTCGCCGGGCTGGCTGTGCTGTCGGGCTGGGCTGGCTGTGCTATCGAGCTGCGCCGGCTGGCGCCCGGACTCAGCATCCGCTCGGCGCGACGCGGCCGGCATCACCCGCCGCGAGTGAAAGCGCCCGCGTGAACAATCACCCGGCCAGGATGACGTCGGCCAGGCCGGGCCGCGCGCATCGTGAGGCATGACCACAGCCACGCGAACCAGGTCACGATCGGCGCCCGAGCGTGCACCGAAGCGCCCTGCCGCCCAGCGGCGGACACCGAAGCAGACCGCAGCCAAGCAGCGCGCGTCGAGGCACCGGGCTCCCCGGCGGGCTGAAGCCACGCCGCGGGTCGCCAGGCCCGCGCACAGGTTCGAGCTCGAGACGGATATCAAGGAGCTCACGCCCGCGGAGCGGGCGGCCAGGGGCCGCAAGCTCAGGGAGCAGGTGCCAAGGAGCAGCCACGCCGAGTTCAGTCCCGACGGGCAACGGCCCGACCCCGTGGATCTGCTGATGGCGCAGTCGGCTGGCCGCGTGCCCGACCTCGTGCCGATCAGGTACGGCCGGATGCTGGCCTCGCCGTTCTCCTACTTCCGCGGAGCGGCGCTCCCGATGGCCTACGACCTGTCCAAGACGCCAGTCAGCGGGCTAGCGGTGCAGGCCTGCGGCGACGCGCACCTCGGCAACTTCGGGCTGTTCGGCTCCGCCGAGCGCAGGCTCGTGTTCGACATCAACGACTTCGACGAGACCCTCCCGGGCCCGTGGGAGTGGGACGTCAAGCGGCTGACCGCGAGCCTGGAGATCGCGGCCAGGGAGAACGGCATCCGCAAACGCGACCGGGCCGCGATCGTCAGAGCAGCAGCCGCCAGGTACCGGATCGCCATGCGCGAGTTCGCCGCCCTGTCCAACCTCGAGGTCTTCTACGCCAGCGCCGACACCGACGCGATCAACCGCCGGCTGCGCGACCGGCTGACCTCGAAGCAGCAGTCCAGGCTGGCGAGCGGCATCGCGAAGGCGCACAGCAGGGACAGCATGCAGGCGCTGCAGAAGCTGACCAGGATTGTGGACGGCAAGCCGCAGATCGTGCCCGACCCGCCGCTGGTGATCCCGCTGTCCAGCCTGCTTCCCGGCGACGTTGACAGGACCGGGCTCGAGCGCGGGCTGCTCGGCGCCGTCGAGGGCTACAAGCGCACCCTGCCGGCCGACCGCAGGTACCTGCTCGACCAGTACAGGTCGGGCATGGCCGACATCGCGCGCAAGGTGGTCGGCGTCGGCAGCGTCGGCACCAGGTGCTGGATCATGCTGATGCTCGGCCGCGATTCAGAAGACCCGCTGTTCTTGCAGATGAAGGAGGCCGGCCCGTCGGTGCTCAGCGACTTCGCCGGCCGCAGCAGGTACGAGAACCAGGGCCAGCGGGTGGTCGAGGGGCAGCGGCTGATGCAAGCCGCGAGCGACGCCTTCCTCGGCTGGCACCGCTTGAACCCGGCACCCGACGGGGTCGTCAGGGACTTCTACATCCGCCAGCTCAGGGACTGGAAGTTCTCGCTCGACACCGCCGCCATGGTGCCCGCCGGGCTGTCCGACTACGGCCAGATCTGCGCGTGGACGCTCGCCCGGGCGCACGCCAGGTCGGGTGACCGCATCGCGATCGCCGCCTACCTGGGCAACTCGGACTCGTTCGACCGAGCGATCGCCGAGTTCGCCGCGAGCTACGCCGACCAGAACGAGCGCGACTACGCGGCGCTCCGCGAGGCAGCGGACTCCGGCAGGGTGCTGGCGCAGCGCGGGGTGTAAAGGTCACCCGGGGCAGGTGACGCCGCCGGGTCCGCCCGCCGTTCTACTAGACCAGTCCACGACCGAGGCGAGTTGATCGCGATATCGGAGGTTCTCCATGGCAGCAACGTCTCCTGTGCTCGACACCCTGACCGACATCAACATGGCGTCGATCGAGCACACGCACCTCATGCCGCGCGAGCTGATGCTCGCCAGGCTCGCCGCGCTGGTCGCGGTCGACGCGCCACCTGCGTCGTACCTCGCCAACGCCGGCGCCGCCGCCGACAGCGGCGTCACGGAGCAGGACGTGCAGGATGTCCTCATCGCGGTCGCCCCGGTGGTCGGCACCACGAAGGTCGTCTCCGCGGGCGGGAACCTGATGCGGGCCCTCGGCTTCGCGATCGCGGTCGCCGAGGAGGACGACGTTCTCTGACCGGGTACGGGCGGGCGGGGCCCGG
>DASUHI010000009.1:0-9389 GCA_036273575.1 Streptosporangiaceae bacterium | reverse complement strand
AACCTGGACATCGGGAGCAAGGTCTGGTGGCCGAGCCACCTGGCGCACGACGCGCTCCCCGAGGAAGACCTGACCGGCGAACTGGAGACAGTCGGCTCAGGAGCGCGATAGGCACGACATCGATGAAGCTACAAGGACCGCTGCCTCAGCCAGTCCAGGGCGTACTGGGCTACTTCCTGCCAGCCGTGATCGATGGTCAGCGAGTGCCCGCGGTCCTCGAACTCCTTGAGGTCGGTGATCGCAGGGGACTTGTGGTAGAGCTTGCGGGTCGAGGTGGTGATCGAGGGGGGCACGGTGTGGTCCCGGCCGCCCGCGACCAGCAGCAGGGGCCCGCGGTCCTTGTTGCGCGTGTTGACCTTCGCGGGTGAGCCGGGTGTGAAGTTTGCCAGCGCCGCCTCGAAGAGCGGCCTGCCAGGAGACGGCACGGTCCAGCGGTCAAAGAGCTCAGCGGATTCTTTCTCAGGCAGCGCGTTGCCGAAGCCATACCTGAACTGATCGGCGGTCAGCGCCACGGCCTGCTGCCGGTTCCCGGGCTTGCGCAGCGCGATCGAGGCAACCTTCAGCGCCGAGGGCGGCAGGTTCAGCACGCCCTTGATCGGTGCCGCGTCGATCGCCACCGCCGCTGAGGCCAGCGACTGCCCGAGCAGCCGCTGGGCGATCAGCCCGCCGAAGGAGTGCCCGATGACGATCGGCGGGCCATCCAGGTCGCGGATGATCCGCGCGTAATGCTGGACGACGTCCTCGATGCCCTTGCCGGCCACCCTGGCTGGAGTACTCCTTGTCTCTTCGACGGTGTCGGAGACGCCTGGCCAGCCCGGCGCGACCGGCACGTGGCCCGCGTCGCGGAAGAAGTCCTCCCACGGCCCCCAGGACGTCGGGTGCAGCCACAGGCCGTGCACGAACACTACTGGTGCGCCGGGTTGCGCCATGGCGTGCTCCCCATCGCTCGGTGGTCTTCCCGGCAAGTAATACCCAGATAGTCCCGTGATCCGCGGGGGCACCCCAGGCTCCGCGCGAGCGCAAGGTGACCAGGCGTCAGCCAATCGTCGTGAACAGCGTCAGCTGCATGCCGTCAGGGGCGCGGACGCGAGCGTTGCGGTCGCCCCACGGCGTCGTCACCGGCGGCGCGACCTCCTCGGCTCCGGCCGCGATCAGTTCGCGCGCCGTTCGCGCACTGTCGGCCACCTGGAGGGCGAGGCGGACCGTGCCGGAAACCCGGCGCCCGGCCTCGATCGCGTCGACGGCCGCCGCCTGAGCCTGATCGAAGAGCTCGAGCGTCGCTTTGCCCGCGTCGAGCACCACGACCCTGCCCTGGTCCGTGCTCCAGTCGGCGAGCTGCTCGAGCCCGAGCGCATCGCGGTAGAAGGCCAGTGCCTGATCGAAGTCTTCGACAGTGAGCGTGACCCGCAGCTCCGTTACCTCCGTCACAGGCGTATCTAATCAGCCGGCGGTCTCGGCGATGTGCAGCGCGAGCACCGAATCGAAGTCTGGGTCCGGGGCGAGCCCGAGCCGTGCCGCGCGGTCGGCGCGGATCGCGGCGGGCCAGCTGGTGACGATCCTCGCGATCGCCTGGTCGGGCTCCCAGTCGATCAAGGCGCCGGCTTCGCGGCCGGCGACGCGTTCGAGGGCGGCGACGATATCCGCGACGGTCACGGTGATCGCAGGCAGGTTGACCGCGGTCCGCCCGCCCCACTCCGAGCCCGACGCGGCGGCCGCGCGCAGCAGGCCTTCGATGGCCCTGGCGGGAGAGGCGAGGGCCGCCTTAGTGTCAGGGCTGACAGGACAGACCGCCCGTTCGCCGCGGAGCGGCTCGCGGACGATGGCGGACAGGAAGCCCGACGCGGCGGCGTTGGGCCTGCCTGGACGAACGACCACGGTCATCAGCCGGACGCTCCGGCCCCGGAGGAAGCCCTTGCGGGTGTAGTCGGCGACCAGGTGCTCGCCGATGACCTTCTGGATGCCGTAACTGGACTGGGGGTTCGGCGTCGTCTGATCGTCCACGACCGCGGGAAGCGGGTGGTCCTCGCTGCCACCGAAGGCGGCGACCGAGCTAGCGAACACGACCACGGGGCTGGAACCGGCCTGACGGCAGCTGGCGAGCAGGCGCTCGGTCGCGCGCAGGTTCGCCCGCATGCCAAGGTCGAAGTCGGCCTCGCATTCCGCGCTGACCGCGGCCGCGAGGTGGAAGATCACGTCGGCGCCGGCTATCAGGTCAGGACCGCCACCTGCCGGATCGAGCAGGTCGAGCAGATCACCGCGGACCGCGAAGACCCTGGGGTCGGCGTCCAGGTCGCCGGGAACGGGCGCACGGTCGATCAGGGTCAGCGCGGCCAGCGGGGCGGCGGGACGACCGTCGACCGCCAGGCTGCCGGCGACCAGCAGGTCCCTGGCCAGGCGGCTGCCTAGGAAGCCGGCACCCCCCGTGACCACTACATTCGTCACGGTCTCTCCTAACCGGCCGGCTATCCGTGGACGTGGCTACAGTGATCGTAGATGCCCGGCGGCCGGCCCTGGCTACCGCTGACGCGCCCGGGAGGGTTCACCGAGATGCGGGAATCGCCGCGCACCGCTGCCGAGCTCGTCGCGGATCGGCCTGCTGCGCTGCCTGACGACCCGGCGCTGCGGGCGTCGATCCGCCGGGCCAGGGCGGAGGAATCCAGGCTGCTCGGGGTTCTCGACGACGACCCGACCGGCTCCCAGGCCGTGCACGACGTTCAGGTCGTCACGGTGCTGGATGAGGCTGCCTATGAGGACGCGTTCGCGGCCGGTCAGATGGCCGGTGGCGCGGGCGTGTGTTTCGTCCTGACGAACTCGCGCAGCCTGCCCGAACGGGAGGCTGCCGACCTCAGCCGTCGCGCCGCTCGCGACTTGCTGGCCGTCGCCCGCCGGCGCGGTGCGCAGATCGACTTGATCAGCCGCAGCGATTCTACGCTGCGCGGGCACGTGATCGCGGAGGTTGCGGCGATGACCGACGCGCTCCGGTCCGTGACCGGCAGGGGACCCGACGCCGTGCTGTTCGTTCCGGCGTTCATAGAGGCTGGCCGGCTGACGGTTGGCGACAATCACTGGGCACGAACCGGTGCGGGGATGGTGCCTGTCGGCGAGACCGAGTTCGCGCGTGACCGCGTGTTCGGCTACGCGGCGTCGAACCTGCGCGAGTTCCTCGTTTCGAAGAGCGGCGGGACGATCAGGCCAGGCGATGTAACGAGCATCACCCTGGACGACATCAGGGCCGGGGGGACTTCACGTATCCGATCGGTGCTCGCCGGCGCCAGGAACGGGGCGTGGGTGGTCGTGAACGCCGCCGAGTACTCCGACCTGGAGGCGGTGGCGCACGCGGTGCTGATCGCCGGCCGGGCCGGGCAGTCCTTCCTGTTCCGCACCGGGCCGTCGTTCGTGCGCGCGCTGAGCGGCCTCGATCCGCGGGCGCCCCTGCGCGGGCAGGACCTGGCGCCCGCCCGTGCGACCATCTCGCCAGCGGCTCATGGACTGGTCGTCATCGGCTCGCACGTGGCGCAGACGAACCGGCAGCTAGACGCGTTGCTGGCTGCTGGTCACCCGCGACCTGTGGTCCTGGACGCTGAGGCCGTCCTGAACGGCGCGCCTGGCGCGGTTGCCGAGACGGCGGAGCGGGTGGTCGGCGGGTTGTGCTCGTCTGACGTCGTGCTCTGCACCAGCCGCACGTTGGTCATGGGCGCCTTGGACCGGAGCGCAGCTGAACCGGACGACCTCACCGTCGCCCGCGCGGTATCCGGTGCGCTGGCCGACGTGGTGCGGCTCGCGCTAGACGCCCAGCCGGCATGGATCATCGCCAAGGGCGGTATCACCTCGCACGACGTCGCGGTGCGCGGGCTTGGCATCCGGCGGGCAGAAGTTGCCGGCCAGCTGTTCCCCGGCCTGATCTCGGTGTTCCGCCCCGCCGACGCCTTGCCGGGCGCGATCGGTATGCCGTACGTGGTCTTCCCCGGCAACGTCGGCGACGACGAGGCGCTGGCCGATGTCGTTGCCTTGATGCACGGTGCCCGCGAGGTCGGGCGAGCCCGGGCGCGGCGGGACGCGGCACGGCCCTCCTTGTGATCTCATCAGCCCCACCTGTGAACCCTTGGTGGCGCTATAGGCCCACCAAGGGTTCACAGGTGGGGCCAGGTCGCACCGCAATCCGATGGTGACTTTCCGGCCATACACATCTAATGTCCAGATAACAGCGCGCCTGCGCCGGCGGAGGGCTCAAGCGGGGCCTGGCGCGGCCTGCCGCCGCGCACCGAGCGAGAGAAGCGGATCATGGTGTACGACATCGCAGGCGACATCAGGCTGGACCCGCGGATCAAGGCGATGCTGGCCAGCTTGGCACTGGAAGCCTCAGGCGACGTCGAAAGCCGCGAGCAGCTGCTGGCAGAGGCGAGCTCTGAGAAGGCGCGCCAGGAGGCAGAGGAGCTCCGCGCGTTCATGGAGCTGTGCGACACCGAGGAGGCCGCGCCGTCCGCTGGCCTGCGGGTCCATTCAGAAAAGATCCTCTCGCAGCCCGACGAGAACACCATCAACCTGCAGGTCATCCGCCCCGACAACGACGAGGTGCTGCCCTGCGTCTACTACATTCACGGCGGCGGCATGGCGTCGCTGTCGTGCTACGACGGTATGTACCGCGGATGGGGCAAGCTCATCGCGGCCAATGGCGTGACGGTCGTGATGGTAGATTTCCGCAACTCCGTGACGCCGTCGTCGGTGCCTGAGGTGGCGCCGTTCCCCGCCGGGCTGAACGACTGCGTCTCCGGCCTGAAGTGGGTCGTCGCCAACGCGGCGCACCTGGGCATCGACCCGGCTCGCGTGATCGTCGCTGGCGAGAGCGGCGGCGGCAACCTGACCCTGGCCGCCGGCCTGAAGCTCAAGCGCGATGGCGACCTCGGCCTCGTCAAGGGCCTGTACGCGCTGTGCCCGTACATCGCCGGGCAGTGGCCGACGCCCGAGTGCCCGTCCTCCACCGAGAACAACGGGATCCTGCTCGACCTGCACAACAACCGCGGCGCCATCGGCTACGGGGTCGAGGCCTTCACCGAGCGCAACCCGCTCGCCTGGCCGTCGTTCGCGAGCGTCGAGGACGTGCGGGGCTTCCCCCCGACCGTGATCAGCGCCAACGAGTGCGATCCGCTGCGCGACGAAGGCATCAACTTCTACCGGCTGCTGCTCGCCGCCGGCGTCGCGGCCCGTGCCAGGCAGGTGATGGGGACGATGCACGGCACCGAGGTCTTCACGATCGCCTGCCCCGAGATCAGCCGCGACACCGCGCGCGACCTGGCCGCCTTTTGCGCTGGATAGATTAGCGCCCAGGATCGGTGGCGTCCGCTCGGCCGCCCGGGCTCGCTGAGCCCGGGCATCGGAATCGGCGGCGGCGATGCCGCGGTGGTCGTTGCGCGGGGTGGTTTCTGGCTGGCCGCGTGGCCGGAAGTCTTGTGGCGCGAGCGGCCTGGAGGTCCTGGCGTGACGAGCAGTGTGACGCACGGGAGGCCGCTGTTAGCATTCGGCGAATGGCGAGAGTAGTCCTGAGCGGCGGGCAGGTCTTCGACGGGACGGGCAGCGCCGTCGCCGACGCTGACGTCGTGATCTCTGACGGAACGATCGTCGATGTCGGCGTCGGACTGGACGGGGACGAGCACGTCGACATTCGCGGCCTGACCGTGCTGCCGGGCTTCTTCGACTGCCACGTGCACGTGATGGTCTCGGGCATCGACCTGGTGCGACGGCTGCACCGGCCATTTTCCTACCAGTTCTTCCAGGCCGCCCGGAATCTCAGCGCGACGCTCGACTGCGGCATCACGATGGTGCGCGACGCGGCTGGCGCCGACCTCGGCGTGCAGCGGGCGGTCGAAGACGGGGTGGTCGACGGGCCCCGGATGCAGATCTCGATCAGCGCGCTGAGCCAGACCGGCGGCCACGGCGACGGCTGGCTTCCGTCAGGGATGACAACGTTCCTCCTGTCGCCGCACCCGGGACGCCCGGCCGGCCTGGTCGACGGGCCAGAGGAAATGCGCAAGCGGGTGCGGGAGATCATCAGGGCGGGCGCCAACGTCATCAAGGTGCACACCTCGGGCGGCGTGCTGTCGCCGCGCGACCATCCGAGGCACGCGCAGTTCCGCCCGGACGAACTCGCCGCGCTGATGGCCGAGGCGGCGGCCGCGGGCGTGCCTGTGATGGCGCACGCGCAGGCGACGGACGGGATCAAGAACGCCCTGCGAGCCGGCGTCAGGTCCATCGAGCACGGGATCTACCTGGACGACGAGGCCATCGAGATGATGCTCAGCACGGGGGCCTGGCTGGTCCCGACGCTGGTGGCACCCCACGCCGTGCTGAACGCGGCCAGCGCGGGCAGCCAGTTGCCTGACGGTGTCGCGGCGAAGGCCCAGGAGGTGATCGCGGCGCACGCCAGCGCGTTCGCGCGCGCCGTGGCCGCCGGAGTCAAGATCGCCATGGGCACCGACAGCGGCGTCGGGCCGCACGGCAGCAATCTCGACGAGCTGCCCCTGATGGCCGCGGGCGGGATGACTCCCGCGCAGGTGCTGGCGGCCACCACCCGGTCGGCCGCCGACCTTCTGGGGGTCGGCGGCGAGACCGGAACGATCATGCCAGGTAAGCGCGCTGACCTGGTCGTCCTGGCCGGCGATCCGTTCGACCTCGCGAACCTGAAGGCGAACATCCGCGCCGTATACGCCGCCGGCAGGAAGGTGCGGTAACGCACGCGGGGGTCTCGGTCACCTGGCACCGCGCCTGGCCAGAAGCTGGGAACGTCGATCTAGCCCATAGCGGGCTCGCGTCGGAGAATGGATCGACATGAACTTTCACTTCGTCCTCGGACGCGCGTGACCTGGGTCGCTGTCCTCGGCCGACGGGACGCAGGCAGGCTCGTCATGGTGCCGACCGCGGCGATCGTGCTGCTCCACGACGTCGGGTCGCTGGCCAATATCGGCGCGCTGACCAGGTCGGGGGATGGCGCTCTCCGATGGGCTGGCACGGCCCTGACGTGCGTTTTCTTTGCCCTGATCATTCTTTGCTACGTGCGGCGCGGGCCGGCGATCGCAACCTACGGCGGAGGCGCGAGCCGGGCCGTCGCCGTCGTGGCCACGTTCGCTCCTTTTCCGCTGCCATTCCTGCACAGCGCGCCACCGGGCGCGTCCAGGCAGCTCGCGGCTGACCTCTTGCTGATGGCCGGCACCACGGGTGCGATCTGGTCGCTGTGGTACCTCGGCAAGAACGTGTCCGTGATAGCCCAGGCGCGGACCGTTGCCGACCGGGGTCCCTACCGCCTCGTACGCCATCCGCTGTACACGGCCGAGCTGATCTCCGCTCTCGGGCTGGCGCTCGCCGCCGGGACGATCGCTTCGTACGCGGGCTGGGCGGTGCTCTGCGCCATGCAGGTGTACCGCGCCAGGTGCGAGGAACTGATACTCCTGCGCGCTGCCTGCCTACCGCGACTATCGCGCGCAGACCCCGGCTTTCGTGCCTGCCTTTCGCGCGGCCGCGACCTCAGTCCCGTGAGCTGGGCGGCGCGGTGTTGCGGAACAGGTAGACGCCGATCGTCACAGCGCTGACGGCGATTTCGCTGAGCCTACGATGTCACCGGGGTCAGTTACATTCGTCGTCGTGTTCGAATCGGACGTGGTGCTCGAAGGTCTTGACGAAGAACAACGGCGTGCAGTGACGTGGCCGTCCGGGCCGTTGCTCGTGCTCGCCGGTGCGGGAACGGGGAAGACCAGGACGCTCGCCGCGCGCGCCAGATGGCTACGCGACCAGGGCATGGACCCGGCCAGGATCCTGCTGCTGACGTTCACGCGCCGCGCCGCCGAGGAGATGCTGTCCAGGCTGTCTTCCCCGATCGGCACTGCCCAGGCATCGGCGGGCCAGACGGCGCCGCCGGGGCGGATCAGCGGCGGCACCTTCCATTCCATCGCGCACCGGATCATCCGCCAGCACGCCGAGGCGTTCGCGCTGCCGCCGCAGTTCACGGTCATCGATCCGGGCGACGTCAGCGACGTGTTCGACGTGCTGCGCGGCAACCACGGGCTGATCAGCACCGAGCGGCGGACACCGCGGGCCGGCGTCTGCGCCGACATCTACACCAGGTGCGTGAACACCCAGAAGACGGTCGCTGACGTGGTCAGAGCCGGGTACCCCTGGTGCACCCACTTCACCAGCCAGCTCTCGGACATGTTCCGCGCCTACGTCGCGCACAAGCGCGCGCACGGCCTGGTCGACTTCGACGACCTGCTGCTGCTCTGGCGCGCCGCGCTCGGTGACGCCGCGGCGGGGCCGGTGCTGAGCGGGATGTTCGACGCGGTGCTGGTCGACGAGTACCAGGACGTCAACGCCGTGCAGGCCGACATCGTGCGGCTGCTGCGGCCCGACGGCTCCGGGCTGACCTGTGTCGGCGACGACGCGCAGTCCATCTACGGCTTCCGCGGGTCTGACCCTGAGCACCTGCGCCGGCTGCACGCCGACTTCCCTGGCCTCGCGGTCGTGCGGCTGTCGGTGAACTACCGGAGCAGGCAGCCCGTGCTGCGGCTCGCGAACGTGATCCGTCCGCAGGCACCAGGCCTTGAGCTTGAACTAAGCGCGACCAGGACTGCGGGCGCGCTGCCCAGTCTCGTCCGGTGTTACGACGAGGCCACGCAGGCGACGCAGATCTGCGCCCGGGTGCTCGAGGCCCGCGAGTCCGGGACCGACTTGCGCGACCAGGCCGTGCTCGTCCGCTCCGCGCATCACAGCGACGTGCTTGAGATCGAGCTCTCCGCCCGCGGCATCCCGTATGTCAAGTACGGCGGCCTGCGTTTCACCGAGGCTGCCCACGTGCGTGACCTCCTCGCCGCTCTCCGGGTGATCACGAACCCGGCCGACGACGTCGCCTGGTTCCGCGTGCTCAAGCTGCATGACGGCATTGGGTCCGCGCACGCCAGGCGCATAAGCGCGGCGCTCGACCTGACCGAGCCCGCGGTCCTCAGCCGGAGGAACGAGGCCGTCGCGGCGGCGCCAGCCAGGTCACGGGAAGAGCTGGCCGCAACCCTGCACAGCCTCGCAGAGGCTGCCCTGCTCGCCGGGACCGCAGAACAGGCGGCCGCCGTCCTCGCCGCGCTCGACCGGCCGCTGCGGGCCAGGTACACCGACGCCGCCGCCAGGATCGCCGACCTGCAGCGCCTGACCGACGCCGCGGCCACCCGCCCGTCCTTGCACGACGCGCTCGTGGAGCTCGCGCTCGACCCGCCGGCGTCGGCGTCCGACCTGGCCGGCCCGCCCAGGCTGGACGAGGACTACCTGGTCATCTCCACCGTCCACTCGGCCAAGGGGCTGGAGTGGCCAGTCGTCCACCTGCCGCACCTCGTGGACGGCGCCGTGCCGAGCGACAT
>DASUHI010000008.1:0-18631 GCA_036273575.1 Streptosporangiaceae bacterium | reverse complement strand
AGGCGGCGAATGGGTGGGATGATCGCCACTTAGGATGGGCCGGTATTGAGGCGAACGCGGGTCCTTCTGCCATGAAGGCGGCAGCAGCGGCCAGCAGGGCTACGAGTGTCCGGCGCATGAACGTTCCTCCCTATGGGGGATTTGTCCACTTCAGACATCTGTGACGTGCTTGACGTCTGCGGTCCCGCGGGCCACCTGCCATCAGGTTACCGATATTGAATCGTGACCTGAGGCAACGGGTGGCTCCGAAAGCTGTTGGTGTTCAGCAGATGGTTCCTAGTCGCCGTGATCAATGCGGCGAATGCGAGCAAAGATGACCAGAAAATTCGAGACCAGAAACCTGAGGCTCTCGTGCACGATGCTCGCGGGCGCCTCGGCGCTGGCCACCTCGCTTGCGATAACAGGCGCTGGATCGGCAAGAGCCTCCGACGCTTCACCGTTGCCTGCGCACTCAGGCTCCTGGACCCTCTACCACGGCGACCCGGCGGGCTCAGGCAACGCCCGGGCCGTCAGATCGGTCAACGTCCGCGCCCGCGCGTGGACATCGCCGAATCTCGACGGGCACATCTATGGCCAGCCGCTGGTGCTCGGTCGCCTGGTCTACGTGGCCACCGAGAACAACACCGTCTACGCGCTGTCGGCGGCGACCGGCGCGGTGCGGTGGTCGCGGCATATCGGCAAGCCCGTTCCGGCCAGCTCGCTGGCGTGCGGCAACATCACGCCGACCGTCGGGATCACGGGCACGCCAGTGATCGATCCCGCCAAGCACGAGATCTTCGTCGTGGCCGATGAGCTCACCGGCGGCCACCCGGCGCATGTCCTGGTCGGCCTGGATACCAGGACGGGCCGGCCCATGCTGACCCGCCGGGTCGACCCGCCAGGCCAGGACCCGGCGGCGATCCTGCAGCGAACCGGGCTGACGCTGACGCGCGGGAGCGTGCTGTTCGGATTCGGCGGCAACTTCGGCGACTGCTCCACCTACCGCGGGCGGCTCGTCGCGGTTCCCGAGGCGGGCGGGACTCCGTCCTTCTTCACCGTGGCGGCCGCCAGCGATACGTCCAAGGGCGCGATCTGGATGGGCGGCGCGGCGCCCGCCGTCGACGGCGACGGCAACCTGTGGGTCAGCACGGGCAACAGCACGATCACCTCGCCTGGTCACCCGTACGACAACAGCGACGGGACCCTCGAGCTGTCGCCGTCGCTCAGGCTGCTGCAGTACTGGGCGCCTCGCTCGTGGCCGGCCGACAACGCCGGCGACATCGACTTCTCTGCCGTGCCAGCCCTGCTCCCCAGCGGCCAGGTCGTCCAGGCTGGCAAGTCGGGCCGGGTGTTCCTGCTCGACGGCGGGCATCTAGGCGGGGTCGGCGGAGAGCAAGCCAGGCTGGCGTCAGCCTGCGACGCCGACGTCGACGGCGGGGTGGCCGTATCAGGTATGACCGTGTTCCTGCCGTGCCTCAGCGGCATCGTCGCCGTCAGAGCGAGCGCCTCGCCGCCGCGGCTGCGCCTGCTGTGGAAGTCAGGAACCGGCGGCGGCCCGCCGATCATCGCGGCAGGCCTGGTCTGGACGATCGGGCAGGACGGCAACCTGTACGGGCTCGACCCGGCCACCGGCAAGTCCAGGAAGCAGGCGCACATCGGCGTCCCCGCGAACCACTTCCCCACCCCGGGCGTCGGCGACGGGCTGCTGCTCGCGGCGTGCGCCCAGAACGTCGTCGCGTTCGCCGCGGCGGGAACCGGCGCGGCGCACGCGGCCACCCAGAACCTCAGGCCGTCGACGTCCTGCAACTACGCCGCTCCGGCGCCGGCGCCGCCGGTGTCAAAGAGGGCCATCGCCGCCGTCGCGGCGCTCGCGCTCGCCGGCCTGGTGATCATCGCGATCGTGGCCTGGGTGCTGTTGCGCAGGCTCAGCCGCGCCCGCTAGGGCGCCCTTGGTCGGGGCCCGCCTCGGTCCTGGCCAGCCCGTTGCTCGCCTCCCGCTGGCCGGCGGCTCCTTCCGCCGACCCGTCCGCGCTGGCGCCGGAACCTGCTTCGCTGGTCGTTGCCGCCGGGCCGTTGGCGACCTGCCTGGACTCCATGGGCTCGCGGGCGCTCGCGGGCTCTGGCGGGCCGAGCCGCTGGACGGTCACGGTGCTGATCCTGTTCCTCCGGCCGGCGAGGCTCTCGGCCGTGAGCCGCAGTCCTGCGACCGTCGCCGTCGAGCCGGCGATCGGAACCCGGCCGAGCCGCTGCGCGAGCAGCCCGCCCACGGTCTCCACGTCCTCGACCTCGATCCGCACGCCGAACAGCTCGGCGAGCTCGTCAACCGACAACCTTGCCGTGACCCTGGCGTAGTCGTCGCTCAGCCACTCCACCGGCGGGCTCTCCTGGTCGTACTCGTCGGCGATCTCGCCGACGATCTCCTCGAGGATGTCCTCGATCGTCACCAGTCCCGCCGTGCCGCCGTATTCGTCGATCACGATGGCGACATGCGTCTGCCTGGCCTGCATCTCGGCCAGCAGGTCATCCACCGGTTTGCTGTCAGGGACGAAGGTGGCCGGCCGCATGACGGCGTCAACCCGCTCGGACGCCAGCGTGTCGGAGGACTCGTAGCCCCTGGTCACGATGTCCTTGAGGTAGGCGATGCCGATCACGTCGTCGAGGTTCTCGCCTATCACGGGGATCCTGGAGAAGCCGCTGCGCAGCGCCAGCGACAGGGCCTGCCGCAGCGTCTTGCCGGTTTCCACGACGATCATGTCGGTGCGCGGCACCATGACCTCGCGCACGATCGTGTCGCCGAGCTCGAACACCGAGTGGATCATCGCCCGCTCGCCTGGCTCGATCACCCGGCGGCGCTCGAGCAGGTCGACGAGGCCACGGAGGTCCTCTTCCTCCCCTGACGGCCCCATCTGCTCGCTGCCGTCCCTGCCGAGCGCCCGGCCGGTCGCGAGCAGCACGCCGGGGATGGGCCCCATCAGGCGCACGATCGGCTGCATGACAGACGCCGCCGTGTCGGCCACGGTCGTCGCGTACCTGCGGCCGAGTGTGCGCGGCACGATGCCGGCAACGACATAGACCACCACGGTCATGATCCCGCCCGTGATCAGGAAGGCACGCCAGGTCGGCGCCGCCCAGTCCAGCAGTACGGCGCCCACCATCAGCGTCGCGCTCAGCTCGGCGGCGACCCTGGTGAGCAGCAGCACGGCGATGTACTTCGGCACCTCGGCGAGCACCGCCTGCAGCGGCGCTGACGTCTCCTTGCCGGACGTCGCGAGCTCCTTCGCGCCGGCCCTGGACACCCGGAGCAGCGCCGTGTCGGCACTCGCGCAGAGCCCAGCGAACAGTACGAGTGCCACGGCCGCGACCAGAAACCAGCCCATCACGCCTATCCTGGCCCCACGCCGTGCTCTGCCGTGCCGTTCTCGGCGGGTGCCTGCCCGGAATTCCACGACGCCAGCAGCCTGTCCTGCAAGGCGAACATGGCCGCGTGTTCCTTGGCGTCGGCGTGGTCGTAGCCGAGCAGGTGCAAGATGCCGTGCGCGGCGAGCAGGTTGATCTCCTCGGCCACGCTGTGCCTGGCGCGCCTTGCCTGGGCGGCGGCAATCTGCGGGCAGATCACCACGTCCCCGAGCAGGCCAGGAATTCCCCCACTCTCAGGGCCGCCGTGCTCGACGTGCGCGCCGCCGGGCTGCGGCGGCCGCAACTCGTCCATCGGGAACGCGAGCACGTCGGTGGGACCTTGCTCGCCCATCCACCTGACGTGCAGCTCGGTCATCGCGGGCTCGTCCACGAGCAGCAGCGAGAGTTCGGCGAGCGGATGCACGCGCATCTCGTCGAGCACATGCCTCGCGAGCCCGGCGAGCCCGGCCTCGTCCACGATCACCCCGGACTCGTTGGCGATCTCGATGCTCACGCCAGCTCCCGAGTTTTGTTCAGCATGATCACAGGTATGCCCGTGATAGCGGTCACCGGTTCCTGCTGGCGTCGCGCCGCGCCCTGCTGGCGGGCAGCCGGCTCGCCTCGGCCGTCGCCCGCGCCGCGTCATAGCGGGCGTACGCGTCCACGATGTCAGCCACCAGCCGGTGCCGAACGACGTCGTGCGCGGTCAGCTTGCAGAAGTAGACGTCGGGCACCCCGTCAAGGACGTCCTCGACCACGCGCAGGCCGCTGACCTGGCCGGCAGGCAGGTCGACCTGCGTCACGTCGCCGGTCACGACGATCTTGCTGCCGAAGCCGAGCCTGGTCAGGAACATCTTCATCTGCTCTGCCGAGGTGTTCTGCGCCTCATCCAGGATGATGAACGAGTCGTTGAGCGACCTGCCGCGCATGTAGGCGAGCGGCGCGATCTCGATCGTCCCGGCGGCCAGCAGCCGCGGGATCGAGTCAGGGTCGACCATGTCGTGCAGCGCGTCGTAGAGCGGCCGAAGGTACGGGTCGATCTTCTCGTACAGCGTTCCCGGCAAGAACCCGAGCCGCTCCCCGGCTTCGACCGCCGGCCTGGTGAGGATGATCCGGTTGACGTCCTTGGCCTGCAGCGCCTTCACCGCCTTGGCCATCGCCAGGTAGGTCTTCCCCGTTCCCGCGGGGCCGATCGCGAACACAATCGTGTGCTTGTCGATGGCGTCGACGTAGCGCTTCTGGTTCAGCGTCTTGGGGCGGATCGTCCTGCCCCTGCTGGACAGGATGTCCAGCGTCAGCACGTCAGCGGGGCGAGCTCCCGACTTCCTTCGCAGCATCGCGACGCTGCGCTGCACCACCTCGGCTGTAACCTCGGTGCCGCTGGCGATCAGCGTGGTCAGCTCCTCGAACAGCTCACCGATGATCGCTGCCTCGGGCGCCGAGCCCGTCACCGTGATCTCGTTGCCGCGGACGTGGATGTCGGAGTCGAACTCGGCTTCGATGACCTGGAGCAGCTCGTCGCGAGATCCGAGCAGGCTGACCATCGAATGCGGTTCAGGGATCACGATCCGCAGCGACGTCGCACCGCCCGCCTGCCGCTCGTCCTGACTTGCGACTGGATTCTTCTTCAATACCCCCGCCTCATCGTGGGTTCCTCATCCCGGCGGCCACCCCATCGGGCGGCCACCGAGTACGTGAGCGTGCGCGTGACCCACCGTCTGGCCGGCGTGACTGCCTGTATTGAAGACAACGCGATAACCGGTCCCGGCAATGCCCTCACTGACCGCAACCTCGTGAGCTTGCGCCGCTACCTCGGCAAGCAGCCCGTCCTGCGCGCCTGCGAGCCCCGCGAGGTCAGGATAGTGCGGTTTGGGAATGACGAGCACATGAATAGGAGCCTGCGGATTGATGTCGCGAAATGCGAAGGTGCGTTCTGATTCCAGCACGCGGGTTGCAGGCACCTCGCCAGCAACGATTCTGCAGAATAGGCAGTCAGACACGGGCCGATACTAACGTGTGACGTGCTCCGGCGGCCGGCGACATATATGGTTGCAACACTGCTAACCTCCAGCGCGCCGCGAGCCTGACTCGGTGCCTGAGGCACGCGGATATACGGGCGACCTGGACCCTGCTGCCCGGTAAGGGCTGGCCTTTTGGTTGCCCGAAGCCGGTGCCGGGGCACGGTCTGGCGCCCGTGATGGTGCGGCTGGGTCGGATTGGGTGCGTTTGGAGCGTGGGATTCGTGATGCGAGGCAGTGCGCGAGGGTCCCGCGCTACATCTTGTGATGACAGTACGTGAACCTAGCGGCATGGCCGCGCGTCAAGACAAGGTGACCGAAACCCTAGTGGCGGCCACGGCGCTGGGGCCGGTCACGGCAGATCCACGTCATGACGGGTCTGCCAGCAACGGAAACCAGGACGCTGCCAGCAACGGGAGCCAGGCCGGTGACCGAAGCCAACTCGGCCACGCAGTCGACGCGGATGCGGTCATAACGGAGATTTACGGCGCGCACTACCGGTCGCTCGTGCGCCTGGCGACGTTGCTCGTCCATGACATCGCTACCGCGGAGGAAGTCGTGCAGGACTCGTTTGTCGCCTTGCATGCCGGTATGCACCGGCTGCGTGACAGCGAGAAGACGCTCTCCTACCTGCGCGCCGCAGTGGTCAACCGGGCCCGCTCGGTCCTGCGGCACAGGGTCGTGGTCGACCGCAACGCGCCCAAGCCGCCGCCCGACATGCCGAGCGCCGAGCACGGCGCGCTCGCGCTGATCGAGCGCTCATCGGTGATCGCCGCCCTGCGCTCACTCCCCGAACGACAGCGCGAGGTCGTCGTGCTGCGGTTCTACGGCGACCTGTCCGAGGCGCAGATCGCCGGCGCGATGGGCATCACGAGGGGCGCTGTCAAGAGCCACACCTCGCGCGCCATGGCTGCGATGCGCACCGTGCTGGAGCGTGAGGCATGAGCCATCGTCGTCCTGACCCCCGCCAACACGCGCTCGAGCAGACGCTGCGGAGAGCGTTGCAGATGGCCGCCGACACCATCGAGCCGGCCGGGGACGGGCTCGACAGGATCCGCACCAAGATCGCCGCGGGGCCGCCGGCACCGGTCACGCCCGCTGGCTGGGCCGGCTGGAGCACCAGGTACCTGACCGCCCTGCTCGCGGCGCTGAGCACGGCCATCAGGTTCGTCGAGCCCGCGGGAATCCGGATCAGGTACGCCTACGGTGCGGTCGTGGACCGGTTCCGCCCAGAGCAGGGCGCAGTGGGCTGGGTCGCATGGCTGCGGCCCGCCGCAGCGGTGGCCACCGGGCTGCTGGTCGTCGTCGGCGCGTCCTGGGCGATCACGGCCCTGCCGCCGACCCTCATCAACACGTCAGGCAACTCCGGCCCGGCGCCCGCGGGCTCCTCGAGCAGCAGGCCGTCGTCGGCGAATCACGGCGGCGTCAACGGCAGTAGCGGCCCGATCAGCCAGGGCGGTACCGGCGTGGTCAGCGCGTCGGCAACCTGCACGGCGGGCTCCGGGTCCGCGACGGCGACATCGAGCGGGTCGCCCACGCCCTCCTCCCCGTCGCCGACCGGCACGCCGACCTCCACCTCATCGTCGCCGTCACCCAGCCCGCCGAGCAGCAGCTCAGGCACGGGCACAGGCTCGCCGAGCGACACGCCGACGCCCACCGGCACCCCCAACGGAGGACAGGCGAGCCAGTCTGCCCCTGCTGACAGCATGTCGGCTCAGCAGCTGGCGCACCCGCTGCCGCGGTTCTCGACGCCGAAGGCGCCACGGACACCGCAGCCATCCTCGGGCGATGCAAGCTCGTCGTGCCCGTGAGGCTCGGACCGACCTGTCCGAGCCAGATCAGCCTGCCCAAGACCAGCGCGGCTTAGTCCGCTGCCCACCTGCCGCACCCGCTGAGCACCAGCGCCCCTGCGACGGCTCCCGCGGTCGAGCCCCGCAGCACCGTGGGGCCGAGCCGCACCGGGTGCGCGCCCGCCGCGGTCAGGTCGGCGTACTCGGCCGGGCCGATCCCGCCTTCCGGGCCCACGACGAGCACGATCTGGCCAGCCGCGGGCAGTGCCGTCGCGGCGAGCCGCTGACCCGCCTGCGCGTCGAGCAGCAGCGCAAGGTCAGCGCAAGCCACAAGGGCCGCCGCGTCTATCGTCGTGGCCTGGGGTGTGACCTCGGGGAACCTGTTCCGGCGTGCCTGCTTGGCCGCCTCCCGCGCTGCCGTCCGCCACCGGCTGAGCGCCTTGTCCTCGCGTCCTGGCCGCCACCTGGCGATCGACCGTTCCGCGGCCCACGGCACGATCGTGTCGATCCCGACCTCGGTCATCAGCTCGACGGCGAGCTCGCCGCGGTCGCCCTTGAGTATCGCCTGGACGACCGTGACCAGGCAGGCAGGCGGGCACTCGCGGCGCAGCCCGAGCACCTCCAGGTCCAGCTCGCCCGCGCCAGACCTCGCCGCGGCCACCGCGCACTCGGCAAGCAGGCCAGCCCCGTCGGTCACGTCGACGCGCTCGCCTGGCGCGAGCCGGCGCACCGTGCTGGCGTGCCTGCCCTCCGCCCCGGCCAGCGTGAACCGGCCGCCCGGGCCTCCGGCCGCCTCGATCCTGGCGGCGTCGCCGAGGAAGACCGGCGGCCTGCTACCGGCCGTTGAAGGCATCCCGCAGCCGGGAGAAGAACCCCTGCTCCCCCGGCGCGAACTTGCCGGGCGGCGACTCCTCGCCGCGCATGCTTGCCAGCTGCCTGAGCAGCTCCTCCTGCTCGGGTTCCAGCTTGACCGGCGTCTCGACGGTCACGTGGATCATCAGGTCGCCGCGGCCAGGTCCGTGCAAGTGCGAGGAACCCTGGCCGTACAGCGGGATGGCGTGGCCGGACTGGGTTCCCGGCCTGATGTCGATGTTCGCCGGACCGTCCAGCGTCTGGATCTGCAGCGTCGCCCCGAGCGCGGCAGCGGTCATCGGGATCGTCAGCGTGCAGTGAAGGTCGTCGCCGTGTCGCTCGAAGATCTGATGCGGCCGCTGCACGATCTCGAGGAACAGGTCACCTGGCGGGCCGCCGCCCGGGCCGATCTCGCCCTCGCCGGCCAGCTGGATGTGCGTGCCATCCTCGACACCGGCAGGGATCCGCACCTTGACGGTTCGCCTGGTTCGCACCCGCCCGTCGCCGTCGCACTCAGGACACGGCCGCCGGATCACGGTGCCGAACCCGCCGCAGCCAGGGCACGGCCGCGACGTCATCACCTGGCCGAGGAAGGACCTGGTGACCTGGCTGACCTCGCCCCTGCCGTTGCACACCTCGCACGTCGTCGGGTGGGTACCAGGCGCGCTGCCTTCGCCGGAGCAGGTCGGGCACACCACGGCGGTGTCCACGGTCAGCTCCCTGGTCGCGCCGAAGACGCACTCTGACAGGTCAAGGTCGACCCTGATCGTGGCGTTACGGCCGCGGCGCGCTCTGCTCCGCGGGCCGCGAGCGGCCTGGCCACCGCCGAAGAAGGCGTCCATGATGTCGCTGAACGGGAACCCGGCGCCGAAGCCCGCGGCGCCGCCCGCCTGGGCGAACGGGTCCCCGCCCAGGTCGTACATCTGCCGCTTCTCAGGATCGGAGAGCACCTCGTAGGCCTGAGTGATCTCCTTGAACCGCTCCTGCGTGACCGGGTCGGGGTTCACGTCGGGGTGCAGCTCGCGCGCCAGGCGCCGGTATGCCTTCTTGATCTCCTCGGCATTCGCGTCCCGGCGCACGCCGAGCACGGCGTAGTAGTCGGTCGTCACGCTCATCCCCTACGACTCCGCCAGGATCTGACCGGTATACCGTGCCACCGCGCGCACCGCCCCCATCGCTGTTGGGTAGTCCATCCTCGTCGGGCCCACCACGCCGAGCTTGGCGAGCGGCCGGTCGGCCGAGCCGTAGCCGGTCGCCACCACCGACGCCGTGCGCAGGCCCAGCACATCGTTCTCCGCGCCGATCCTGACGGTAACCGACGTCTGGTCCTCGGTCTCTCCGAGCAGCCGCATCAGGACGACCTGTTCCTCCAGAGCTTCGAGCACCTCGCGAAGGCCCTGCGAGAAGTCAGCGGCGGTCAGGTTCGACGCCCCGCCTACGATGACCTTCTCCTCGTGCCGTTCCACGAGCGTTTCCAATATCACTGAGAACACCGCGGCGGCGTTAGGACGTTCCCGCGGATCGACCCGGCCTGGCAGGTCGGCGACGATTGTCGCGATATCGGTGAGCTTGCGCCCGTCAAGGCACGCGTTGAGCACCGCGCGGAGGTGCATGATCGAATCTTCGTCATAGCTGGTCGGCACATCAACCACGCGCTGCTCCACGCGGCCGGTGTCGGTGATCAGGACCACGAGCAGGCGCCGCTCAACCAGCGGCACCAGCTCCACGTGCCGGACGGCGGACTTGCTGAGCGAGGGGTACTGGACGACCGCCACCTGGCGGGTCAGCTGCGCGAGCAGCCTGACCGTGCGCATGACCACGTCGTCGAGGTCGTAGGCGCCTGCGAGGAACGTTTCGATCGCGCGCCGCTCCGCGGTCGAGAACGGCTTGATCGCGGACAGCTTATCCACGAACAGCCGGTAGCCCTTGTCGGTGGGAATCCGGCCCGCGCTGGTGTGCGGCTGGACGATGTAGCCCTGCTCCTCGAGCACCGCCATGTCGTTGCGGATAGTCGCGGGGGAAACGTCCAGATTGTGCCGTTCGACGAGCGCGCGGGAGCCGACGGGCTCGTTGGTGGAGACGTAATCCTCGACGATGGCCCGCAGCACCGCCAGCTTCCTGTCGTCTAGCACTCCTCACCTCCCCTGGCACTCGGGTAGCCCGAGTGCCAAGTCTATGGCCGAACGATACTGTGACACGCCGGTCAAGTCACTGCGGGAGCTACCACGGGAGCCGCTGGCTACTCCGTCAGGCCGCGGATCACCGCGTCGGCGAGCAGCCGGCCAGCCGGCGTGAGCACCACCCGGCCAGCCTCGAACGCGACAGGATCGGCGAGGCCGTCGGCCACCGCGGATGCTGCCGCGCGCCTGCCCGCCTCGCCGAGGACGCTGACCTGGCAGCCCGACGCGAGCCTGGTCTCCAGCATGATCCGCTCGGTTCTGCGCTCGGCGCTCGTCAGCACCTCCCTGGCCTGGCCGGGGCTGACTCCTGCCGCGATCCGGCCCGCATAGGCTGACGGGTGCCTGACGTTCCACCAGCGGGTGCCGCCGACGTGGCTGTGCGCGCCTGGCCCGACGCCCCACCAGTTACCGCCTGTCCAGTACAGGACGTTGTGCTGGCAGGCGGCCTCCGGCTGACTGGCCCAGTTGGAGACCTCGTACCAGCGCAAGCCGGCCGCGCCGAGCATCTCGTCGGCCGCGAGGTAGCTGTCGGCCATGGCGTCGTCGTCGGGCGCAGGCAGCTCGCCCCGCCTGATCCGCGCGGCCAGCCTGGTGCCATCCTCGACGATCAGCGCGTAGGCGGAGATGTGGTCGGGACCGGCGCTGATCGCGCTGCGAACCGAGCGCTCCCAGTCCCCGGCGGTCTCGCCTGGGGTGCCGTAGATCAGGTCGAGGCTGACATGCTCGAAGCCGGCTGACCTGGCCCACGTCACGCACTGCTCGGCGCGGCCTGGCGAGTGCGCGCGGTCCAAGACGGCGAGCACGTGCTCGGCCGCGCTCTGCATCCCGAGCGAGATCCTCGTGAAGCCCGCCTCCCACAGCTCAGCCAGCACCCGCTCGTCCACGCTCTCCGGGTTCGCCTCGGTCGTCACCTCGGCACCAGCGGCCAGGCCGAACTCAGCGTCGATCGCGCGCAGGATGGCGGCCAGGTCGGCCGGCGGCAGCAGCGTCGGCGTGCCGCCTCCGAAGAAGACGGTGCTGACCTGCGGTGCCGCGTGCCCCAGCACCTTGCGCGCCATGGCTATCTCCGCGACCGCGAGGCCGGCGTAGCTGTCCCTGGACGCACCCCCTCCCAACTCGGCCGCGGTGTAGGTGTTGAAATCGCAGTAGCCGCACCGGGACGCGCAGAAAGGCACATGCACATAGATTCCGAACAACATCGCGTCTAGCTGGTCGAGCGCGCCAGCGGGAAGCCCGCCGTCCGGCGGCACGGGCGTCCCCTCCGGCGGTGCGCCTGGCATGCTCAGCCGCTCCGGGCTCGCCGTCGGGGTCGGGCCAGCGGCGCGAGCACGCCGTCGCCCTGCCGAGCACGCGCAGCGCGATCTGGTCCCACTTCGCTCCTCGCCCCGGCACGGTAAGCAGCGTCCGCATCAGAGCAGGGTCGCCGTAGTAGGCCAGCATGGACTCGGCCACGGTCACCCGCTGGTCAGGCCTGGACAGCACCTCGACGTCATCCCCGGCGCGGATCTCGCCCTCGGTCAGCACGCGCAGGTACGCGCCGGGACGCCCGCCAGCGGCGAACCGCCGCACCCAGCGGTCCTCGCCCGTCCACGCCTTGAACGTCTCACAGGGAATCCGCGGCGACGTGACCTGCACGACGCTCTCGCCCATCCGCCAGACCTCGCCGATCAGCGCCCCGCTGACGTCGAGGCCCGCGGTGGTGACGTTCTCGCCGAACTCGCCGTCCCGCAGCTCGCGGCCGAGCCGCTCGGTCCACCAGTCCAGGTCCTCCCTGGCGTAGGCGTACACGGCCTGATCGAGCCCGCCGTGGTTCACTGTGTCGCCGTGCTCGTCGCCCGCCAGGCCGAGCCGGTGCACGCGGACCGCGCCGCCGACCGGGCGCTTGTCGATGGCGCTCACCTGCGGGCGGCCGGCGATGACCAGGCCGGCGACCTTGCCCGAGTTCACCGAGACAATCCGAGCGGCGGTCATGTCCGCAGGTTAGCCGAGACTGGGGTTAATCTGGGAACTGAGTTTCACCCGCACGATGCCTATGGGGACGGGACCGATGACTGCTGGTAGTTACGGGTCGATGCGGGCGACGGATGCCGACCGCGATGGCGTGCACACGCTGCTGCAGGCAGCCTACGCGGACGGCAGGCTGACCTGGGACGAGTTCGACGCGCGGTCGACCAGCCTGATGCAAGCCAAGACCTACGACCAGCTCGGTGCCCTGACGGCCGACCTGCGCCAGCCGGTGCCGTACCGGCCTGGCTCGCCCCCGTCAACGCTGCCGAGAACCAACCAGATGGCCGTCGCGTCGCTGGTCTGCGGCCTCGCCCAGGTCTTCTTCTGGTTCCTGGCAGGCGTCCCGGCGATCGTCTTCGGCCACGTGGCCAGGCGTCAGATCAGGCAGACCGGCGAGGCGGGCAGCGGCATGGCGACGGCCGGGCTCGTGCTGGGCTATGTGGGCGTGCTCGGCCCGATCATCGCGATCATCGCGGCCCTGGCACTCTGGGGTGCGGCGTCCTGACTGCCCCGCTGACAGGTGGCCGTCATGACCGCTTGTCGCCGCCCTGCTCGGCCGTGAGCGCGGCGACGAAGGCCTCTTGCGGAACGTCGACGCGGCCGATCGTCTTCATCCGCTTCTTGCCTTCCTTCTGCCTCTCGAGCAGCTTGCGCTTCCTCGTGATGTCGCCGCCGTAGCACTTGGCGAGCACGTCCTTGCGCAGCGCCCTGATGTTCTCCCTGGCGATGATCCTGGCGCCGACGGCAGCCTGGATCGGCACCTCGAACTGCTGGCGAGGGATCAGCTCCTTCAGACGCGAGGTCATCGCGAGGCCGTACTCGCGCGCCTTGTCAGCGTGCACGATCTGGCTGAACGCATCCACCGGCTGGCCCTGCAGCAAGATGTCGACCTTGACGAGGTCCGCTTCCTGCTCGCCGGCCGGCTCGTAGTCCAGCGACGCGTAGCCCCTGGTCCTCGACTTGAGCTGGTCGAAGAAGTCGAAGATGATCTCCGCGAGCGGCATCGTATACCTGATCTCGACGCGGTCGGCCGACAGGTACTCCATGCTGATCAGCGCGCCCCGGCGGGACTGGCACAGCTCCATGATCGGCCCGATGTAATCCGACGGCGCCAGCACCGTAGCGCGCACCACCGGCTCGAATACCTGGCTGATCTTGCCGGCCGCGATCACGCCGGTCTGTGTCGCGACCCCGCCTGGCCCGCTGGGGAACTCACTCGGGTTCGTCACGACTACCTCGGCGCCCGAGTCCATCAGGACCCGGTAGACCACGTTCGGCGCCGTGGAGATCAGCGACAGGTCGAACTCGCGCTCCAGCCGCTCCCTGATGATCTCCATGTGCAGCAGGCCGAGGAACCCGCACCGGAAGCCGAACCCGAGCGCGGTCGACGTCTCTGGCTCGTACACCAGCGACGCGTCGTTGAGCCGCAGCTTGTCCAGGGCATCCCGCAGGTCGGGGTACTCGTCGCCGTCGACCGGATACAGGCCGGAGAAGACCATCGGCTTCGGGTTCGCGTACCCGGCCAGCGGCTGGGACGCTGGCCGGGCCGCGCTCGTCACCGTGTCGCCGACCCGCGCCTGCCTGACATCCTTGACGCCAGTGATCAGGTACCCGACCTCGCCGGCGGCCAGGCCGTCAGACGGGACAGGCTCCGGCGAGATGACGCCGACCTCCAGCGTCTCGTGCACCGCCCTGGTGGACAGCATCAGCGTGCGCTCGCGCCGTGACAGCCGGCCGTCGACCATCCGCACGTACGTGACCACGCCACGGTAGGTGTCGTAGACCGAGTCGAAGATCATGGCCCTGGCCGGAGCGTCCAGGTTCCCTGACGGCGCGGGCACCTGGGCGACGACGGCGTTCAGCAGGTCGGCGACGCCCTCGCCGGTCTTGGCCGAAACCTGGAGCACCTCGCCTGGCTCGCACCCGATGATCTTGGCGAGCTCGGCGGCGTACTTCTCTGGCTGCGCGGCCGGCAGGTCGATCTTGTTCAGCACGGGAATCAGCTGCAGGTCGGCGTCGAGCGCGAGATACAGGTTGGCCAGGGTCTGCGCCTCGATCCCCTGCGCGGCGTCGACCAACAGGATCGCGCCCTCGCACGCGGCGAGCGACCTGGACACCTCGTAGGAGAAGTCGACGTGGCCTGGCGTGTCGATGAGGTTGAGCACGTAGTTCTGGCCGTCACTGCCGCGCCACGGCAGCCGGACGGCCTGGCTCTTGATCGTGATGCCGCGCTCGCGCTCGATGTCCATCCGGTCCAGGTACTGCGCGCGCATCTGCCGGTCCCCCACTACGCCGGTGAGCTGGAGCATCCGGTCAGCGAGCGTCGACTTGCCGTGGTCGATGTGCGCGATGATGCAGAAGTTCCTGATCACCGCCTGATCGGTCCGCGACGGCTCAGGCAGCAAGCCGCCGGCCGGTGCTGGCGCTCGGGACGGATCGGACATCTGTGGCACGGTAATCCGCTCGGTGTAGGTTTCCCCCATGCACGGCCGCCGGGAGCCTCTCGCTCATGGCAGCGGGGTCGGAACCCTCCCCCCGCAGGGAACTCGCTCTCGCCGTCTATGGTCGCACGCCCCGGCCGATGCCCACGCCAGCCCCGCTCTGGAGCTCAGTTTGAGCAGGCGGGCCGATCTCGGATATCCTTTGCCGGTTGCCCGCATGTCCGCACCTCTCGCGCCGGGCGCGCGACCGCGCCTTCGGCTAGCGCCGGGCATACCGATGACCACCAACGAGAAACGTAGCGAGGCTTACGCGTGGCGAACATCAAGTCACAGATCAAGCGCAACAAGCAGAACGAGAAGGCCAGGCAGCGCAACAAGGCCGTCAAGTCTTCGCTGAAGACCGCCGTCCGCAACTTCCGCGCGGCTGCCGACTCCGGTGACGCCGAGAAGGCGTCCGAGGCGCTGCGCGCGGCCTACGTCAAGCTCGACAAGGCTGCCAGCAAGGGCGTCATCCACAAGAACCAGGCCGCCAACCGCAAGTCGGCCCTCGCCAAGCACGCCGCCTCGCTGAACGCCTGATCCGGCCTGGCCCAGCGGCGCACGCCGCTACCTTTGGCCGGAGCGCGAGGCCACGATCACCCGCACCGCGCGCTCGAGCGCGAAGCCTGCGCTCGCTCCTTCTCCCTTGACTTCCGCATCGGCCTGCGCGACGGCAGAGTGCGCCCTGGTCAGCCCGCCCGCGCTCCAGCCGCGCAACTGCTGGCGCACCTTGTCGACCTTCCACGCTGGCATCCCGAGCTCGGTGGCCAGCGCGTCGGCACTCTTTCCCCTGGCCGTTCCGACCTGCCCGAGGGTCCTGATCCCGCGCGCCAGCGCGCTGGTGATCAGGACGGGCGCCGTGCCGATCGCCAGCGCCCAGCGAAGCTGGGCGAGCGCCTCGGCGAGGTTGCCTTCCAGCGCCCGGTCGGCCACGCTGAAACCGCTCGCCTCTGCCCTGCCGCGCCAGTACTTGGCGACGACCTGAGCGTTGATCACCCCGGTCGTGTCGGACACCAGCTGATCACATGCCGCCGCCAGGTCCCTGAGGTCGGTCCCGACGGCGTCGATCAGCCCGCGCAGCCCGCTGTCGTCGGCCTTGCGGCCAGCCCTGGCGAGTTCCTTGCGCAAGAAGTCCATCCGCTCGCCGAACCTGCGGACGCTCGGGCAGTCGATCCGCTTTGCCCCCGCCTTGCCGAGGGCGGCGAGCAGGGCCTTCCCCTTCGCACCGCCGGCGTGGGTGACCACCAGTGAGACCTCGTCAGGCACCGACGCGGCGAGCTGGCCGATCTCGGCCGCCACAGCGCTGTTGGCGTCCTGAGCCGCCCTGATGACCACCACGCAGTCGCCGCCGAACAGGGACGGCGCGGTCAGCATCGCGAGTTCACCTTCCGTGAGGTCGGCGCCGCGCACGTCGTGCACGTCAGGGCCGCCCTCGGATCCACCGTGTGAACCGGCGGCCGGATGGCCCGCGCTGAGCACGGCGGCGACGGCACGCTCGACGAGGAGCTCCTCGTCGCCGACGATCAGCGTGACGGGAACACGACCGTGCGCGCCGGGCTCGGCTCGCTTGGCGTTCGCAGGCATGACCGCAGCATGCCAGAGCTAGCCGACAGCGGGGACCGGCGCCACCGAGACGCCGAGCATTCCGAGGCCGGTGTGGATCCTGATCGCGGTGCCCGCCGCCACCACGGGCACCCAGCCAGCCTGCGGCACGTCCGCGGCGAGCCGGTCCGCCAGCGCGGCGGCCCGCTCTGCGGCCGCGACGTGGTCGACCACCACGACGGGCGGCGAAGGCAGCGTGGCGGCGAGCTCGGCTGCCGCGCCGGCGAGCAGCCGGGCCGCAGACGCCCACGTCCGCACCCGGCCAACCGCAGCGATCCGGCCCGCGCTCATCCGCAGCACGGTGCGCGAGACCAGCCTCGGCGTCTCGTCGCCGGTCCCGGCCGCACCGCCGGCAGCCAGTTCTGCCGCTGGCAGCCGCCCGCCAGCCAGCAGCGCGTCGGGCCGGTCGACTGCGAAGAACGATCCGACTTGCTCAGCCGTCTCGCCAGCGGCCGCGGCCACCGCGTCGAGATCCCGGCCGGCCCTGGCAGCCGCGAGCGCGGCCAGCACGACGAGCCCGAGGCCGGAGCCGATGGTGCGGGAGTCGAGCACCAGAACCGGAACGGGCGCGGCTGCGGCGGCCAGCGCCGCCGAGCTGACCGTCCCTGACAGCAGCCCCGACACGTGGACCGACAGCACCGCGCGGGCACCGGAATCCGCGGCCGCCTGGTACACGGCCGCGAACTGAGCGGGGGCCGGCCTCGCGGTCGTGAGCCGCTCGCCTCGAGCGGCCGCGTTCTCGACGGCCTCCGCCGCGCCCGGCTCGTCGTCACCTGCGACGAGCGTGCCTGCGAGCAGCCGAAGCGGCACAACGGTCAGCCGGACAACCGCCGGCGCCGCGTCGGCCGCCCAGGCAGCGGGCAGGCTCGCGGTCGAGTCCGTCACGACAGCAACCGGCACGGGGCCGTCGCTCACGATGTCCTCAGACCGGAAGCGGCTCGCCGCCGCGCCAGACCTTGTAAGGGCGCAAGCCGTAGGACCACGCGAAGGCGCCTTCGTGGTCGGCGTCCCACGCGACGACGTCGGCTAGCCGCCCGCGCGTCATCGCGCCGCGGTCGGGGGCACGCAGCGCGTGCGCGCCACCCACGGTCGCCGCCCGCAGCGCCTCCGTGACGCTCATGCCGAGATTGGCGATGGCCAGCGTGATCACGAGCGGCATCGAGGTGATCCCGTTGGTGCCCGGTGAGTGCCCAGAACCCAGCGCGACCGTGACGCCACGGTCGAGGAGCGCGCGCACGGGCGGCACGCGACCGCTCTCCGGGGTATTCGCCGGGCACACGACCGCCGTCACGCCGGCCTTCGCGAGGACGGCCACGTCGTCGTCGTCCGCCCCGTTCAGCAGGTCCGCGGACGCGCAGCCGAGCTCCGCGGCCAGCTTCGCCGCGCCGAGCCTGGAGTCACCGCCCGCGTGGAGCCGCGGCAGCAGCCCGGCGGCGCGGCCCGCGTTCAGGATCCAGCGCGACTCAGGCTCGCTGAAATGCCCGTCGTCGCAGTGCACGTCGATGCTGTCTGCGCCCGCCGTCGCGGCATCTCCGCACCAGCCGCTCACCGCGTTCACGTAGTCGTTGCGGCGGCCGAAGAACTCAGGCGGCAGCGCGTGGGCGGCGAAGAACGTCACGTGCACGCGCGGCATGCCGGATTCGCTCTCCAGCGAGCGCAGCAGCCGCACGTCGGCCAGCTCGCCGTCCCTGGTCAGGTGGTAGCCGGTCTTGGCCTCGATGGTCGTGGTGCCGCTCATCAGCCAGTCCCGCAACCGGCCCCTGACGTGGTTGCACAGCGTCCACGGGTCGGTCCCCCTGGTCACGGTCACCGTCGAGGTCAGCCCGCCGCCCGCGGACACGATCTCCGTCATCGACGAGCCGCCCGACTTCATCGCCAGTTCCGCCCACCGGTTCCCGGCGTAGACGGGATGGGTGTGGGCGTCGATCAAGCCTGGCGTGACAAGGGCGCCGCCAAGGTTCTCGACATGGTCGACGTCGACGATGTCGTCGATGATGCCGGGCAGGCTCGGCGGGAGCTGCGCGGCCGGACCGGCCCAGGCAATCCGGTCGTTATGCATGAGAATGGCAGCATTGCTCCAGACCTCAGAACCGGTCCACAACCGGCCGATATTGGTAAGGAGTCGGAAGATCATTCAGGCCAACTGTGCCCGCTCGTCAGGCAGGCCGGGGAGCTGACCACCGCCGCGCCCCCACTTGCCATGACTCCGCCTGCTGTCAAGAAATCGCGTGACCTGCTCAGTGAATAGCGATATGTGGCCGCAAGACCACAGCTCAACGGGACCCAAACACCATATCGGTTGCGTAGCGCTATTGCACTACTCAATG
>DASUHI010000007.1:0-10826 GCA_036273575.1 Streptosporangiaceae bacterium | reverse complement strand
CGAGTGCGGTCCAGCCGAGCCCAGCGAGCACCGCGCCTGGCAGGAGCCTGCGGACCGGTACCACCTTCGGCGTCAGCACGCGGAATCCGATCGTGTACATCCCGATGTTGGCGGCGGCGGCGGCCACCTCGGCAAGCACCGTGTAGCCGGGCGAGCTGCTCCCCCACGTGCCGAAGCTGGTCAGCAGCGTCGTGATCATCACGCCAGCGCCCAGGACCAGCAGGAACAGGCCGGCGCGGCCGAGCCGCTGCCAATAGCCCGGCCGGTCAGGTCCCGGCAGGTTCCATACCTGCGCCATCGCGAACATGCCGGACTGGGCGAGCCCTGACGATCCCCACAGCGCGACGACCACGCCGACGGCGAGCCCGATGACGCTGGACTGGCGCAGCTGATGGACGTTGGCCGTGAGCGGCTTGCTGATCACAGGGAACTGCCCGGCGACCGCGGACACGACTTCGTGCCGCAGAGCTGAGTTTCCTGCGGCGACGATGCCGAGAATGGTGGTCAGCACGAGCAGGAGCGGGAACAGCGAGACGAATGCCGTGTGCGACAGGCTGGCCACGAGCTGGCCTGAGTTGTCGTCGCCGTACTTCTTGATCACCGCGAAGGTGAAGGCTGTTGCCGTGTACCGCTGCTGCCAGCGGTCGACCCGGCGGATGAGCCGCTCGACCGGATTCACCTGGCCGCTGCTACCGCGTGTAACCGAGCTTAAACGCTTCCCGGCGAGGCGGTGCCGAGCAGCGGTGCACCTTTACTTGTCACCGGATATTCGACGTGTCGTCATGTCGTCGCACCCGGGACATGCACCGGCGTCGGCGACGTTGAGTACGTGCGGATCGCCTACGTCACAGAGTCCTTCCCACCCGATGTCAACGGCGTCGCGAGCACGGCCATGCGGGTCGCCGAGCACCTGGCGGCCCGTGGTCACGAGCCGCTCGTGATCGCGCCCAGGGCGGCCAGGAGGCTGCCCGATGTCAAGACCGCCTTCCCTGTCGTCCGGGTGCCGTCGGTCGGTTTCGCGGCGTTCGGTGACTCGATCACTGGGCATCGGCGATCCGGTCGCCGTGACGGGCGGTCAGCGTGCCTGCTGGTCGGCTGCTGGCCCCGTGCCAGCGTTGACGACCAGCCGGTCAAGCAGGCCGCGCAGCCCGGCGACTTCCTCGTCCGTGATGCCCTGGCGGAGCCGCAGGTCGAATGCCACGGCGGCGGCGCGCAGCGTCAGGAACATCTCATCGCCGCCCTGGGTCAGCCGCACGACGTGGATGCGGCGGTTCGCTGGGTCGCGGTGCCTGCTGATCAGGCCGGCGCTCTCCATGGCGTTCAGGTGGTGCGTGAGCGTGGCTTCCCTGATCCCGACCGCGTTGGCTAGCTCGCGCTGGCTAGCCAGGCGACGCGTCTTCATCGCCAGCAGCACCAGCCATACGGGAAGCGAGCCGCCGGCCGCGCTCAGCGATTCGTCGAACGCCCTGCTGATCGTCCTTGATGCCTGCGTGAGCTGCAGGCCGATGGGCGTCTGCGCCGGTCGCATGGCCGCAGCGTAACACGATTCATTGACATCTAAGACTTCGAGGCCTAACAGGACCCGCGGGGCTGTTTCCGCTCAGGCCGGTCTTGTGGTCAGCGAACAGGATCGAGGCGGGGGTCGGGCCGCTCGCTGCCGGCCGCGAGCTCGTGGGTGATCTCCTTGAGCAGCTCGAGCAGGCGGGGGTGAAGCTCGGGCTGCCAGTCCTCGAGCAGACGCCCGATCATCTCCTCGCGCGCCGCGAAGACTCGCGCGTGGGCGGCTTCGCCGGGCTCGGTGAGCTCGTCAGGCGCGTCCGGCAGCGGCTCGGCTGGCAGCACGTAACCGGCCTGGACGAGCTCGGTCATCCTGCGGGTGAGCTCAGGCACGGTGATGAACAGGCGCCTGGCGAGCATCTGGCGGCTCTCTCCGCGATGCTCGCCGAGGCGCAGCAGCAGCCAGGCCGCTCGTGGCGAAACCCCGATCCCTGACGCCGTCACTAGCTGGGAGTAGACCTCGCGCCGGCGTTCCCTGCCGAGCAGCGAGCTGACTGCCCGCCGCATCTCCTCGTCCGACGTCCTGACGGTTGGCCTGGAGGTCGGCGCGAGCCGGTCGGCCTGATCCACCGCGCGGGATGTCTTGCGCAGCGGGAGTTCCCTGAGTGTCCACGTCAGCGCGAAGGCCACGACGCCGACCGGCACGGCGGCCAGGAAGACGGTGCGGATCGACGCCGCGTAACCCGACACGAAGGCCGCGTGCACGGCCGGCGGCAGCTTTGCCAGCGCTGCCGGGCTCGCGCCGCTCGTGACCCCCACGCCGGCCGGCAGGCGCCTGCCAGCCAGCTCGGCCGTGAGGTTGCCAGGCAGAACGTGGTCGAAGATCGCGCCGAACACGGCGGTGCCGAACGAACCTCCAATCGACCGGAAGAACGTCGTGCCTGACGTGCCGGCGCCCAGGTCCGCGTAGTCGACGGCGTTCTGGACCGCGATCACGAGCACCTGCATGGTGGCGCCGATGCCTGCACCGAGCACGAGCATGAACAGCGAGCTCGCGAGCGTGCTCGTGGCCGGCCCCAGGTGCGAGAGCAGGTAGAGGCCCACGGTCATCGTCGCGGTGCCGAGAATAGGAAAGACCTTGTAGCGGCCCCACCTGGTGATGAGCTGGCCGGTGCCGATCGACGTGGCCAGCAGCCCTGCCATCATCGGCAGCAGCCGCAGCCCTGAGACTGTCGGGCTGACTCCCTTGACGATCTGCATGTACTGCGGCAGGTAGGTGAGCGCGCCGAACATCGCGAACCCCACGACGAAGCCGATCGCTCCCGCCGCCGCGAACACGCGCTGCCTGAACAGGTGCAGCGGCAGCACGGGCTCGGCCGCACGGCGCTCCGCGAGGACGAACCCGGCAGCGAACACCGCGGCGAGCACGCCCAGCGTGATGATCGGCCCTGATCCCCACGGATATGTCACGCCCCCGAGTGACGTCAGCAGCACCAGGCTGGTCGCGGACGCGCCGATCATGATGGTGCCCAGATAGTCGATGCTGCGGCGAGTCCGGCTGAGCCGCCCTGGCAGCACGGCGGCCACCACGATCAGCGCGATCACGCCAATCGGCAGGTTGACGTAGAACACCCAGCGCCAGGACAACGTGTCGACAAAGAACCCGCCGATCAGCGGGCCGATCACGCTGGTCACTCCGAACACCGCGCCGAAGAAGCCCTGGTACCGCCCGCGCTCCCTAGGCGGGACGATGTCGCCGACGATGGTCTGGGCTCCAACCATCAGCCCGCCGCCGCCGATCCCCTGGACGGCGCGGAAGATGATCAGCTCGGTCATCGTCTGGGACAGCCCGGACAGGGCCGAGCCGATCAGGAAGATCACGATCGCGGCCTGGAAGAAGATCTTCCTGCCGTACAGGTCGCCGAGCTTGCCCCAGAGCGGCGTGCAGACCGTGGAGGCCAGCAGGTAGGCGGTGACGACCCAGGAGAGCTTGGACAAGCTGTGCAGATCGCCCGCGATTGTCGGGAGGGCGGTCGCGACGATGGTCTGGTCGAGCGCGGCGAGCAGCATGCCAAGCAGCAGCCCGCTCATGACGACGAGCACCTGACGGGGGCTCAGCTGCGGACCGCCGGTTGTGCTATCGGGCACGACTGGTTACTCCCCCGCCGGCCCTGGCGCTACCGCGTCCGCTATGGACGGATAGCCGCCCGCCGCCCCGTCAAGCCAGATCCTGAGCGCCCGGGTGGCCTCCGTGTCGTTTCTGTTGTAGGCGACCAGCCAGGCCCTCGCGTCAGGGTCGCCATCGGGCCCTGCCGCCTGCTCGTAGCGGGCCATGGCCTCGTCGCCGCCGGGGTCGGCCACCTCCCATCCGAACCCGGCCAGCGGGGCGACCGCCTTCAGCGCGGCAGAACCGCCGGTGATCAGCTGGCGGTCGAAGATCCGGTACAAGTCAACCCATCGCGCTGACCTGGTGAAGGCCGCGACCTCCTCGGCCAGGCCGCACGCGGCGGCCAGCCTGTACAGCTGAGTGTTCTCGGCCGACGCGTTGTAGCAGTAGGCCCGCAGGCGAACGCCAGAAGTGCGCGCGGCGGCGCGCAGATCGGTGAGCCAGGCCCAGAACTCGGTGAAGACCCGCTCCTCGGCCGCCGCCGTCATCTGCTCCCAGGTCAGGAACGCCCGGTAGCCGTCGCTCACGCTCGCCCGCTCCGTCCTGGTAGTGACCAGGGTTCCCCACAGATACACACCGTCGGCCGTGTTCTCCATGTCGATGTCGACCTCGATGTCGCCGCGCGGCACGATCACCTCGGTGACGGCGCGCCTGCGGTAGACCGGGCTCTCGCCGAGCGCGGCCCTGGCCTGGTCGACCTGCTCTGGCAGGTCCCGCATGGGCGCGTCACTGTAGGACGCCGTGCGCGGGCACAGCGCCGCCGCGTCGCTCAACGTTTCCATGCCGGACCTGGCCAGGGCGGCAAGCTGCGCCCTCTTGCGCGGCCCGAGAACGTCGGCCAGGGGCGTGGCCGCGGGCAGGCGATCCCGGGCCCCCACGACGGGGCGCAGGTCGACGCCGGCGGCGACGAGCGAGGCCGTCCTGTGGTCCAGCGCCGCCAGGGCCGCCCGGTCCGCCACCCCGTGGTCGTGGTGGATGCGCCACTCGCGCCAGCCGACCCTGGGCAGCAGGCTCACGTCGCCCGACCCTGCTCCGAGGACCGGTCCGCAGCAGGACCACCACGGGCACTGCGCGCACTCGCCGACCTTGACGGGCACGACCAGGGGCCTCGTCTCCGGATCTGCCATGGACTCGGCCGCGACGGCGATGATGTCGAGCCGGAAGGCGAACTCGAAGTCGTAGACCTCCATCGTCGAGCGGACCCTGGTCCGGCCATCCGACGACGGGGTCCGCCACAGCGGCGCGTCCAGGTCGTACCAGACGACGGCCCGCTCGACGCCGATGATGCCACCCTGCCTGCCACCGTTGGCCGCGAGACCGGCGGCCTCGAGCATCCGCTGGTAGTGCGCGAGCTGCAGCAGATCGTCACGCCGCCTGCGCGCAGCTCTCGCCGGGTCGGGCGCTGCCGCCTCGAGGCCGAGATCGGCGAGGCTCGCGCAGCGGGCCGGCTCCCCCCGCGCAAGGTCGCTGAGGCTGCGGTGGTGCTTGATGTCGACCGCGCGGTACCCAGGACCCGCGGCGACGAGCAGATCAGGCTCTCCGACCCGCCGCCCTGCCAGATCGGCGGGCAGGCGGCCGCCGATAATCAGCGCCGCGCCGGCCGACACGGCGGCGAGCGTCGCCTTCTCCTGCTCGCCGCGGTGCTCCCTGTCGTCGCCGCGCAGCACGACGGCGCCGGGATGAAGGCGGGCGAGGTCGGCCACGACCGCTGCCTCGAATTGCCTGCCGCGGGCGAGCAGGCGCTCAAGCGCGCTGCTCGGTGGCAGCGGGTCGCACGGACGTATGGTGTCCCACTGAGCGCGCACCGGGCACTGCTTGGCCACGTAGCCGCCCTGCGGCGGCACGGCAGAGACGTCGTAGCGGGCGGCCACGACGGCATCGTAGCCAAGGCCGGGTCAGATCGGGCCCGGCGGTTCAGCTGGCGCGCCGATGAGCGAGTCGGCGCCTGGCATCGCCGCCGCGGCGAGCTCGGGCGCGGGCCCGAACGCTGGCAGCGACGCCCCACGGGCCCAGCTCGTGGTACAGCAGCATTCCGAGCAGGGACCCGACCGCAGGGTCGAGAACCGAGAAGACGGGCAGGAACGCGGCCAGTCCGGCGGCGCGGCACCCGTTCTGCTGCGGCGTGTAGGTCAGCAGCCCGATGACGACCAGCAGGTAAGGCCGCGGGTCGGCGAGCGCGCCGAGCTGGTGCGCCCCGACCAGCGCGGCCAAGGTCTTGGTCAGGGCGTCGGTGACGCCGGCCGCGAATTTGAGCCTGCGGCTACCTGCTACGTCGAGATGTCCGGGTACGGCACCGTCCAGTGACTGAGCCTGGCTGCGAACTCACGCTGAAACGCGAGCGGCTCGTCGTAGTCCCGTTCGAACAGTGCGATGAACAAGGTCAGCAGCAGGAAGTTATGGCAGCCGAGCTCGAAGAGCGCGACGTAGTCGTGCGTCCCGAGCGCTTCACGTTCCGCGTCGGTGAACGCCAGCCATGTGCTGCGCTCCATCTCGGGGATGTTCAGCACGACGTTCGCGCGCTCGGCCTCCCACCAGGCGACCGTCCCGCGCGGGTCGGTCCTGTACCGCTCCACCAGCTCAGGATCGCGGTCTACGGTGTAGAGGAACTTGTTGAGGAGGTACCTGCTCATGCGATTTCACCCTTCGGGTACCAGGTGAAGTAGGCCTCCATGGTGTGGAACAGGTCGAGCGAGTCCACGTAGTCCGCTCGCACGCCCTCCCCCGCGACGCCCATCATCAGCATGAAGTCCATGAAGCCGTGCGTCGCGTTGCCAGGCAGCCACAGGCTGTCGAGGCTGACCTCGTCCAGCGCGCCTTTCAAGTCACAGGAGGCGATCCACTCGACCGCCTTGCGGTCGAACTCGGGGTCTGGGCCGTGCGGGCCGAACTGCCGGGGACCGCCGAGCTCTAGCGAGAGGTGCCCGGTCCCGATGATCGCCACGCGCTGGTCCGAGGGCCAGGCTTCGACCAGCTTCCTGATCGTCTTGCCGAGTTCGACGAACCGCCAGGGCTGCGGCAGCGGCGGGGCGAAGATGTTCGTGTAGACGGGCACGATCGGCAGGTCGGCCTGGGGCCGCAGCGTGATCAGCGGGCAGGTGATGCTGTGGTCGATCCGCAGCTCGTTGCTGAACGCGAGGTCGAAGCCCGCGTCGATGCCCGCTCGCAGCAGGTGGGCGGACAGGTCCTCGTGCCCGCTGAGGAACATGCGCGGAAGCCCGAACTCTCGCTCTTCGTTGTAGAAGTTCCCGTCATAGTGCGGGGCCTTGCCAATCAGGAACTGAGGCATGTTGTCGAGCCACAACTGATGGAAGTGGTCGCTGCCGACCATCACGAGCACGTCCGGTTCTGCCTTTGTCAGGGTTTCCCTGAAGTTCTCGATCTTGGCCACCCATTCGTCGGCGAACGGCAGCCTGTCGTCGCCGGCCGAGGTGCTCGCGCGGTAATAGAACGGGTGGTGCGTCGATGCGATGACCGCGGCGACGGTCGCCATGGCGGCTCCCTCATGTGCTGGCTTGGTCGGGGGGCTGGTACTGGGTGTGATGCTCGATGCTGCGGTAGATGTCCATGCCGACCGGCCGGCGCTGCTCCTCGGCGAGGTGACCTAGCAGGCCGGCGGTGCGCGCGAGCAGCGCGAAACCGCGCAGCAGGTCGGCAGGCAGGCCGAGATCGGCCAGGGCCGCGCCGCACGTTCCCGCCCCGTTGAGCGGCAGCGTGCGGCCGAGGACCTCAGGGTGCATGCGGCCGATCGCCTCGAACAGCCGCAGGTGCGGGCCCCGCAGCCCTTCCTCTTCTGCGATGCGGAGCAGGGCAGGGGTGCGCGGGTCGGTGACCTTATGCACGGGGTGCCCGAGCCCGGGAACGAACCTGCCCTCCTCGCGGGCCTGTCGCACGGCCGGCAGCGCCAGGGCGTCGAACCCGGCTTCGCTATCCGGAACCGGCTGCCCGGCCAGGGCAGCGTCCAGGAACCGCGCGGCGTCCTCGGTCACGCCCAGGAACCGGGAGCCGCCGCCGAGCAGTCCGGCGGCGATCGCGCCCTGCACGGACTCTGGCGCGCTCAGGTACGTGAGCCTGGCCGCTATGGCGGTCGGGGTGAAGCCGTGGTCGGCGAGTGCGGCGAGCACGGCCTCGAAGACCCTTACCTCGCCGCGTTCTGGCCGCCGCTGGGTCACGAGCCACAGCGCGAGCTCGCCGAAGCCCACGTTCCCCATGAGCTCGCCAGCCAGATCGTGCCCGAGCACCGTGATGGTGTCCGGCGTCGAGGCACCTATCGAGGTGCGGAACTCTGGCTCCCGCGGGCCCGTCATTTCCCCTGCCCTTCTGCCTGCCCCTCGCTCAGCCAGGCTCTGATGTCGTCGCCGTGCTCGTCGAGCGCGGGCGGCGGCAGGTCGTACCGCGGTGGGGTCGCGGAGAAGGTGAGCGGGTGCCTGATAACCGGCCTGGCCGCCGCGCCTGATCCCGCAGTCACCACCGGCTCGAGGCCGACCTCGGCCGCGAACGCGATGCCCTGGTCGACGGTGTTGATGGGCCCGCACGGCACGCCGACGGCGATCAGCGCGCCGAACCACTCGGCGGCCGAGCGCTCGGCGAGCCGCTCGATCAGCAGCGGCCTGAGCTGGTGACGGTTCGCCGTGCGGTCCGCGTTGCGGGCGAACCGGGGATCGTCGGCGAGCCCGGCGGCGCCGAGCACGTCGCAGAGCTTGCGGAACTGCGCGTCGTTGCCAGCGGTGACGATCAGGTCGCCGTCGCCGGTGGGCAGCGGCTCGTATGGATACAGGCTCGGGTGCGCGTTGCCCATCCGGTACGGCACGACTCCGCCAGCCGCGTACGCGGTGGTCTGGTTCACCATGCCGGACAGCGCGGATGCCATGAGGCTGGCCTGGATGTACTGGCCGTCGCCCGTGCGCGCGCGGTGGTTCAGCGCGGCGAGGATGCCGATGGTCGCGTGCAGTCCGGCGATCACGTCGAAGACGGAGATGCCGGACCGGTACGGCGGTCCCGCTGGATCGCCGGTGAGGCTCATCAGGCCGGACATGGCCTGCACCATCAGGTCGTAGCCAGGCAGGTGGCTGCCGCCGCCCGCGCCGAAGCCGGTGATCGACGCGTAGACGATGCCCGGATTGCCGGCCCGCACCGACTCGTAGTCCAGGCCGAACCTGGCGAGGCCGCCAGGCTTGAAGTTCTCCACCATGATGTCGGCTCGCCTGGCGAGCTCGCGCGCAGCGGCTAGATCCGCGGCGCCGGTGAAGTCGAGCGCGACCGATCGCTTGTTCCTGTTGATCGCCATGTAGTAGGTCGACACACCGTCGCTGGTCTCCGGCGGCGTCCAGCGCCTGGTGTCGTCGCCGCCAGGACTCTCGACCTTGATCACGTCTGCACCGAGGTCGGCCAGCAGCATCGTGCAGTAAGGACCGGCCAGTACCCGGGAGAAGTCGGCCACGAGGAGCCCCGTTAGCGGGCCTGCGGGCTGGCTCATCTGGGGCTGGCTCATCTGGCGTGAATTCCTATCTGTCCGTCTAGCGGACGCTCGTCCGGCGCCTGCGGCACGGTCACAGCAGGGGCCGCCTGGCACGCTGCCCAGTCGGCGCTGATCGCGCTCGCCGCGGCGATCAGCAGCGGCAGGTACTGCCCGGTGAGCACCTCGACGGGCGTCTCCGCGGCGTGCACGGTGACATTCATCGCGGCGATCACGCGGCCCTGCCCGTCGCGTAGCGGAGCCGCCACCGAGCGGATGCCCGGCGCGAGCTGCTCGTCGGTCAGTGACCAGCCGCGGGCCCGCACCTCGCGGAGCGCGGCTTCCCGCTCGGCGTAGCCCGGCTGCCACCTGGCGGTGATCCCGGACCGGCTCGGCTGTGCGAGCACGGCATCGACCTGCTCTGGCGGGAGGCCGGCGAGCAGCGCCTTGCCGAGCGACGTCTGCATCGCAGGGAACCGGGTGCCGATCGTCACCGCGAGCGTGATGATCTTCGGCACGGCCACCCTGGCCACGTAGACGATGTCAGAGCCGTCCAGCTGAGCGATCGACGAGGACTCGTGGGTCCTGGCGACGAGCCCTTCCATGTGCGGCCTGGCGACTTCCCAGAGATTGCGGGAGAGCACGTAGGACATCCCGAGCTCGAGGACCCTCGGCGTGAGCTCGAAACCGCCGTCGGCCTGGCGCACGTAGCCGAGCTCGGCCAGCGTCAGCAAGATCCGCCGCGCGGTGGGCCTGGCGAGGCCGGTCGCACCGGCGATAGCCGTCAGCGACATGACGGGCTGCCGCGGCTCAAATGCCCTGATCACATCCAGCCCGCGAGCCAGTGCCTCGATGAAGTCGGGCGCCACGCGCCGGCTTCTCGCCTCGGGCCCCGTTTCGCGGCGTGCCATCGTCTCTCCGTTCCCGGCTGTTCCGGGTAGATTCCCACCACTTGACAGGATCACGCAAACGGGCAACGCTTCCGGTCATGTCGCGTGCGGCCGTGATGCGGACGGTTGTCCGCCCGTCTGGCACGTCCCCGCCGAGTGACCGGAGGTTCGCCATGACAGATGCCGCCGCTGACCTCGCCGGGCGGCCAGTCGTCTTCAGGAACGGGACCGTTCTTACTATGGACGGCTCGCACCGAGTCGAGCACGGCGCCGACGTCTTGGTCTCTGGCGAGCAGGTCGCCGCGGTCGGCCCCAGCCTGCAGGTGCCCGACGGCACCGCCGAGATCGACGCGACCGGCGGCATCGTGATGCCGGGGATGATCGACACGCACCGGCACATGTGGCAGACCGCGATGCGCGGCTACGGCGCCGACTGGACGCTCACTCAGTACTTCGTCTGGAACTACTTGCAGTGGGGCAAGTCCTTCCGGCCGCAGGACATCTACGCGGGAAACCTGCTCAGCGCGATCGAGGCCATCGACGCGGGCGTGACCACCACGGTGGACTGGTCGCACAACCTGCAGACGGTGGACCACGCCGAGGCCGCCGCCGACGCGCTCGCCGAGGTTCCCGGCCGGTTCGTACTCGCCTACGGCAACATCCAGGCCGCGCCGTGGGAGTGGTCGGCGGCGCCGGAGTTCCGCGACTTCGTCGCGAGGCGGTTCCCGGGCGGCGGCTCCGACATGCTGGGCTTCCAGATGGCGTTCGACGTCCCGCCTGCAAGTCCTGACTTCCCTGAGAAGGCCGCGTTCGAGGTCGC
>DASUHI010000006.1:0-8496 GCA_036273575.1 Streptosporangiaceae bacterium | reverse complement strand
GAACAGCAGCGTGCGGCTGGCGTTGGACGCGTCGGTGACATGCCGTCGCCCGCCGGTCAGGCGGGCGATCAGGTAGGAGTCCACCGTGCCGACCGCGAGCGAGCGGTCGGCCACGCCCGCCCAGATGTCGGGCGCGTGCCTGGCTAGCCACGTGAGCTTTGTTCCGGTGAAGTAAGGGTCTATTCGCAAGCCGGTGAGCTCGGCGACCCTGTCCTCGTGCCCGGCGTCGCGCAACTCGGCGCAGATCCTGGCCGTCCTGCGATCCTGCCAGACGATCGCGCGGTGCGGCGCGGTCAGCGTGGACGCGTCCCAGATCACGGCCGTCTCGCGCTGGTTGGTGATGCCGACGCAGCTGACCTCGGTCGCGTCGCATGCCCCGAGAGCCTGCGCGCAGGCGGCCAGCGTCGCCTGCCAGATCTCCTCTGGCATTTGCTCCACCCAGCCTGGCTGGGGGAAATACTGGCTGAATTCGCCGTAACCACGACCTGGCACGCTTCCGTCCTGGGCGACGATGAGGGCTGTCACGCCAGTCGTGCCGGCGTCGATTGCGAGGACGCTCATGGGGACTAGTGTGGCGTCCGAGCCAGGGAAACGTGCGAGCGGTGCAGAGGAGCGAGATGCGCGTCGGAGTTCTGACCGGAGGCGGCGACTGCCCGGGGCTGAACGCGGTCATCCGCGCGGTCGTGCGAACCGGCACTTTTGATCACGACTGCGAGTTCGTGGGGTTCCGTGACGGCTGGCGCGGCCCGCTCCTCGCGGACACTCAGCCGCTCGACGTGGCGGCGGTGCGCGGCATCCTGCCACGGGGCGGCACCATACTCGGCTCGTCGCGGACCAACCCGCTCTCGGACAAGGCCACGCTCGACGGCAAGACCGGGCTCGAGCGCATCGCGGAGAACCTGGCGAGCCTCGGCGTCGATGCCCTCATCGCGATCGGCGGCGAGGACACGCTCGGCGTGGCCGGCAAGCTGTACGAGAACGGCATCAAGGTGGTCGGCGTGCCCAAGACCATCGACAACGACCTCGGCGCTACCGACTACACCTTCGGCTTCGACACGGCCGTGAACATCGCCATGGAGGCGATCGACCGGCTGCACACCACCGCTGAAAGCCACCACCGGGCGCTGATCGTCGAGGTCATGGGGCGCAACGCCGGCTGGATCGCGCTGCACGCGGGCGTCGCGGGCGGCGCGAACGTGATCCTGATCCCCGAGCAGCCGTTCGACATCGAGGAAGTCTGCCGCTACGTCGAGAAGCGCTTCGAGACCAGGTACGCCCCGATCGTCGTGGTCGCCGAGGGCGCGCACCCGAAGACGCTGTCCACGACGCTGGTCGACGACTCGGTCGACGCGTTCGGGCACACCAGGTTCGGCGGCGTCGGGCAGTTGCTCGCAGAGGAGATCGAGAAGCGGACCGGCAAGGAGGCCCGCGCGGCCGTGCTCGGCCACATCCAGCGCGGCGGCACCCCGACGGCGTTCGACCGCGTGCTCGCGACCAGGTTCGGCGTGCACGCGATCCGCGCGGTGGCCGACAGCGCGTTCGGCATGATGGTCGCGCTTCGCGGGACCGAGATCGTCCGCGTGCCGATCGCCGACGCGGTCGATGAGCTCAAGCTGGTGCCGCCCGAGCGCTACGCCGAGGCGGAGGTCTTCTTCGGCTGAGGGCGGCGCAGGCATCATGGCCAATCCGGACTTCAGCCACTCCAGACCCAGCGGCGCGGACCGCCGATGTCGGGGTGTGTATCGATGCGACACCCTGTGAGTCTTGGAGGTGCTGGGTGTCACTCTCATACAGCCCTATAGCCCCAGGGTTGCTGCTCTGGGCGGCGCAGGCCGCTTCGGGCCGCGGCAGCCCGCGTGTGGCGCACGTCACCGGTCCGGCGGCTTGCGGGGTACATAGCCTTGTTATATAAATGAGGCATGGACCTCAGCCGGCCAGCGGGAGACCTGCTCGAAATGGTCTCGCTCGTGATCCGCGGTGTCTCCGACAACCGCGAACTGAGCCTGACCGCCGCGGCCGCGCTTGGATCCCTCGACCGCCGCGGTTCGCAGCGCATCACGACGATGGCCGCCGCTGAAGGCGTGTCGCAGCCATCCATGACCCAGCTCATACAGCGCCTCGAGCAACGCGGTCTGGTGGAGCGGACGTCCGATCCCGCCGACGGCAGGGTGGCCCTGGTCAACCTGACCGACGCGGGCAAGGCGGCACTGACGGCCAGGCGCCAGCGCAACGCCAGGCGGGTGGCCGAGCTTCTGGCCGGCCTGCCGGAGAACGACGTGCGCGCGCTGGCCGACGCACTAGCCGCGGTGCTGCCGCAGATCCGGGACCGGATCGGCGGCGAGACGCGGGTCGCCAGCGGGACCGCGAGCTAGCGGCGGCAAGCCGGCCGGGGGCCTTCGCCACCAGTCTTGCCGTCATCGTCGGATCAGCGAGCGGCGGCTTCGCCGGCGCGATCGTGGTGTACGAGACCGCGCTCGCCATCGGCATCGCGTCTGGCCCGCTGGTCGGCTCGCTGCTCGCCGACGTGAGCTGGCGCGGCCCGTTCTTCGGCGTGACGACGCTGATGCCGATCGCGCTGATCGCCACGCTGCTGACCCGCCGTCGTCGGCAACCGCGATGTGATGCGGCAGGCGACGGTCGCGGCTCGTCAGCGGCACGACCATGAAGTGGCCGATCGGGAGCTCTCGGTAGTCGGCTCAGGCGAGGGCCGCGGACGGCACGAGCCGGTACGGGTCGATCAGGCCTGGATCGGACGCCATGTGCAGGTCGAACTCCTCCACCCGCCAGCCTGACCGCAGCAGCGCCCTGGTCGCCCGGTGCGGCGCGGGCAGGCAGACCCGCGCCAGGCCCCCGGCCGGTCTCAGCCAGGACAGCACCGCGACGACGCCGTCGGCCGCGACGCCGGGGCTGACCGCGGGATCGGAGGCGAGGTGGCAGATGCCGAACTCCTGGCCGGCGCCGCCGACCGTTCCCGCAGCGGACGGCCGGCCGTCCAGGCTGGCGACCACGCACACGCCATCCGGCCAGCCCGCCCAGAACCGGTGGTCGGCGGTGCGGTCCGCCCCCGTCCACTGGCGCTCAAGCCCCGCGACGCTCTCTGGCGCCGTGGCGGCGACAGACCAGCCCGGCGGCGTGTCCAGCTGGCGGACGTCGCCCCGCAGGTACAGCAGCGGCCACCACGCGTCGACGCCGAAGCTGGTGTACAGCGGCAGGGCGTTCGCGTGCAGGCTGCTGAACGTCATCCGCGGTCCAGCGTCGCTCCACAGCGCGCCGAGTAGCGCGCGGCCTGCGCCGCTCCCGTGCGCGGCCGGATCCACGAACAGGTCGGTCAGCATCGAGACCGCCCGCCCCGCGCCGACGCGCAGCGTGCCGCCATAGCCAGTCACGGCGGCCGCCCGCTCGGCCACGAGCAGCGAGCCGTGGGCCATCAGGTGGCGGATGTAGTCAGGAAAGACCCCTGTCCAGTCCTCTTCCTGCCCGGTTGCCTTCGCGATCGCGATCATCGCCCGCAGGTCGGCCGGTCCGGCCGCGCGGATCGTCGTGCCCGCTGGTACCGCATTCGTCACCACGACACCCTGTCATATGGCGCGAGCCATCGGCGGACGGCCTCATCGTGGCGAAGACCTGTCACAATCTGGTTATGACCGCCGTGCCAGCACTGTCGAACACCGATCACGCGCGGGCGGGCCTCCACGAGCCGTGCGTGCTGCTCAAGCTCGGCGAGGTCGTGCTGAAAGGCAAGAACCGTCAGCAGTTCGAGCGGCTGCTGCAGAACAACATCAGGCTGGCCGCGGCCGATCTGGGCGTGGGCATCCGGCTCTGGCAGCGTGACGGGGTTATCGTGCTCAACCCGGCGCCGCTGAAAGGCGGCGCCGGGACGGAGGTGGCGGCCGGGGTCGGCATTGGTGCGGACGACGTGGCGGCACGCCGCGAGGCCGCGCAGGTGGCCGCCGACCGGATCGCCGAGCGGATGCTGAACGTCATGGGCGTGGTCAGGGTCTGCCGGGCCGTGCGGGTCGCCAAGGAGGCCGACGCCGCCATCGAGACAGCCGCAGAGCTGGCAGGCGGCAGGCCCGGCAGCTTCGCTGTCCGCGCCAGGCGGCGCGACAAGCGCTTCCGCGTCACCTCCGCTGAGCTCGCGATCGCGATCGGCAGCAGGATCCAGGCGCAGTACGGCAACCCGGTCAACCTGCGGCACCCTGACTTCACGATCCACGTCGAGGTCGACCAGTCGGAGATCTTTGTGTACACCGACGGTCTCGCGGGCCAGGGCGGACTGCCGGTCGGGATGAGCGGGCGGGCGCTGGTTCTGCTGTCCGGCGGCATCGACTCGCCGGTCGCCGCGTACCGGATGATGCGCCGCGGGCTGTACTGCGGGTTCCTGCACTTCTCCGGGATGCCGCTGACCGGCCCCGAGTCCGTCTATAAGGCGTACGGGCTGGTCCGCCAGCTTGACCGGTTCCAGCGCGGGTCGCGGCTGTTCGTCGTGCCGTTCGGCCGGGCGCAGCAGCGGCTCGCCAGCTCAGGCTCTGGCAGGCTCCAGATCGTCGCGCAGCGCAGGCTGATGCTGAAGACCGCGCAGGCGATGGCGCGCCGGGTGCGGGCGGACGCGCTCGTGACCGGCGACTCGCTCGGCCAGGTGGCCAGCCAGACGCTGGCCAATATCACCGCGCTCGACGAGGCCGTGCGGCTGCCGATCCTGCGGCCGCTTATCGGCCTGGACAAGACCGAGATCATGGCCGAGGCCCGGCGGATCAGCACGCTCGCCGTGTCCGAGCTGCCGGACGAGGACTGCTGCTCGCTGCTGATGCCGCGCCAGGTGGAGACCAAGGCCAGGGTCGCCGACCTGCACAAGATCGAGGCGAGGCTCGACGCGGACGAGCTCGCCGAGGCGCTGGCCGCCTCCGCCCAGGAGTACCGGCCAGGCTGACCTCGGGCGGAGCCTCGTCAGAGCGAGCCTGCGGGGACGGGCTCGGGCGCGAGCGCTAGCTCGCGCCCGAGCAGCGCTGGCATGGACCGCATGACAGTGGCGAGTTCGGCGATGTCGTCCCCCGCCAGCGCCTGGTCGCCGTCACACAGAGCCTTGGCCGGCTCCGGGTGCACGTCGACGATCACGCCGTCCGCGCCGACCGCGATCGCGGCCCTGGTCAGCGGCAGAACGAGGTCGCGGCGCCCGCCCGAGTGCGACGGGTCGACGATGACGGGCAGGTGGGACAGACGCTGGGCGACCGGCACCGCGCTGATATCCAGCGTGTTGCGGGTCGCGGTCTCGAACGTCCTGATGCCGCGCTCGCAGAGCACAATGTCCAGGTTGCCGCGCTGAGCGATGTACTCGGCGGCCATCAGCCACTCCTCGATGGTGGCGTTCATGCCGCGCTTGAGCATGACGGGCTTGCCGGCCGAGCCGACCGCCTGGAGCAGCGCGAAGTTCTGCATATTGCGCGTGCCGACCTGGAGCATGTCCGCGTGCGCGCAGACCAGGTCCACGCTTGCGGGGTCGACGACCTCGGTGACGATGGGCAACCCGACTTCGGCCTTGACCTCGGCCAGGATCTTCAGGCCGGCCTCGCCGAGGCCCTGGAACGCGTAGGGCGAGGTACGCGGTTTGAAGGCCCCGCCGCGGAGCAACGAGGCACCGGCCTGCTTGGCCATCACCGCCGAGGCAAGCGTCTGCTCGGGAGTCTCCACGCTGCATGGCCCGGCGATCAGCGTGGCCGTTGACGGGCCGATCGGCACGCCGCCAACCCAGATCACCGACCGTTCTCTGTGGTGCTCCCTGCTGACCAGCTTGTAGGGAACCGACACCCTGATGACGTCGCTGACGCCGCTCCTGCTGCGCAGGTTGAGGGCGCCGAAATGGTCAACGTCGCCGACCAGCCCGATGATGGTCCTGGACACCCCGCGGCTGACGAACGCCTCCCCGCCGGCCGATCTGACCAGATCTACCACCGCGTCGATATCTCCCTGGGTGACCTCGGGAGCCATCACGATCACCATCTCGTCCTCCTCGCCCTCAGTAACGACAAAAAAGCCCCCGGCCATCCGGCCGAGGGCTTGGAGTTCACTCCGCGTTCTGCGTTAGCGCATCACCGAGCGGGCTTCCTCCCCGTGGCCGGGCGAGAAGCCATAAAAGAACTCGTAGGCGTGATGCACGGTGGGTAGCTTAGCGCATTCGCGGGCGGCCGCGATGGCCGGTCGCTGATCGCGCCGCCTCGCGCGGGTGACAAGATGGCTGCGCTGGTTGAAACCGGCGACGGCCGGGCACAGGCCGCGAGCTCGCAGGCAGAAGGGAACGGGTAAGCCGGTCATGAGGCAGCCGGGCACCGAGGCGCGGGGGTTCCGCGCCGACGGCGGAGGCTCAGGCCTCCAGGGCCTCGGCCCCGCGCGCGACGCACCGGGCCGCGCCGGTGTTCCCGCGCCGCGGCAGGAACCCGACGAGACGTCAGGCGATGTGACGTCCGGCGTGCCGTCAGCGGAGAACGGCACCGCGCAGGGCGCGGACGAACGGCACCGGCTTCCTCCAGGCCAGTACGTCCAGGCGAGCATGCCGGTGCTGCACTACGGTCCCGTGCCGGCCTGCAACCCCCAGACCTGGGACTTGCGCGTATACGGCGCGACCAGGGGAGACCGGGAGCGGCGGTGGACCTGGGACGGATTCAGGACGCTGCCGCGCATGGAGGTCATCGCGGACTTCCACTGCGTCACGAAGTTCACAGTGCTGGGGATCACCTGGGCAGGAGTGCCGGCCGCCGAGGTACTCCTCGCCGTGCCACCGTCGGACCGCGCCACGCACGTGATGATCTGGGCAGACTTCGGCTACGGTGCCAACCTGCCGCTTGAGGCCTTCGGTGCGCAGGACACGCTGCTCGCTACGCACCGCGACGGCAAGGAGCTGACGCCCGAACAGGGCTATCCGGTCCGCCTGATCGTGCCGTCCCGGTACGGCTGGAAGAACGTCAAGTGGGTGCGTGCGATCGAGTACATGATCGGTGACCGCCGCGGGTTCTGGGAAGAACGCGGCTACCACAACAACGCCGACCCGTGGCGCGAGCAGCGCTATTCATATCAGGAGCTGCCAGGCGAGGGACCCGCGCTCTGAGCGCTAGAGGCCGCTGAAGATGCCGGTCGTCAGCGTGATGAGCGTGCCCTTCGGCTGATTGCCCTGCGGCTGGTAGTCGCCGACCGTTCCGCCGGGTCCCGCTTTGCTGATGGTGATCCGGAATCCGGCGTCGTGCATGACCTGGATGGCCTGCGCCACCGGCATGCCGCGGACGTCGGGAACGGGAACCGTGGGCGGCCCCGGCGAGTAGTGGACAGTGACGACCTCGCCGGGCGTGATCGGCGTATCGGGCTGCGGCGACTGACTGACGATCGTGTTGGCCGGCTCGCTGCCCTTGGCGTTGGCGACTGCGTTGATGGTGTAGCCGCCCGCGCTGGCCGCCGCCTGCGCGTCGCTGACCTGCATGCCGACGAAGCTGGGCAGCCCGGGACCCGCGCTGACGATCACCCGCACCAGCGCGTTCTGCGGGACCTTGGCGTAGGCGTGCGGAATCGTGCCGATCACCGCTCCGGCTGGGACCGAGCTGGATACCTCAGGCTTGTCCTGGCCGATCTTGCGCAGGCCGTGCTGGCGCAGGTACGCCTTGGCCGCCGCCTCGCTCTGGCCGCTCACGTTCGGCACCACCTCGTAGACAGGGCCGAGCGACACACTCAGCGTGACGGTCGACCCGCTCGGCACCCTCTGGCCCTTGGCCGGCTTGACCTTGAAGACGTGCCCTTTCTGCATCGGGTTGTGCACTGGCTGGCCGCGCCTGGCGTGCAGGCCCTGGTTCTGCAGCACGTTGCTGGCCTCGACGTAGGTCAGTCCCGTGACCGACGGGACGTTCTGGTAGCGGCCGGAACTGAACCACCAGGAGACCAGCGCGATCACGAGGACTACGGCGAGGCCGGCGGCCACGTAGACGAGTCGGCCGCCGAACAGGTACCGGCTGAGCAACGACCCGCGCGGGGGTCCTGACCTGCGGCCGTGGTGCGGGCCCCCCGCGTACTGCTGCGCAGGATCGGCCGGCGGCAGGTCACCGTACGGGGCAATCTGGGTGGCGTCGGACACGACCAGCGTGTGGTTGAGGGAAGAAGGCGGGGCGGCAAGCGGCTGGGAGTTCTGCGGGCTGAGCGACGGCAGCGCCGACGCTCCCACGGCGCCTGCGGCCTCCCAGCGGCCTGAGCCGCCATGCGGGCCCGAGTCCCTGAACTGGCCCGAGTCCCTGAACTGGCCGGAGTCTTTGTGGTGCGCTCCCGGCGGCGGCTGCGGTCCGGAGTCCCAGTGAGCGGCAGGGTAGCCGTCCGGCTCGTAGCCGCGGTCGGGAAGCAGCGTCTCCTCGCCAGAGTCGCTGAGCGGCATCGGGTACGGGTGGGAGCCTCGCACGTCTGGCGGCGCCCACGCAGGACCGGCCGGCAGGCCCGGCTGCGGACCAGAACCGAACGCCGGCGTGCCCG
>DASUHI010000005.1:0-2958 GCA_036273575.1 Streptosporangiaceae bacterium | reverse complement strand
CATCCGCGGTATCGCGGCGAGCAGGCCGGCCGTGTACGGGTGCCGCGGATCGCGGAACAGCGCCTCGGTCGGCGCCACCTCGATGATGCGGCCCAGGTACATGACCGCGACCCGGTCGCACAGGTGCCGGACGACAGCCATGTTGTGCGAGATGAACAGCAGTGTCAGGCCGAGGTCGGCGCGCAGCTCCTCGAGCAGGTTCAAAATCGTGGCCTGCACGCTGACGTCGAGGGCGGAGACCGGCTCGTCCGCCACGAGCAGTTCCGGCCGTAGCGCGATGGCGCGCGCGATCGCGACGCGCTGGCGCTGGCCGCCGGAGAACTGCCGGGGGTAGGCGTTCACCGCGCCCTCGTCGAGCCCGACCAGGCGCAGCAGTTCCCTGGCGCGGGACTCGACCTCGCCGCGGGGCACGACGCGGTGCACCCGCAACAGCTCGTGCAGGGTGCCGCCGACGGTCAGCCGCGGGTTGAGCGAGGAGTACGGGTCCTGGAAGACCATCTGGATCCGGCGCTGGTCGGCGCGGGACCGGCGGGCGGGCAGCACTTTGCCGTCCAGCTTGATCTGGCCGCGTTTCGGCCGCTCGATGCCCACCAGGGCGCGGGCGAACGTCGACTTGCCCGAGCCCGACTCGCCGACCAGGGCCAGCGCCTCGCCTCGGTGCACGGTCAGGTCGACGCCGTCCACGGCGTGCAGCACGTGCTGCACGCCGCGCAGCCGCCCGGCCAGCGGCGAGCCGACCGAGAAGCTCACCTCGACCCCGGTGGCCTCAAGCAACGGCTGGGTGGTCATGCGTCGGCTCCCATCTCGTCCAGGCAGCGCTCGTAGTGCAGGCACGCGGTGGACCGGCCGGCGTCGAGCAGCCGCAGCGGCGGGTCGCTGACCTTGCAGTCCTCCTCGGCGAACTTGCACCGGGGATGGAACCGGCAGCCGGACGGCGGGCTGAGCAGGCTGGGCGGCGAGCCGGGGATCGGCACCAGGGACTGGCCCGGCTGGTCGACGTCGGGCGCCGACCTGAGCAGGCCGAGGGTGTAGGGGTGCAGCGGCGAGCGGAACACTTTGGACACCGTGCCCCGCTCCACGATCCGGCCCGCGTACATGACCGCGACCTGGTGGCAGATCTGCGCGACCACGGGCAGGTCGTGGGTGACGAAGATCAGGCTGGTGCCCGACTCGCGGCACAGCTGCGCGAGCAGCCGCAGGATCTGGTCCTGGATCGTGACGTCAAGCGCGGTCGTGGGCTCGTCGCAGAGGATCAGCTCGGGGTCGCACGACAGCGCGATCGCGATCATCACCCGCTGCCGCATGCCGCCGGAGAATTCGTGCGGGTACGCGCGGAACCGGCGCTCGGGGTCCGGAATGCCGACCCGGCGCATGAGCTCGAGCGCGCGCTGCACCGACTGCGCGCGGCTCATCCCGAGGTGGACGCGCGGGCCCTCGGCGATCTGGTTGCCGACCCGCATGACCGGGTTGAGCGCGCTCATCGGCTCCTGGAAGATCATCGCGATCCGCCGGCCGCGCACCTTGTTGAGCCGGGAGTTCGACAGCCCGGTCAGGTCGGTGCCGTCGAGCACGACGTTCCCCGAGGTGATCTTCGCCTCGGGCGGCAGCACGCCGAGTATCGCCTTGAGCGTCATGCTCTTGCCCGAGCCCGACTCGCCGACGAGGCCGACGGCCTCGCCCGGCGGCACCGTGAGCGACACCCCGTCGACCGGGCGGACGACGCCGCGCTGGCCGGCGATCTCCACACTCAGGTCGCTGACCGCCAGCTGGGCAGCGTTGGCGGGGGCGCTCATGACGCCCCCGGCCGGAGCAGGTCGGCGAGGCCGTCGCCGATCAGCGACAGCGCCAGGCCAGTGAGCACGACCGCGAGGCCGGGGATCGTGGTCAGCTGCCACTGGGTCGTGAGGAAGTTCTGTCCGTCGGCGATCATGGTCCCCCAGTCCGGGGTAGGCGGCTGGATGCCGAGGCCAAGGTAGCTCAGGGTCACGATGGCCAGCATGTTCTGCACAATGTCGGACATCGCGTAGACGATCGCCTGCGTGATCACGTTGGGCAGCAGGTGCCGCCCCATGATCCGCACGCTGGACAGGCCGCCCGACTGCGCGGCAAGAACATACTCCTGCCGCTTGGCGACCAGGATCTCCCCCCGGATGATGCGCGCGTAGGAGACCCAGCCGACCGCGGTGATCGCGATGTAGATGCTCTTCTCGCCCGCGCCGAGTACGAATACGAGCGCGATCACGAGCACGAAGAACGGGAAAGCGACGACGATGTCGACAATCCGCAGGATGACGACGTCGATCCAGCCGCCGAAGTAGCCGGCGAGGCTGCCGAGTATGGTGCCGATGACGAACGGGAAGAGCACCGCGAGGAACGCGACCCGCAGGTCGATCCGGCCGCCGTACAGCAGCCGCGCCCAGGTGTCGCGGCCTTCCTGGTCGGTGCCGAGCAGGTGGCCGAACTGCCCCGCGCCGGACAGGGCCTGCTCCAGGTTCTGCTTGTCGGGGTCGAACGACGTCAGCAGCGGCGCGGCGACGCACATGAACACGATGATGACGAGCAGCACCAGGCCGACGACCAGCGTCGGGTGGCGGTACCAGCGCGCCCGCCGGGGGCGCGTCCGCGCCTCGACGGGGGCCACGGAGACGACGTCGGCGCTCACCGGCCGAACCTCACTCTCGGGTCGAGGGCCGCGTACGCGACGTCGGTCAGAAGGTTGACCAGCACGACGAGCACGCCGAAGACCAGGGCAACGCCCTGGACAACGGGGAAGTCGCGCTGCAGAATCGCGCCGATCATCAGGCTGCCGATGCCGGGCACGGCGAACACCTGCTCTACGATCAGCGTGCCGCCGATGAGGTAGCCGATGTTGATGCCGAGTACGGTGACCGCCGGGATGATCGCGTTGCGCAGCACGTGCCTGACCAGCAGCCGGGGCGCGGGCACGCCCTTGGCCCG
>DASUHI010000004.1:0-5767 GCA_036273575.1 Streptosporangiaceae bacterium | reverse complement strand
GTCGGCCGACCGGTCCAGGCTGTGGTTCTGCATCGCCGCGGCAGTCGCGATGACCGGCCCGTCTGGCCGCCGCGCGGCCGGCCGGGGCGTCCTCGCGATCGGTGCGACGTCGGCGCTGGTCAACCTCGGCGTCAAGACGCTCTCCCGCAGGCGCAGGCCGGATCGGCCAGGGGCCGGCGTCCCAGACGCGCGGCACGTCAAGATGCCGTCGTCGACGTCGTTTCCTTCCGGTCACTCGGCCGCGGCCTTCGCGTTCGCGACCGCGATCAGCCGGGACAACCCGTGGCTCGCGATCGCCATCCAGTTCCTTGCCGGAAGCGTGGCCTATTCACGCGTCCACACCGGCGTGCACTATCCAGGCGACACCGTCGCCGGGGCCCTGATCGGCGCGGGCGCGGGCCAGGCGGTCAGCAGCGTCCTCGACCGGGCCACCATCCGCCGCTCCCCCACGCGCGGGCGCTGATGGCGGCGTGGTCAGGCCTTGCCGGCGATCAGGTCGTCGGCGGCCGAATACGGATCGAGCTTGCCGCACGCGACCCGGGCGGCGAGCTCGTCGAGCCTGGACTGGCCAGGCAGGCCGCCAAGCTGCCGGCGCATCTCGGCGACGGCGATCGCCGTGACTTCCTCGCGGGCCCTTGCCACGCGGCGGCGTTCCAGCTCCCCCCTCTCACCGAGCCAGTCCCCGTGCGCGTCGAGCTTGCTGACCAGCTCCTCGACGCCCTCGCCCGAGGTCGCCGACACCGACACGATCGGCGGCTTCCACGCCCCTTCCGCGTACCTGACCATCGCCATCATCGAGCGCAGGTCGCGGACGACCTCGTGGGCACCTGGCCGGTCGCTCTTGTTGACCACGAAGATGTCAGCGATCTCCAGGATCCCTGCCTTGGCGGCCTGGACCGAGTCACCCAATCCCGGAGCGGCGATCACCAGGGTGGTGTCGGCCAGCCCTGCGATCTCGACCTCCGCCTGCCCGACGCCCACTGTCTCGACGCAGATCACGTCGAACCTGGCCGCGTCGAGCACCCGGAGCGCCTGCGGCGTCGCCACAGCGAGCCCGCCGAGGTGCCCGCGGCTGGCCATGGACCTGATGAACACGCCGTTGTCAATGGCGTGGTCCTGCATCCTGACCCGGTCGCCGAGCAGTGCGCCGCCGGTGAACGGCGACGTCGGGTCGACGGCGAGCACCCCCACCCGCCTGCCTAGCCCGCGGTAGGCGCGCACCAGCGCGCTGGTGACGGTGGACTTGCCGACCCCTGGCGAACCCGTCAGGCCGACGACGCGGGCGTGACCAGCGAATGGCGCCACCGCACGCATCACGGGCCTGAGCTCAGCCGAGCCGTTCTCGACCATGGAAACCAGCCTGGCCAGGGACCGGGCGTCGCCGTCTCGCGCCGCTGCGACCAGCGCCTCGGCGCGCGTGTCCGCTGGCACGCCGTCAGCCGCTGGCCGGCCGCGGCACCCGTAGCAGCAGGGCGTCGCCCTGCCCGCCGCCGCCGCACAACGCAGCGGCGCCGAGCCCGCCGCCGCGCCGCCTGAGCTCGCAAGCCAGGTGCAGCGCGATCCTGGCGCCGCTCATCCCGATCGGATGGCCGAGCGCGATCGCGCCGCCGTTGACGTTGACGATGTCATCGCTGATCTGCAGGTCACGCATCGACTGGATCGCCACCGCAGCGAACGCCTCGTTGATCTCGATCAGGTCCAGGTCACCGACGGTGAGCCCGGCCTTGCCGAGCGCGCGCTCGATGGCGCGGGAAGGCTGAGACTGCAGCGAGTTGTCCGGGCCCGCGACAACGCCGTGGGCGCCGACCTCGGCCAGCACGCTCGCTCCGGCGGCGGCCGCCGCCTCTGCCGACATCACGACCACCGCGCACGCCCCGTCGGAGATCTGCGAGGCCGTCCCCGCCGTGATGGTGCCGTCCCTGGCGAAGGAGGGGCGGAGCCTGGAGAGGGCTTCCGCGCTGGTATCGGCCCTCACGCCCTCGTCGGTGTCGAACGTCACCGCCTCGCCGCGCCGCTGCGGCACCTGCACGGGCACGATTTCGTCGGCCAGCAAGCCATTCTTGATCGCGAGCGCGGCGCGCTGGTGCGACCTGGCGGCGAACGCATCCTGCTCTTCCCTGCTGATGCTGAGCCTGGCGTTGTGCCGCTCGGTGGACTCACCCATCGACACGTGGTCGAACGCGTCCGTAAGGCCGTCGAGCGCCATCGAGTCGGCGAGCTCGGCCGCGCCGTACTTGAAGCCCTTCCTGGCGCCGGCCAGCAAGTGCGGGGCGTTCGTCATCGACTCCATACCGCCGGCCACGACGACCTCGAACTCGCCCGCCCTGATCAGCTGGGCGGCGAGCGCGATCGCGTCGAGCCCGGACAAGCAGACCTTGTTGATGGTCAGCGACGGGACCGTCATCGGGATGCCTGCGGCCACCGCGGCCTGCCTCGCCGTGATCTGGCCGGCGCCCGCCTGCAGCACCTGGCCCATGATCACGTAGTCGACCTGGTCGCCGGCCACACCGGACCGGTCGAGCGCCGCCTTGATCGCCAGGCCGCCGAGGTCGGAACCGCTGAAGTCGCTGAGCGAGCCGAGCAGCCGCCCGATCGCCGTTCTCGCCCCGCCGACAATTACCGCTTCGCCCATGCTGCAACGATACAGAGGTGCTAACTCGCATTGATCACGTCGGGATCGCCTGCCGGAATCTCTCAGATGCGACCGCGTTCTATGAGGCGACGTTCGGCCTGACGGTCGTGAGCAGGGAGACGAACGCCGAGCAGGGCGTCAGGGAAGCAATGCTCGTGGTCAGCGACGCTGGGCTGGCCCTGGGGGGCCGACCCTCCGGGACCCCCCCGCCGTCGGGATCGTCCTACGTGCAGCTGCTCGAGCCGCTCGGTCCGGACACGCCGGTCGGGCGGTTCCTCGAGCGCCGCGGCGAGGGCATCCACCACGTCGGATACGCGGTGGCCGACATCGAGGCAGCCATGGCCGCCATCGGCGCCGCCGGCGTCCGGCTGCTCGACGCCAGGCCGAGGCACGGCTCGATGGGCGCCTCGATCGCCTTTTTGCATCCCGCCGACGTCGGCGGCGTGCTCACCGAACTCGTCCAGTCGGCCGCGCCTGACAACGGGGATGATGGCGGGCAGCGAGCCTAAGGCAACAGCAAATATGTATCAACCGGACATGGCTTCTCCGGACAGTGCGCGGAAAGGCGGGCCAAGCAGAATAATTGGTGAGCTAGGCCACGAGCAGCAGCGAACAGGCCTCCAACGCGACCACGGCGGAGTACGCTGCCAACGCACCGGGAAAGTGAGCTAGCGTGCTGGCTGCGGTCCATGTGGTCCTGCGGCTGCGGGCGAGCCTGGCAAGCGAGCGAGACGAACCCGCCGGTACGGCATCACAGCTCCCCGCAGGCCCCGATGTGCAAGAACTGTGACGCGTAACCGTGATGCAAAACCCGTCTACCCCCGTCTACCCCAGGATTAGGCGACATGCAGCCCGATATCAATGCTCAGCTCGGCACGTTCTTTGACGAGGACCAGCCGCATCCAGTCTTCTCGCAGAAAATGCGTGGCTATGACCAGGAGGAGGTCGAAGCCCATCTGCGCGAGATGGACGCCAGGCTGCGCGACATGCGGCAGTCCTACCAGGCGACGCAGCAGGAGATCGCCTACATGCATCGGCAGATGCAGGAGCAGGAGCGCCCGACCTACTCGGGCCTCGGTTCCCGTATCGAGCAGCTGCTGAGGCTGGCCGAGGAGCAGCGGGACGAGATCCTGCAGGAGGCCAGGACAGAGGCGAGCCAGCTGCTGGCTTCGGCCAAGGTGGACGCGGCCGAGCTGCGGGCAGGGGCCGAGAACGAGACCGCGGAGCTGCGCGCCAACGCCAAGCGGGAGACCGACGACCTGCGGGGATCGGCGGAGCGCGAGGCGGACAGCATCAAGACGACCGCGCAGCGCGAGGCCGACGAGCTGACCTCGACTACCGAGCGCGAGGTCGCCAAGATGCGCGCGATGGTGGACCACGAGGTCGCCGAGAAACGCGCCGCCGTCGAGCGCGAGATCGCCAAGCTGCGCACCACGACCGAGCGTGAGGTTGCCCAGCTCAAGGCGTCGTCGAAGCGCGAGCGGGACGAGATCCTCACGACCTCCAAGCGCCAGGCAGACGAGATGCGCAGCCAGGCACAGCGGATCCTGGAGGAGAGCGAGGCCCAGCGGGCCCAGGCCGAGGCCGAGTTCGACCTCCAGCTCGCGTCGCGGCGCGAGGAGGCCGAGCGGCAGGAGGCCGAGCGCCTCGCGGCCGCGCAGGCAGCCACGCAGCGCCTCGTCTCCGAGGCCGAGCAGCGCGCGGCGACCGCGGAGCAGCGCGCGACCAAGGCCAGCGCGCAGGCCGAGCAGTCCAGGCGGGACGCCGACGCGCACGCCAAGCAGCTGGTCAGCAGCGCCAAGAAGAACGCCGACGACATCGTCGCGCAGGCCAAGTCCCAGGCCGACCAGCTGCTCGCCGAGGCGAAGGCCGAGGCGGACAGGCACGCCAACGCCGCTCAGCGCAGGGTCGACGAGGCCAACAAGCAGTACGAGACCGTGCAGGCGCACCTGGCGCAGATCAGCCAGCTGCTCGGGCCGTCCGCCGCGAGCCTGTCGTCCGCTCCGGCTCCGGCGCTCGCGGGCCCGCGCGCCGCTGTGGCCGCGCCGCCTGCCGCGTCCGCCGCACCCGCGGCGAACGGCGGGTCTGGTCAGGCCGCTCAGGCCGCCAGGCCAGCCGCGGCGACCGCGACCAAGACCGAGGCCAAGCAGGCCGGCGGCAAGGGCGACGGCGGCGACGAGGACTGGTGGACCGAGTAGATCAATCACGGCTCGCGCGGCAGCAGGCCCCCGCCCCAGGCGGGGGCCTGCTGCTATGTCGCAAGGACCGTCTGGAGGCCCCCGCCCCAGGCGGGGGCCTGCTGCTATGTCGCTAGAACCGTCTGGAGGCCCCCGCCCCAGGCGGGGGCCTGCTGCTATGTCGCAAGGACCGTCTGGAGGCCCCCGCCTCAGCCGGGGGCCTGCTGCGGCGTAGCTACGAGTTAACCGTCTGGCCGCCGTCAACGACGATCGTCTGGCCGGTCATGTAGGAAGAGGCGTCGCTGGCCAGGAAGACGGCAGGACCGGCCATCTCCTCCGCCGTCGCCCAACGGCGCATCGGCACGTTCGCGATCGTGGCCGGCCCAGCGACCGGGTCCTCCCAGAGGTTGCGGTTCAGGTCGGTCGCGGTCCAGCCGGGACAGAGCGCGTTGACCCGGACGCCCTCAGCGGCCCACTCCACGGCGAGCGACTTGGTCAGCGACACGAGCCCGGCCTTGGCGGCGCCATAGGGGCTGATCAGCGGTGACGCCGCGACGCCCGCCACCGATGCGACGTTGATCACCGAGCCTGACTTGCGGTCGAGCAGGTGCGCGGCGAAGGCGTGGCAGACGTAGACCGCCGAGCTCAGGTTCAGCTTGATGAGCTTGTCCCAGCCGGAGAGCCTCAGGTCACGGAAGCTGACCATGAAGTTCGAGCCGCCCGCGTTGTTCACGACGATGTCCACGTGCCCGAGCTGGTCGATCGCGGTCTCGACCGCGTCAGAAACCGCGGACTGGTCGGTCACGTCGGCGGGGATGACCACGGCCTTGCGGCCGACGGCCGTGACGTCGTCGGCCACGTCGGCGAGGCCCTCCGCGGTCCGCGCCACGAGCGCGACGTCCGCGCCGGCCTGGGCCAGCGCCACCGCGATCGCGCGGCCGATGCCGCGCGAGGCGCC
>DASUHI010000003.1:0-4119 GCA_036273575.1 Streptosporangiaceae bacterium | reverse complement strand
TGCGCAATATTCCCCACTGCTGCCTCCCGTAGGAGTCTGGGCCGTGTCTCAGTCCCAGTGTGGCCGGTCGCCCTCTCAGGCCGGCTACCCGTCGTCGCCTTGGTGAGCCGTTACCTCACCAACAAGCTGATAGGCCGCGAGACCATCCCTAGCCGATAAATCTTTCCACCGCAGCCGAGGCCGGCTGTGGTCGTATCCGGTATTAATCCCGGTTTCCCGGAGCTATCCCAGAGCTAAGGGCAGGTTCCTCACGTGTTACTCACCCGTTCGCCGCTCGAGTACCCCCGAAGGGGCCTTTCCGCTCGACTTGCATGTGTTAAGCACGCCGCCAGCGTTCGTCCTGAGCCAGGATCAAACTCTCCATTGGATGTCTTTTGCGGCCGCCGCTCGCGGAGCGAGCAAGCTGACCGCAGACTGAAGAGACTGCCTCACGGGCCGGCGAGGCCGGGCCGTGAAGCGATCTGGCATATACCGTCTGGGAGCTGGGCAAACGAGCCCAGGTCCCGTTGACGGGGATGTGCATGTGCACTGGCTTTTAGCACGCTGTTGAGTTCTCAAGGAGCGAACGCTCACCGTCAGGAGCCTTCAAACTCCATCTGGGGCAACCCTGCTAACTTACCTGCGAGTCAAGTGACTGTCAAGCGAGTCAGCGGTTTCAATTGTACAGCTTCATGCTGGTTACTCGGTACGCCAGCGTAGTCCTGCCACAGGCGACGGACATGGGCGTCCGCTGACTGCGGGAGTGTGGTCTGCTGGCGGCTCGCGCAACCGGGGCCTTGCAGGCCGCCCGGTTCGCAACGAGCCGTAGAGAACACTAAGCAAGCCCGCCGGCCGTGTCAAATCGGGACCAGCGGCCTGACCGCACGTGCATCTGCACGTGCGGTCAGTCACCACCAGCGGTCCGCGCGTCACCGGGCGCGCGGGTTAGCGGATCAGCTCGATGCCGCCCGCCACCCGCTTCCCGCGCCGCAGTACGAGGAACCTGCCATTCAGCAGGTCGTTCTCGCCGGGGACCGCCTCGACGTCGCTCACCTTGACGTTGTTGAGGTACGCCCCGCCCCCCTCGACGGTCCGCCTCGCCTCGGACTTGCTCGGCGCGATCCCGCACGCCGTCATCAGGTCAGGCACCGTGGCCCCGAGCTGGGTGACGGTGGCGTGCGGCGCCTCTGCGAGGGCCGCCGCCAGGACAGCATCGTCGAGCTCACGGAGGTCGCCGTGGCCGAACAGTGCCCTGGCGGCCGCGGTCGCCCTGGCGGTCTCGTCGGCCCCGTGCACGAGCGTGGTCAGGTCGTCGGCCAGCACCCGCTGTGCGGCGCGGGCCGCCGGCCGCTCGGCGATCTCCCGCTCCAGCTCCTCGATCTCGGCCCTGGTGCGGAACGTGAACACCCTCAGCAAGGCGGGCACCTCATCGTCGGACCGGTTCAGCCAGTACTGGTGGAACGCATACGGGCTCATCAGGTCAGGGCTCAGCCAGATCGCGTCGCCCTCGGACTTGCCGTACTTGGTCCCGTCCGGCCTCGTGATCAGGGGCGTGGCAAGCGCGTGCACGGATTCGCCGGTGATCCTCCTGATCAGGTCGACGCCGGAGACCAGGTTGCCCCACTGGTCGCTGCCTCCGATCTGCAGCGTGCAGCCGTACCTGCGGTGCAGCTCGAGGTAGTCGTTGGCCTGCAGGACCTGGTAGCTGAACTCGGTGTAGCTGAGGCCGCCTGACTCGAGCCTGGCCTTGACGGTCTCCCTGGAGAGCATCTGGTTCATGGGGAAGTGCTTACCGATGTCGCGCAGGAACGCGAGCGCGGACAGCCCCTCCGTCCAGTCCAGGTTGCTGACCAGCAGCGCAGCGGCCGGCCCTGGCTCGAAGTCCAGGAACCTGCCGACTTGGTCACCGATGTGCTGGACCCAGCCGGCGACCACCTCAGGCGGATTGAGCACGCGCTCAGCCGACTTGCCGCTCGGGTCGCCGACGAGGCCGGTCGCGCCGCCGACGAGGCCGATCGGCCGATGCCCGGCGAGCTGGAGCCGGCGCAGCGTGAGCAGCTGGACGAGGTTGCCGATATGCAAGCTGGCCCCGGTGGGGTCGAAGCCGCAGTAGAACGTCACCTGGCCCGCCTTGAGCGAGGTGCGGAGTTCGTCCAGGTCAGTCGAGACGGCGATCAGGCCGCGCCAGGCAAGATCGTCGATGATGTCAGTCACCGCTGCATACTCCCATCAACCGTCCCCCGACCCCAACTCACTTTCCATGATCACGGACGTCTGTCTGCACCAGAGCCGAGAAGCGTCCGTGATCATGGAGAAGCCCCGCCGCGGCTGGTCAGGCGAGCGGGGTGCGGCGCTTGGGGACGTGCGGCCGGTAGACGGAGACGGCGGGGTCGCCTTCCACCCAGTAGCGCCACGGATCCTCGGCGCCGAGCCGGACGCCCACCCGCGGCCCCGAGCTGATCGCGCCGGCGGCCAGGCCACTGAACCCGGCAGGCGCGAGCACCCGCAGCAGGCTGGACGGATCGGAGACATCGGCGCCGTTCTGCGCCCGCTCGATGGCGAGTGCCTGGCAGAGCCTGGCGGGCCCCCTCGCCAGCTCTCGCTCCGCGGCACGCCCGCGCCACGAGACGCCGTCCGGCGAGCTGGCACCCCGCGAGACGCCACGGCGCGCGGCCGCGAGCTCCGCGCCCGCGACGATCCGGCCGGCACGGAGCAGCACGGCGGCGGGCTCGCCTGGCCGCTGGCAGACCAGGTTCACGCAGAAGTGCATCCCGTAGGTGAAGTAGACGTACGCGTGCCCAGCCTCGCCGAACATCACCGCGTTCCTGCTCGTCTTCCCGCGGAACGCGTGCGAAGCCGGATCGCTAAGCCCCCGGTACGCCTCCACCTCGACGATCTCCGCCGCCACGAGCCCGTCGCCGGTCTCGTGCGCGAGCACCGCGCCGAGCAGCGCGGGCGCGACCGTCAGCACGGGCCGGTCGAAGAACGCGCGCGGCAGCACGTCCAAGCCCTGCAGGCTCATCCCACCGAGGCCCAGGCCGCGGCCGCGGCGACCTCCTGCCGCAGCGCCGCTAGCTGGTCGGCGACCCGGTTCGGCGCCGTGCCGCCCACCGTGTCCCTGGCAGCGAGCGCGCCGGGCACCGAGAGCACGGACCGCACGTCGGGCGTCAGGTGCGACGACACCTTCTGCAGGTCCTCGTCGCTCACGTCGCCTAGCTCGCAGTCATTGACCTGGCACCAGACGACCAGGTGCCCGACGGCCTCGTGCGCCTCGCGGAACGGCACGCCGCGCCTGACCAGCAGCTCTGCCACGTCGGTCGCGAGCGCGTGCCCGGCCGCGGCCCCGCGGGACAGCCGGTCGGCCCTGAACTGCATCGAACTCACCAGGCCCGCCATCGCGGGCAGCACAAGCAGCAGCGTGTCGACGGCGTCGAACACGGGCTCCTTGTCCTCCTGCAGGTCCCTGTTGTAGGTCAGCGGGAGCCCCTTGAGGGTCGTGAGCAGCCCGGTCAGCCCGCCGATCAGCCGGCCTGCCTTGCCGCGGGCGAGCTCGGCGACGTCCGCGTTCTTCTTCTGCGGCATGATCGAGGACCCGGTGGCGTACGCGTCGTCGATCTCGGCCCAGCCGAACTCGTGCGACGTCCACAGCACCACTTCCTCGCCCAGGCGTGACAGGTGCACGCCGGCCAGCGCCGCCGCGAAGCAGAACTCTGCCGCGAAGTCACGGTCGGCGACCGCGTCCATCGAGTTGGCGGCCGGGGCGTCGAAGCCCAGCTCGGCCGCGACCGCCTCGGGATCGACGGGCAGCGACGAGCCGGCCAGCGCGCCGGAACCGAGCGGGCTGATCGCGGCCCGCTTGTCCCAGTCCCGCAACCGCGCGACATCCCTGGACAGCGCCTGCGCGTGCGCGAGCAGCTGGTGCGCGAGCAACACCGGCTGCGCGTGCTGCATGTGGGTCAGGCCGGGGGCCGGCGTCTGCCCGGCGAGGTGCCGTTCCGCCTGGTCCATCAGCGCGGTCTGCAGCTCTGCCAGCCGCGCGGCGACCTGCCTCGCGTGATCGCGCAGGTACAGTCGCAGGTCGGTCGCGACCTGGTCGTTCCTGCTCCGGCCCGCGCGCAGCCTGCCGCCGAGCGACCCGAC
>DASUHI010000002.1:0-26732 GCA_036273575.1 Streptosporangiaceae bacterium | reverse complement strand
AACGAGGGCCTCGGCAAGGTGCTGCGGTACGGCGCCTACTCGCCAGAGGTCATCGGGCGGCTGCGGTGGATGTCGGGCGTGCTCGGCCCGCTGCTGCGGGCCGCTGTGCGCGCGCACGGGCCCGTGGACCTCACCGCGATCCTGACCCAGATGGTCCAGATGGGCGACGAGGCGCACAACAGGAACCGGGCAGGCACGCTGATGCTGCTCCGCGACCTGCTGCCCGCGATGGTCGAGTCCGGGTTCGCCGCGGGCGACGTCGCGGACGCGGCCAGGTTCATCGCCGGGAACGATCACTTCTTCCTCAACCTGGCGATGCCCGCGTGCAAGCTCGCGCTGGACGCGGCCAGGGACGTTCCCGGCTCGACCATGGTCGTGGCGATGGCGCGCAACGGCACCGACTTCGGGATCCAGGTGTCGGGAACCGGAAGCGAGTGGTTCACCGCGCCCGCGCTGGTGCCGCAGGGCCTGTACCTGGCCGGGTACGGGCCGCAGGACGCGAACCCCGACATCGGCGACTCCGCGATCACCGAGACCGGCGGGCTCGGCGGCTTCGCGATGGCAGCGGCGCCCGCGATCGTCAGGCTGGTCGGCGGGACCGCGGCGTCGGCGCTAGGCGCCACCCGCCGCATGTATGAGATCACGCTGGCCGAGCACCCGCTGTTCGCGGTGCCCGCGCTGGAGTTCCGCGGCACGCCCGTCGGTATCGACGTCACACTCGTCGCCAGGACGCAGATCCTGCCCCAGATCAACACCGGCATGGCGGGCAAGGTCGCCGGGACCGGCCAGGTCGGCGCCGGCCTGGTGACCCCGCCTGCCGAGGTGTTCCCGCTCGCCCTTCGCGCGCTCGCGGGACGCGCTAGGCGACCGTGAGCACGGCAGCGCCGGTGATCTTGTCCTCGGCCAGGTCGGTCAGCGCCTGGTCGGCGTGCTCGAGCGGGTACGGCGTGACGCTGACCTTCAGCCGGAGCCGCTCGGCCAGCCGCAGGAACTCCTCGGCGTCGCCCCTGGTGTTCGACGTCACGCTGCGCAGCGTCCGCTCACCGAACAGCTCGCGCTCGTAGTTCAGCGACGGGATGTCGGTCAGGTAGATCCCCGCGATCGCCAGCGTGCCGCCGCGGTCGGTATTGCGCAGCGCGGCCGGGACGATGTCGCCGACGGGCGCGAACAGGATCGCCGAGTCCAGCGGCTCAGGCGAGGGGTCGAACGAGTCCTGCGCCGAGGCGGCCCCGAGCTCGAGCGCGAGCTCGCGCGCCGACGGCGCCCTGGTGAAGACGTGCACGGTGGCGCCGGCGGCGATCGCGACCTGCGAGGCAAGGTGTGCCGAGCCGCCGAACCCGTAGACGCCGAGCCGGCCGCCAGGCGGCAGCTCGGCCCGCTTCAGCGCGCGGTACCCGATGATCCCCGCGCACAGCAGCGGGGCGAGCTCGTCGTCGCTGAACCCGGACGGCAGCGGGTGCACGTAGGCGTCGGCCGCGACCACGTAGTCGGCGTACCCGCCGTCGAAGTCCCAGCCGGTGTAGACCGACCGCGGGCAGAGGTTCTCGCTTCCACGGCGGCAGTAGCGGCATGAACCGTCCGTTCCCGCCAGCCACGCCACGCCGACCCGGTCGCCGGCGGCGTACCTGGTCGTGCCTGGCCCCGCCGTGACGACCTCGCCGACGACCTCGTGCCCTGGCGTTGTATCCGGCCGTTTCGGCGGCAGGTCACCCTCGGCCAGGTGCAGGTCGGTGCGGCAGACGCCGCATCGCAGCACCTTGATCAGCAGTTCGCCCGCTTGCGGTTCCGGCACTGACTTCTCGAGCAGCACCAGCGGCCGGCCGGCCATCGGACCAGGCTCCCGTACAGCCCACGCGCGCATGTGTTCAGGATAAAGACGCGTCACCGGCTCGGCCGCAGCGCACCAGGGCCAGACGTGATGTCATAGGCCCATGGTTCGACACGCACAGGATCGCCCGCTGCTCAACCGCAGGCTGGCCGGCCTGGGTACGACGATCTTCGCGGAGATGTCAGAGCTCGCCGTCTCGACCGGCTCGGTCAACCTCGGCCAAGGCTTCCCTGACACCGACGGCCCGGAGCGGATCGCGAGGGCGGCGGCCGCCGCGATCATGAGCGGCAGGGGCAACCAGTATCCGCCAGGCGCTGGCATCCCTGAGCTACGCGACGCGATCGCAGCCCACCAGCGCAGGTTCTACGACCTCGACGTGGATCCCGGCACCGAGGTGCTGGTCACCGCCGGCGCTACCGAGGCGATCGCCGCGGCGCTGCTCGCGCTCGTCGAAGCCGGCGACGAGGTGATCGCGTTCGAGCCGTACTACGACTCCTATGCCGCGTGCATCGCCATGGCGGGCGGGGTCAGGGTGCCCGTCACGCTCAGGGCGCCGGACTTCAGGCCTGACCTCGACGCGCTCAGAGCCGCGATCACGGGCCGGACAAGGCTGATCCTGCTGAACTCGCCCCACAACCCGACCGGCTCCGTGTTCACCGGGGCCGAGCTCACCGCGATCGCGGAGCTCGCCAGGGCCCACGACCTGCTGGTGATCAGCGACGAGGTCTACGAGCACATGGTGTTCGACGGCGAGCACATCCCGATCGCGTCGCTGCCAGGGATGCGCGAGCGGACCGTGTCCATCAGCTCCGCGGCCAAGACGTTCTCCTTCACCGGCTGGAAGATCGGCTGGATCACCGCGACGCCGGACCTGGTGACCGCGGTCCGCACCGTCAAGCAGTTCCTGACGTTCGTGAGCGGCGGGCCGTTCCAGTACGCCATCGCCGAAGCGCTCGCCATGCCGCGGGAGTACTTCAGCTCGGTCGCCGGCTCCCTCGCGGCCAGGCGCGACATGATGTGCGAGGGGCTGGCGGCCGCGGGCTTCGAGGTCTACCGCCCCGCCGGCACGTACTTCATCACCACCGACATCAGGCCGTTCGGCGAGTCAAGCGGGCTGGATTTCTGCCGTAAATTGCCCTATCAGGCGGGCGTCGTAGCGATTCCCAGCGTCGTTTTCTACGACAACACCGATGCGGGCCAGACCCAGGTTCGGTTCGCGTTCTGCAAGAAGGTGGAGGTGCTCTCCGAGGCTCTCGCCAGGCTGAGCGCGCTGCGTCCCGGCTGAGCCGCCCGCGGGGCTGTCTGGCTGGCGCGGCGAACCGCGCCGGCACGGGATCCGTGCAAGCTAGCGTGGCCCTTTCAGGCGGCGCGTCATCCCTCGCAGGCGCGATCGCACGCGCCTCCGCTTCGTTATCAGTGCGTAACCGCGCGGGTCCGGTACCGCGTGACATGGCCTAGCTCGTCCGGTTAGCATGCCGTCACCGCCGAATGCGGTTTCTTGGCATTTTCGGCACGACGACGTCATCGGCCGTGTTGCCGGATTAGACGTCTTCACTGGTCAGTGACCTGACCATGCGGAGGGGAGTCGGATGACCGACATGTCATGGGAGCACGCCGCCGAGGCGCGGGCCGCGCTGAACGCCATTGTCAGCGACCCCGAGCACGGGGCGGCCGTGCTGTCGAGCGCGCAGACGATGTCGAACCTCCTGAAGGACCTGCTGCCCGACGCGCCGCGGGAGAAGAGCATCCTTGTCGCGGCCGCGGAAGCCGGCCTCGCGGACAGCCTGCGCCAGCATGTCGACCAGGGCATGGACCCGAACACCGCGATCAGGCTGACGGCCTCCTCGTTCTCCTCAACGACGCCCTTCACCCCTGACGCGTGCTCGTGGGTGACCGGTGAGATCGCGACCGCGCTCGGCATCAGCCACGGCGGCGAGCAACCAGGAATGCAGCAAGGCGGCGCCGGCGGCTTCGACAAGGGCCCGCAGGGCATGCCGACCCAGGTAGCGCCCATCCCCGGCGCCGGCTACGCGCCAGGCCAGCCGCCCACCCAGGGCTTCGGGCAGGCCCCGGGCCAGGGCGGCGGGTACGCGGGCGGGCAGCCGACCACGCCAGGACCATGGCAGGCGGGCGGCGCACAGCCCGGCGGCTACGGCGCTCAGCCTGGCCATCCGGCCGGACAGCCGGCTGGCGGCTGGCAGGGCGGCGGCTACGGCCAGCCGGGCCAGCCTGGCCAGCCAGGCGGCTACGGTGGCCAGCCAGCACATCCTGGCGGAGGCTGGCAAGGCGCGGGCGGTTATGGTCAGCCGGCCCAGCCTGGCGGCTATGCCCAGCCGGGCTACCGCGGGCCGGCCGGCCCGATGGGCCCGATGGTGGGCGGACCCGGCGGCCCGCTCAAGCCGCGCGGCAGCAGGCGCGGCCTGTGGATCGGCGGCGGCATTGCCGCCGTCGTGGTCGTGGGCGTGATCATCGCCGCGAGCCTGAGCGGAGGCGGAGCGGGCGGCGGCGGGGGCGGCGGCAAGAAGCACACGACGCCCCTCTCCACGCCAATCACGAGCCCGGCGACGAGTCCGGTGACGACCCCTGTCAGCGCGCCGCACCCGCCCGGCACCGACTCGCTGCAGTCGATCATGAACCCGGTCGGGCTTACCCCGGTCGGCACCAATTGCAGCACCGCGAGGCTGTTCGGAATCAGTCCGACGACGCTTGACGCGAGCACCTTCTGCAGCCATACCACTCGGGCCCACATTGTCGTCTGGGGCTACCAGTTCAACAGCTTCGCCAACTACCAGAAGGGCCTCGCCAAGATCAATCACTTCGTCGGGTTCGACCAGGTCACGCCGGGGAGCACGTGCCCGCCGCCATCAGGATCGAGCGAGGGCAAGGTCGGCTGGCACGCCAATCACAACCCAAAGTACAAGTCCAAGAAGGGCCAGGACATCGAGTGCCTGATTGACGCGAAGGAGCCCGTCCTGGTCTGGAGCATGCCAAGTCAGGATGTCTTTTTCATCGCCGAGGACCACGTCAAGGGCAGCTCGATCAAGACCATTATCAAGTGGTGGGAGACCCTGGACTATGGCCAGTGATCTAGCCGGTCAGCGCTAGCTCGGAAGCTCGATGACCGAGACGCTGATGCCGGGGGGCGGGGTGGCGCGGCGCCCGCTGCACTTCATCGTGATGGCCGACTGTTCTGGCTCGATGAAGGGCGAGAAGATGCAGGCCCTGAACTACGCGCTCAGGTCCATGCTGCCGCACCTCGTCGACTGGGAACGGGACCAGCTGCAGGCCCAGCTGCTGATCAGGATCTTGTCGTTCGCCTCGGCCCCGCACTGGTTCGTGGCCGAGGCGGTCCCGGTCGCCCAGCTCAGCGCGCACTGGCGGAACCTGGAGTACGTGCCGATGGGCCGGACGAACATGGGCCCGGCCTTCCGCGCCGTCGCCGAGGCGCTGTCCCCGGAACGGCTGGAACGGCGGGCCCTGCGGCCCGCGATCCTGCTGGTCACCGACGGGCTGCCGACCGACCCGCCCGGCGGCTTTGAGTCCGGGCTCGCGTCCTTGCTGGAAATGGCGGCCGGGCGCTCTGCGCTCCGGCTGGCGGTCGCGATCGGAAGGGATGCCAACTCAGAGCCGCTCGACAGGTTCCGCAGCCCCGACATTCCCGTGCTCGTCGCCGACGGAACAGACGAGATCGCTGACCGCCTGGTCACCGCGTCGATCGCGGTGTCGCGGATGTCAGAGATCGGCGTGAACAGGGGCGCGCTCGCCGAGCAGCTCAACATCGCCGAGCCTGCCAGGCGCTCGCAGCCAGAGGTTCCCGCCAGGCAGCCCAGCCAGACCGGTTACTTCGAGGACATCCTGTGAACAACCCGCCGGCGGATCCCGCGGCGCGCACGACAGGCTGGCTGGTACTGACCGCGTCCGAGCGCGGCGCCTCGCACGTGGCGAACAAGGCGCCGAACCAGGACGCGGTCGCGACCGAGCGGGCCGGCGCGCACGGCGTGGTCGCTGCGGTCGCGGACGGGCACGGCCACTCCAGGCACCTGCGCAGTGCCCGCGGCTCGAAGCTCGCCGTCAAGATCGGCTGCCAGGTCGCGCAGGAACTCGCCGACCGGCTCGAGGCGGCCAACGGCATGTTCGCGCAACAGGACGCACCAGAAGCTGCCGTTCCCACGGCCAGTCAGATCACGAAGCGGACCGAGGAGTTCCTCGTGCCCGCCATCGTGAGCCGGTGGCGCGAGGCCGTGCTCGCGGACGTCAAGGCCGACCCGTTCACCGAAGCGGAGAACGGGCTGCGGCACCCAGGCGACGACGCCTCGATCGCCTACGGGTCGACGCTTCTGCTGGCCATGGTGCTGCACGACTGGCTGATCCTGGCCCAGATCGGCGACGGCGACGTGGTAGGCGTCGGCGCGGACGGGCGCGGCATCGAGCCGGTGCCGGCCGATCCGCAGCTGGACGGCCTGGTCACGACCAGCCTGTGCGGCGCCGACCCGCGCGCCGACTTCCGGGTCGCTGCCGTCGACACCGCGCAGAACCACCTCCTGGCCGTGCTGCTCGCCACCGACGGCTATGGCAACGCGCAGATGGTCGAGCGGTGGCCGAGCGCGTTCAGCGAGGACCTGGCCTGGTTGCTCAGGGACCGGGACGTGAACTGGCTGGCCAGCCAGCTGCCGTCGTGGGCCGCCAGGTGCGCGTCCCCTGACGGCAGCGCCGACGACACCACCGTCGCGCTGCTGATCTCCCCGGCCAAGGCCGGCCAGCGCGCCGCCACCCAGGATGCCGCCTCCGGCTCCGAGGACACGACGATTCCCGCGGTCGCGCACGCCGACACGGTGCCCATCCAGGTTGCCGACAGCCAGCCTTCGGCGGAGCCGGTCGCGATGCGCGAGCTGGCTCACCGTACGGCGCCAGAACCGGTGATACTCGAGCGCTCGGCGCCGCGGCGCAAGCCCGCCGAGCCTGCGGACAGCCACGAACCCGCCACGAACCAGATACCGAAGCTGCGGCAGGCCTCAGCCAGCGTCGCTGACGTGAGCGATGACGACCCGCCGACGACGGAGTGGCGGCCGCCAGGGGCCGGTGCCCGATGAGCCAGCAGATCTCGCTGCAGGGCAGGACCCTGCGGATGCAGCGCGCGGGCACGGCGGTCACGGTCGGCGAGCGGCTCGGCGAGGGCGGCCAGGGCGTCGTGCACGCCGTGACGATCGGCGGCGCCCCCTACGCGGTCAAGTGGTACCGCTACGCGCCGTCCGGCGAGCTGCGCAAGTCGATCGCCGCGCTGGTGGAGCGCGGGCGGCCGCACCGCGACTTCATCTGGCCGATCGACCTGGTCGGCTCCGATGAGCTGTCAGGGTTCGGCTACGTGATGCCGCGGCTCGAACCGCGGTTCTCCTCCTTCGCCCAGCTCGTGTCCCGGTCCGACCAGCCGCCGTTCCGCGTCGTGTCCACGATCGGCCGGCACCTGGTCACGGCGTTCGAGGCGCTGCACTCGGCGGGGCTGTGCTACCGCGACATCAGCTTCGGGAACCTGTGGGTGGACCCGGACGCGTCAGAGGTGGCGATCATCGACAACGACAACGTCGGCCTGGACGGCGGCGAGGTGTTCGTCTGGGGCACGCTGCGGTTCATGGCGCCCGAGGTCGTGCGCCGCGAGGCCGCGCCGTCCAGCCTCACCGACCTGCACTCGCTGGCGGTCTTCCTGTTCTACCTGTTCATGCACGGCCACCCGCTGGAGGGCGTGAAGACCGACGAGTCGTACTCGTGGGCCGACTCCAGCCACCGGTCGGAGACCGACCTGGCACTGCGGCACTTCGGCACCGAGCCCGTGTTCATCTTCGATCCCGACGACCACTCGAACCCGCCGCGTCCAGGCGACCCCGTCAGCGTCTGGTGGCGGCTGTACCCGCGGTTCTTCCGCACCGTTTTCGAGCGTGCCTTCACCTCGGGCCTGCGCGACCCATCCGGGCTCGGCAGGGTCGCCGAGGGTGTCTGGCGGCGCGCCCTGGTCAGGCTCGCCGACTGCGTGTCGGTCTGCTCCTGCCAGGCCTCGGTCTTCTACGACCCCGACGACCCAGGGCTGCGCTGCTGGAACTGCAACCAGGTGCCGCCCAAGCCCATGCTGATCGAATTGCCGGGCGGCACCATCGCCCTGTCCCAGGGCGCGGTGATCACGCCGCACCACCTGTCCCGCAACCGCGACCACGACACCGCCATCGCGGTTGTCGAGAACCACCCCGCTCGCCCCGGCGACCTCGTGCTCCGCAACGTGAGCACGAAGGCCTGGACGATGACGCCAGTCGGCGAGAGCGCCAAGACCGTCGACCCGCAGCGGCGGCTCGGCATCCGTCCGATGACGATTGACTTCGGGTCCGCTCACGGGAGAATCGTGAGCTAGAGACCCGGAAAGGGCACGATGCATGACCGCACTACAAGTCACTTTTAATGGCCAGAACTTGACATTCGCTCCGGGTGCCATCGTGCGCGTCGGGCGCAGCTCGGAGAACGACGTCGTGGTCAACGACCCGACAGTGTCGCGGCGGCACGCGCAGCTCGCATGGGAGGCTTCCGGCTGGGTCTGGCAGAACTCGGGTCAGGCGCCTACCTTCCTGGCGGGTCAGCCGGTCGCGCAGTTCGCGGTCGGCCAGCAGGTCGACGTGAACCTCGCCTCCCCCCAGGGCCCGGCGCTCCGGCTGGCCACGACGGCGGAGTTCGGTGCGGGCGGGCCGGGCGGTACCGAGCTCGCGGCCGGAGCGGGCGTCGCAGGCCAGACCAACGTCGCCGCGCCGCCTGGTTATGCGGCGGCGGCCGCACCGCCCGGCCAGCAGAACGTCCCTCAGGCACAGGACTACGCGGCCCGGCATGGCTACGCACAACAGGGCTACCAGGGCGCACCAGCCCAGCAGCAAGGCGCCCCGCAGCAGGGCTTCCCTGGCGCCGCGCCCGCCCAGGGTTACCCAGGCCAGCCAGGCGCCGCTCCGCCCGGCGTGCCCGGCTACCCGGGCTATCAGGCGGGAGCCGGCTACCCCCCGGGTGCGCCAGACTACGCGGGCGGGCCAGCCGTGCCAGCGCAGCCAGGCATCCCGCTCTCCCATCTGGACCAGGGCTCGTTCTTCGAGACCCTCATCCCCGTCAAGAGCTGGCTGCACGATCGCGGCTGGCGGCAGGGCATCAGGCTGCTGATCATTCCCTACGCGCTGCTGCCGCTGATCTTCCTCCAGATCTTCTCCACGTCGACGTCGCTGACGACGCCCGGCTGGGCGTACAGCCTGTACGTCGCGCCACTGTGGCTACTGACGTTCTGGTACCTGATCCGCCCGCCGATGGTCGGCAAGCTCGAGGTCATCATCGCGGCCGGCATCATCGTCTGGACGGTCATCTGGATCAATATCGTCACGATCAACATCAACGTCAGTTACGGCAAGATCAACACGTTCCCCGGCGCGCTGATCGTGGGCTTCAACGAGGAGACAGCCAAGGCCCTGCCCGTTCTGATCGCCGCGATCCTCGTGCTCAAGATCAGGAAGCAGAAGCTGGACCCGCGTACCTGGCTGCTGATGGGCACCGTCGCGGGCCTGACGTTCGGCATCGTCGAGCAGGCCTTCTACACCAAGATCGCGATCATCCAGGTCGCCGCCGCGCACGCGGTCAACCAGGCTGACATCGGCGTGCTGTCGTTCGCGGACCGGGTGTTCGTCGACGGCTTCCAGCACGCGGTGTGGGCCGGTGTCTCCGGCTTCTTCGTGGGAATGGCCATCAACTACCGCAGGCGCCGCATCCCGCTGCTGCTGCTCGGCATCAGCATCCCGGCGCTCCTGCACGCGCTGAACGACTATGCCGCCTCTACGTTCAGCACGCTGTGGATCCTCGTCCTGATCCAGGCGGTCTCGCTGCTGCTGTTCCTGGGCTACACGCTGTCCGCCGCGAGCATCGAACGCCGGGTCCGCAGGAACCCGAACTTCCGCGGCCAGTCGATCATGATGGAGCGGTTCAGCGAGCCAGAGCAGGCAGCTAGTCCCTGACCACGGTCAGTCGGAGAGGAGCGACTCGATCACCTCGCCGAACCTGAGCAGGTGGACGTCGCCCACGAAGTGCTCCCTCGTGTAGGCCTTCCCGGCGGCGCCCATCCGCTCGGCCACGCCGGCATCGGCGAGCAGCCGCCGCACGTCCGCGCCGAACGCCGCGAGGTCCCTCGGATCCTGCAGCAGGTAGCCGGTGCCGTCGGCGATCTGATCCACGATCCCGCCAACCGCGGAGCCGATCAGCGGGCGGCCCTTCCACATGCCCTCGGCCACGGTCAGGCCGAATCCCTCCGCGAGGCTCTTCTGCACGATCACGTTCGCCCGGCGCTGGATCGCGTTCACCATCGCGGCGTTCTCATCGACGTCGTCGAGCGGCAGCGTCACGAGCATGATCCGCTGCCTGGCCTCGCGGGGCAGCTGGTGCCAGCGCGCCCGGCACTCGGCGAAGACCATCCCGCCCTCCGGGTCGTCGGCCACCTCGCTCACCGAAGGGCCGACCAGCATCAGGTACGCCCGGGGCTCGGGCAGCACGTGCGTGGCGAACCCCTCCATGACGCCAGCCATGTCCTTCAGCTTGTCCCAGCGCGAGACCTGGACGACCACCCGGTCGCCGGGGCCAGGCCTGCCATCCCCCGTCACCATCGCCGGCCGGGTCACCTGTCCGCTGGTGCCGTCGCTGTGCGGGAACTGCGCCTTGTCCCCCGCCCTGGCGTCGTCCGCTACCCCGGTGACGGCCAGGATCGCCCTGACCTCGCCGGCATCGAGCTCCGCGTTCTTCGGAGAGAACGGGTCGATCGACGGCGGGATGACCCACGTCCGTGCCCGCGGCACCCACAGCGGCGCGAACTGTCGCCTGGTGAAGACGAAGGCGTGCGCGGCCGCCAGGTACGGCCGCAGGAACTCCCACGCGGCGCGTGAGACGTCGTTCTGCTCGTCGATGCCGATGTGGCATCGCCACACCACCTTGACGCCCGCCTTGGCCAGCGCCTCGGTCAGGCCCGCGGTCTGCGGGTCGTGCAGGATCGCGACATCGCCGCGGGTGACCTGGGTCAGCAGCTCCGCGGCGTTGGCGGCCAGTATCTCCTCGTAGTGGTGCGCATCGGCGGGCCCGAGCTGCCCCGAGTTGCCGCCCGCTCCGTGCAGCTGGTTGTGCAGCCGCTTGGTGATGCCGAAGAACTCCTGATCGCCGGTGATCGTGTTCCACCGGATCGCTATCCCGGCGTCTGCCACGTAGCCGACGAGGACCTGGAGCATCTCCGCGACGCCTCCGCCGACCGCCGTGGAGTTGATGTTCCAGATCACGCGGTCACCGAGCTGTACCATCAGCCTGGCCCCGGCGGAGATGAGCCGGTCATACCGCCCCTCGCCGATGACCGGCTCGAACCTGGCCAGCGGGAGCGTGGGCGTGGTGACCTGTTGCACGAGCGTCATGGCTCTACTTTCTGGCAAACGGTCACGAAGTCGATCAGCTCCTCCACCGGGCCGAGGAACGCCGGTTCGAGGTCGGTGAACGCCCGCACCGCGCGCAGGATCCGCTGCCACGCGGCGGCCGTGTCGGCTGGCCAGCCGATCGCCCGCAGCACGCCTTCCTTCCACGGCGTGCCGCGCGGCACCGGAGGCCAGGCGGGCAGGCCGAGCACGGCGGGCTTGACCGCCGCCCAGACGTCCACGAACGGGTGCCCGACGACCAGCACGTGCGGCGAGTGCACCTGCGCCGCGATGCGGCTCTCTTTCGACCCGCCGACCAGGTGATCGACCAGCACGCCGAGCCGACGGTCGGCCGCAGGGCAGAACGCCCCGACGATCGCGGGCAGGTCGTCGACGCCGCCCAGGTACTCGACCACGACGCCGACGTCCCGCAGGTCATCGCCCCAGATCTTCTCTACGAGCTCGGCGTCCTGCCTTCCCTCGACGTAGATCCTGCTGGCCCTCGCGACCTTGGCCCTGCTGGCAGGCGCGGCGAGGGAGCCGGACGCCGTCCGGCCGGCTGTGGCCGGCGACTGCGGCGCCGGCCGCATAAGCGTCACGGGCTGTCCTTCGAGCAGGAACGATCCTGGCCCAAACGGAAACGCCCGCTGATTGCCGTGCCTGTCCTCGAGGAGGACGGCGTCCTTCTCCCAGCCGACGACGGCACCACAGAACTCGGCAGCGCGGTCCTCGACCACCAGCCCGTGCTCGACGGCCACCTTGGGATACGCGGGAGGTTGCCGCGGCCTGGACGCCGCCGCCAGGACGTCAGCCTCGTATCGCTTGCTCCGCATTGCTCGCTCAGCCGTGCACGACCGCGGTGGCGTGACAGAAGTGCACCCGGGCGGGGGCGGCCTCCTTGATCCTGTGCAGAGATTCGCGCCACGAGACCGGGTCGGCGGCCTGCCCTGGCGGAAGCTCCTCGTCCGCGGGCCCGCCGAATTGCACAGGCGTGTACGCGGCGTCACCGATCAGCACGTCCAGGGCCCCCTCAGCGCCGCTGACCAGGACGGACTGATGGCCAGAGGTGTGCCCTGGCGTGGTGATGACGCGCACACCAGGCACGATCTCGGCGTCGCCGTCCAGCAGCTCGAACCGCCCGTTCATGAAGCCGAACCAGTCGAACAGCTCGCGGGACTCGACCTTGGCCCGCTCGTACTCGGTGCGCTGCACGTAGCAGGGAGCGTGCTTGAACACCGCGTTCTGGCCGCAGTGGTCGAAGTGCAAGTGGGTGTTGACGACCAGGTCGATGTCGGCTGGGCTCATGTCGATGTCCGCGAGCGCGTCCGCCGCGGCGACGTTGACGACGCGCCAGTCGGCGAGCAACTGGTCCCAGCCGCCGACGCCGGTGTCGACGAGGAGCGCCCCGCCGGGATGGGTGACGACGAACCCGTGCACGGGCCACCGCTCGCCCATGACCGTGACCTCTGCCAGGTGCAGCCGCTTGACCTCAATCATGAACATCACCTCGGGGTAGGTGGCGGACGGTTCTAGCTTTTCATGATCTTGTCGAGTGCCGCGAGCACCCGCTGCTCGGACACCGGAATCGCGGCGCCGACGGACTGAGCGAACAGGCTGACCCGCAGCTCCTCGATCATCCACCGGATCGCCTTGACGTCAGGCCGGTGCCGGCCGCTCGGGCCGAGCCTGGCCAGCACGTCCTCGTAGTCCGCCATCACCCGATGCACGATCTCCATCCGGCCGTCGTCGCGGCGCACGTCGGCAGGCGCCTTGTCCAGCCTGTGGACCATGCCGCGCAAGTACCTGACGATGTCGGGCAGCCGCCTGACGCCGGTCTCCGCGATGAATCCCGGGTAGATCAGCCCGGCGAGCTGCTCGCGCATGTCCGACACGGCGGGCGCCATCGCGGTGCTGGCCCGGGAGGACGACCCCCCGGAGCCGCCCGCGGTGCCCTCAGCCCTGTCCAGTCCCGCCTCGACCCGGTGCGCCTCGCCCAGCACGCGCGCGACGGCGCTGACGGCGTCGGCCGCCGTCGCCGCCAGCGACGACCGTGCCGCGTCGAGCAGCCCAGCGAACGCCTCGGCGTCCCACGCGGGCCCGCCGGCCGCCACGACGATCTCGTCGGCGGCGGCTGCGGCGCAGTCGTCGACGAGCTCGCCGGCGCTGCGGTACGGGTGCCGTGCCATGGCGAGTTTCGCGCTGGTCGGCAGCCGGCTGGCGACGGCCCGCACGCCGGACGGCACCTGCAGCAGCAACAGCCGGCGGTTGCCGGCCACCATCGCCTCGGCCGCCTGCTCGGGCGTCTCGAACAGCGCGATGTCCACCGAGTCGCCGGCGTCGCGCAGCGCCGGGTACGCGCGGACCTGCCCGTGGCTGAACACCCGCGGCAGCTCCCCGACGTCCCAGGACGTGATCCCGGTCCTGGTCAGCTCCGCAGCTGCGTCGGCAAGCCTGGCCCGCAGCCTGGGGCGCAGCTCGTCCCGCAGCTCGCCTAGGTCCTTGCCCGACCCGAGCACCTGGCCGTCGTCTGTGACGCGGAACGTCATCCGCAGATGCGGCGGCAGCCTTGTGACGTCGAACGAGCCGGCGGGGACGCTGACGCCGCCGAGCCTGCCGAGCTCGGCGCTGAGCTGGTCGGTCAGCGCTCCGCGGCCAGGGTCGAGCCGCGTGAGCACGTCCCTGGCGACGTCGGGAGCCGGCACGAACCTGGTCCGCAGCTGCTTCGGCAGCGTCCTGATCAGCTCGGTCACGAGCTCCTCGCGCAACCCCGGCACGTTCCAGGAGAACGCGTCGGCGCTGACCTGGTTCAGCGCCGCGAGCGGGATATCGGCCGTGACGCCGTCATCGGGCGCACCCGGCTCGAACTCATACGACAGCGCCGCGCCATCCCACGCGCTCGGATAATCCCCGGCGCTGACCTCGCCGGCGGCGGGCCCGGCCAGGTCGGCCTCGGTCAGCGTCAGCAGATCGGGCTGAGCCTGCCTGGCCCGCTTCCACCAGGAGTCGAAGTGGCGCGCCGAGGTGACGTCGCCCGGGATGCGATCGTCGTAGAAAGCGAACAACGCGGCGTCGTCCGCGACGATGCCGCGCCTGCGAGCCCTTTGTTCAAGCTCCTCCGCCTCAGCCAGCAGCTGACGGTTGCGGCGGAAGAACGGGTGGTGCGTCTGCCAGTCGCCTTCCACGAGGCCGCGGGAGATGAACAGCTCGCGAGCCAGGACAGGGTCGATGCGGGTCAGCGTGACCCGGCGGCCGGCGACCAGCGGCAGGCCGTACAGGCTGACGCGCTCGAGCGCCATCGCCGCGCCGCGGCGGCCGTCCCAGTGCGGCTCGCTGTACTCGCGCTTGACCAGGTGCGCGGCGAGCGGTTCCGCCCACTCGGGCTCGATGCCTGCCGTCACCCGCGCCCAGAGCCTGGACGTCTCGACCAGCTCGGCGGCGACCACCCACCGCGGCGGCTTGCGCGCCAGCACCGAGTCGGGGAAGATCGCGAACCGCGCTCCCCGTGCCCCGGTGAACTCCGCCGGGCCGCGCCGCCGCTCGCCGGCAGCGACATCCCGCATGCCGATGTGCGAGAGCAGCCCGGCCAGCAGCGAGCGGTGCACGCGCTCGGCGAGGTCGCCTGGCACGCGCGCTGGCTTGTCCGCACCCGGCCGGGCCGCGAGCTGCGCGACGTGCGCCGACGGGCCGCCGACTGAAGCCGCCCGCGGGGGCGGCGCGGCCGGGGTCCGGGCGGGCCCGACGTGGATGCCGAGGTCCCTGGCCGCCTGCCGAAGCTGGCCGTAGACGTCCTGCCACTCGCGCACCCGCAGGTAGTGCAGGTACTCGCGGCGGCACATCCGGCGGAACGCCGAGCCGGACAGCTCGCGCTGCTGCTCGCGCACGTAGTCCCAGAGGTTGAGCAGCGACAGGAAGTCAGAGCCCGGCTCGGCGAACCTGGCGTGCTGGGCGTCCGCCGCCTCCCTCGCGTCCGCGGGCCGCTCGCGCGGGTCCTGGATGGACAGCGCGGCGACGATGACGAGCACCTCGCGGGCGCAGTCGTTCTTGCCGGCCTCGATGATCATCCGGCCGAGCCGCGGGTCCACCGGCAGCCTCGCCAGCGTCCTGCCGGTGTCGCTCAGGCTCCTGGCGCCCCGCTGGTTCAAGGCGCCGAGCTCGGTCAGCAGCCGGACGCCGTCGGTGACCTGGCGGGAGTCTGGCGGGTCAAGAAACGGGAATCCGGCGACCTCGCCGAGGTCGAGCGCCGCCATCTGGAGGATGACCGACGCGAGGTTCGTGCGCAGGATCTCCGGCTCGGTGAACTCGGGCCGGGAGGCGAAGTCCGGCTCGCTGTACAGCCGGACGCAGATCCCGTCCGAGGTTCTGCCGCACCGGCCCTTGCGCTGGTTCGCCGACGCCTGCGAGACCGGCTCGATCGGCAGCCGCTGCACCTTCGTCCGGTTGCTGTACCGGGAGATCCGCGCGGTTCCCGGGTCGATCACGTATTTGATGCCTGGCACGGTCAGTGACGTCTCTGCCACGTTGGTGGCGAGCACCACCCGGCGGTCCCGGTGCGGAGCAAACACCCTGTGCTGCTCGGCGGCGGACAGCCTGGCGTACAGGGGCAGCACCTCGAGGTCGTGGTGGCCGTTGCCGCTCAGCGCGTCAGCGGTGTCGCGGATCTCCCGCTCGCCTGAGAGGAAGACCAGGATGTCGCCTGGGCCCTCCGCGCGCAGCTCGTCGATGGCGTCGGTGATGCCCTGTACCTGGTCGCGCGGCTCGCCGGGCGCGTCGTCCTCCGGCGCGAGCGGCCGGTACCGAACCTCAACGGGGTAGGTGCGCCCGCTCACCTCGATGACCGGCGCGTCATCAAAGTGTTCGCTGAACCGCCCGGGGTCGATGGTGGCCGAGGTGATGATCACCTTGAGGTCGGGGCGGCCGGGCAGCAGCCGGTGCAGGTAGCCGAGGATGAAATCGATGTTCAGGCTGCGCTCGTGGGCCTCGTCGATGATCAGTGTGTCGTACCGCAGCAGCCGCCTGTCGTGCTGCAGCTCGGTCAGCAAGATGCCGTCGGTCATGAGCTTGACCAGCGTGTTGTCGCTTGCGTGGTCGGTGAATCTGACCTTGTACCCGATCGGCCCGCCCACCTCCGTGCCGAGCTCGTCGGCGATCCGCTCGGCGACGGTCCGCGCGGCGAGGCGGCGCGGCTGGGTGTGCCCGATCTGGCCGGTCACTCCCCGGCCGAGCTCCAGGCAGATCTTCGGGATCTGGGTGGTCTTGCCAGAACCAGTCTCGCCCGCGACGATCACGACCTGGTGGTCGCGGATCGCGGCCGCGATCTCGTCCTTGCGCTGACTGACCGGCAGCTCCGCGGGGTAGCTGATCGCGGGGACGGAGTCCCTGCGCGCCTGCGCGCGCTGGGCGGCGGCGTCCAGGTCCGCGGCGAGCTTGCCGAGTTCCTGCGCGCGCCTGTCGTTTCCCCGCAGGCTGGCGGCGCGCTCGATCCGGCGCCGCAGCCGGTGCTGGTCGCGCAGCGTCAGCTCGGGCAGCCGGGAGCGCAGCTCGACCGGGGAAGGCGGCACGGCAGACTCCATAGCAGGCGGGCAGGCCCTGCACAAGCATCACTGGCGGGGCCACCGTTGCCTAACGCTTTTCCGGCGCGCTGGCTTCCTGTAGGTCCCTAGACGCGTGCCTCGGCCCGCAGCAGGGCACCCAGGTCCGACGGCGGAACGGCCCCGGCGTTCAGGCCGCGCGCGCTGAACCAGCGGGCGATGTTGGCCGCGTCCCTGTCCAGGAGCTCGGGCCCGCGGGGATGCGCGATCACGTCGATCACCTGCGGCAGGTCGATGAGCACCGCGCGGCCCCGGTGCACGAGCACGTTGTAGGCCGACAGGTCGCCGTGCGCCAGGCCAAGGCGCGCCATCACCGACACCGCCGCGACCAGCTGGTCCCAGACGTTCGCGAGGTCCTCGCCGCGCGGGCGCGTCTCGGCGAGCCGCGGGGCCGCGGTGCCGTCGGGTTCGCCGATGAACTCCAGCAGCAACTCCGTCCCGGTCACCTGAACCGGGTACGGCACGGGCACCCCGGCCTGATGCAGCGCGCTCAGCGCCGAGAGCTCAGCCTTGGCCCACTGCTGGGCGACGATCGCGCGGCCGGTCGCGGTCCGCTTGGCCATGGCCCTGTTGTCGCGCGACTCGCGGACCCTGCGGCCGTCGAGGTACTCGACGTCGCGGTGGAACAGCCTGTTCTCAGCGGCCCTGTAGCGCTTGGCCGCGAGCAGGCAGGACCTTCCGGTGTCCGGCACAGCCCTGCGGAGCAAGAAGACGTCGGCTTCCTTGCCGGTCTTCAGGATGCCGAGCTCGGCATCGGTCGCGCCGAGGTCGGTGACCAGCCAGCCGGGGTGAGGCTCGGGACCCCGCTCGGAAGGGGATGACTGGTCCCAGGTGGACCACCGATCACCGTCCGGCAGCCCGTCGACGGCGTCGAAGGCGTCGTCGGGCAGCAGGCGCCGCCGGTGCGGGTCTCTCTTAGCGAAAACTGGCTGGTCGTCGTCATTGAAGCGCCGCTTGCGGCGGCGATGCCGGCTGAATGCCTGGTCGGCCATGCGGTCGGGCATAGGAGGAGCTCCTTGAGCAGATTTCGGGCAGCGTGAATCGGGAACGAACCTTCACCAGTCGGCCCTCCTCTCTGCTCGGCACCTCGGACGTGGCCGAGGTTTCCAGGCGGCTCGCGCTGGCGCAACTGAATTTGCGCCACCCCGGGAATGGCCTTCACCTACGGCGGGATCACCGACCTCGGCGCCGGAGACCCGATGGCCTGGGTAGCCGCGCATGCGGCCCGACCCAACCCCCGAGCCCTTAGAACGTCTTGGCGAGGTCACGGGCCGCGGCGTGCGCGGCCTGCCGGCCGGCGTCCGCGTCCGCGGTGGCGAGGGCCGGGCGGAACGACACGTCGGTGACCTCCGTGATCCCGGCCCAGGCCAGCCAGTCGGAGAGGTACGGCGACTGGAAGTCATTGCCGAACCCGGCCGGACGCCCGGGACCGTACACCGCGCTGGTGTAGATGACGACCGCCCGCTTGCCGGTGACCAGCCCCGTGTAGCCGTCCCGCGGATCGAACGAGAACACCATTCCTGGCTGGCTGATCACGTCGATGAACTGCTTGAGCACGTAGGGCACCCCGTGGTTCCACATCGGAACGCTGAACAGGTAGTAGTCGGCGGCGGCGAATCTCGCGAAGGTGCGCTCGGCGGCCTGCCACGCGGCTGCCTCGGCTCCCGACGGCTCCTGCCCGGCGAAGACCTTCATCTTCGCGGCTGCCGCGGCGGGCCCGAACGCCGGCAGGCTGCCGTCCCACAGGTCGAACGTGTCGACGGTGACTTCAGGCCTGCGGTCGGCCAGCGCGTCGAGGAACGTGCGGGCGATGGCCAGTGACTCTGACTGCTCACCTCGTGGCGAGGCCGAGATGTGCAAGAGCGTTGACACGATGAGTTCCTCCGTTTCCATCAATGTGCGTGCGCACGTACATTATCAAGCATGTGCGCGCGCACGCAAATGGGCTAGTCTCGGCGGCGTGAGCGGCGACGAGCATGGGACGGTCGAGAGCGGCGACGAGCATGGGACGGTCGAGAGCGGCACCGGCGAGCACCGGGACGGCGAGGGGGGAACCGGCCAGCGCGGAACCGGGCGGCGCCGGCTGGCGGTCGGCGCGTGGGCTGGCCTGCTGCAGGTGCACGCCGCTCTCGTGCCCGCACTCGACCAGCTGCTCGCCCAGGCCACAGGATTGCCGCTGAGCTGGTACGACGTCCTGCTCGAGCTTGCAGCCGCGCCCGGCAGGCGGCTGCTGATGGGCGAGCTCGGCGAGCGGGTCGTGCTGAGCAGGACTCGCGTCAGCCGCATCGTCGATGAGCTCGCAGCGGCCGGGCTGGTGCGCAAGGAGAGCAACCCGCGGGACGGGCGGTCCAGCTTCGCGGTGCTGACGCCGGAGGGGCTGGCCAGGTATCGCGCCGCGGCTCCGGTCTACCTCGCCGGGATTGAGCGTGAGTTCGCCGCGAGCCTGACGGACGACGAACTCGCCGTGATCGGCACGGCGCTCAGCAAAGTCACCGGCCAGAGCGTGCACAATGGAATCGCCGTCGGCGGGACGGCGGAGCAACGCGAAGCGCAGGCGTGCCCATGAACATGATTCGTCCGAGCAAGGTCCAAAGAGACGGCCTCTTCGGCGCCCTCGTGTTCGTCTTCGTGCTGGCGTTCATCCGCGGCTATCCAGGCGCCACAACCACCGGCGGCAAGATAGCCGTCGCGCTCTTCGCCGGAGTCGTGACCGGGCTGCTGATCTTGGGCTGGGTGCGGGTGATCCGCCGGCCCAGCCACCTGGAGATCACGCCGCAAGCTGTGACGCTCGTCGAGCCAGGCGGCCACCGCACGACGCTGTCGCGAGAGTCCGGTGACGAGATCCTGGTGACGGCCACCGGCGGCGGCCGGTATCGCAAGCCGGCGCTGACGATCGCGGGCTCCGGCATCCTGCTGCCGCTCAGCTTCTACAGCATCAGCGAGATCCGGCGGCAGTGCCTGGCCTCCGGCTGGCGGTTCCGCAAACCTGGCTGGCGGCGCAGCCGCGGATAGCATGACGGGCGCCGATCACGAGTACCGCCTCTACGGGGACCTGGCCGGCTGGTGGCCGCTTATCTCCCCACCAGGCCAGTACGAGCAGGAGGCCCGCTACCTTGGCGCGGTGCTCAGCTCGACGGCGGCGGTCGGCGTGCATGACGTGCTCGACCTCGGCAGCGGCGGCGGCCACGTCGCCCTGCACCTGCATGACAGTTTCACGCTCACGCTCACCGACATCTCGGCCGACATGCTCGCGGTCTCCCGCAGGCTCAACCCGCGCTGCCGGCATGTCCGCGGCGACATGCGGACGATGCGCCTGGACGCGGCGTTCGACGCGGTGCTCGCCCACGACGCCATCGACTACGTGATCACCCGGGACGACCTCGCGAAGGTGATCGCGACGGCGTTCGCGCACTGCCGCCGCGGCGGCATCGCCGTCTTCGTCCCCGACTACGTCAAGGACGACTTCCGCGCGCTCACGGGCGGCGGTGGCGGCGGCGACGACGGGTCAGGCAGGCACGCGACGTTCCGCGAGCAGACCTGGGATCCGGATCCGGCCGACGACTGGGTGCAGGCCGAGTACGAGTTCATCCTGCGCGAGGCGGACGGCACGGTCGAGGTCGTCAAGGAGACGCACCGCCTGGGCGTGTTCAGCCGCGAGACGTGGCGGCACCTTCTGACCGAGGCCGGCTTCGTCGTTGGCCCCGGCCACGCGGGCCGGTCGATGCCGGGCAAGCCGCCGGCGAACCTGTTCATCGGCCACCGGCCGCTCGGCCAGCATCAGGATTCGCATCAGGCGGGCTAACCGCTGCGGCATCACGGATGGAGCGCTCACGTCCGAATGCGGCATAACGTCCCGTTATCCGGCGAGTCAGGACTAGCGGCGGCGCATCCACGTGCGCTGACGCTGGAAGCGGCCGAGGTGCGCAGGGCACTCGGGGGCCTTAGTCCCTGGTCAGCGCGGCAGACCGCGAGGCAGCCTGGAGTAAGGCCGACGTCGTGGGGGTGCGTAATGAGCCTTGCCGCAGCAGCTTCGGGTTCGCAGAACCTCTGGTATATCTCCCGCGCGAGCGGGCTGGTCCTGCTCGTCCTGTTCAGCGTCGTGGTCGTGCTCGGCATCGCCGCCAGGATGGGGTCGACGCCGAAGGAGTGGCCACGTTTCGTCTTCGTCCACTTGCACCGGACTCTGGCGTTGTTCTCCGTCGTGCTGCTCGCGTTGCACGTCGTGACGGCGCTCCTTGACCCGTTCGTCACGATCGGGTGGTCGGCCACCGTGCTCCCGTTCCTGTCGCCGTACCGGCCATGGCAGATCGGCCTCGGCACCCTGGCGGTCGACGTCGGTGCCGCGGTGATCATCACCAGCCTGCTCAGAGTCCGGCTGGGTTACAGGGCGTGGCGTGCAATCCACTGGCTGGCTTACATCGCCTGGCCGGTCGCGTTCGTGCACTCGGTGACTGCCGGCACTGACCTCGGTATCTGGTGGGTGGCGCTGACCGAGTGGGCGTGCGCGGCGGCCGTGGCGATCGCGATCGTGGCGCGGCTGCTGTTCTGGGTGCGCGGCGGACAGGTTTCCGGCACCCCATCACCGTCCGGGGTGCCACCTGAGATACCCGCCGACTTCTTCACCAGGGAGCACGCACACCGCTAGCCCGCCCGAGGGGCCAGGCGGGTGGCGCCGGACATGTGAACGCTCACACCACAGCCTCACGGTGCTCTCATGGTCGCTCACGCATCATGGGCACAACAGCGAGGCCGGCCAGGTCCGCTCCGACGTGAGGCGAGGACTCAGATGACTGACGATCGTTATCCCCTTCCCGGTCCGCTGGACCGGCCCGAGCAGGCTGCCGGACCGCCGGCCGCCGGATGGCCCGACGACGCCGACGACCCGCCAGGACGGGATTCCGGATGGCCGCGGCAAACCGCCGGCCAGGCCACCCGATTGCCCGAGCCGCCCGCGGACCCCTCCAGGGAGCGCGACAGGACGCGCCGCGAAGGCCTCAGGCGGGTCAGGCACATGTCCAACTGGACGGCTGCGGCTCTGCTGGTCGGCACCGGGGCGGCGACCGTGGCCCTCGCCAGCCATGCTCTGCCCGCCACCGCCTCCACGGCCACGTCGTCCTACACCACCCAGGGCACGTCGGCGTCGGGCACGCAAGCCCCGCACGTTGGCGGGCCCGTGGTTACGTCGGGCGGTTCCGGCGCCACCGTGACCACGACCACCCACGTGGTGAACGGCAAGACCGTCGTCACTCAGGTCAGGCACCCGGCCGTCTACCACGACCACTAGCCACATCGACCGGCAGCGACCGCGCGAGGTCAAGCTCGTAGACCTGGCCGGTCAGGTCGGCGCCGTAGCTGCGGTGCGTTTCCTCCTCGACCAGCGCGAATCCCCGCGACAGGTAGATCCGGCGGGCAGCCACGAGCGGGTCGTTCGTCCACAGCCGCATCCGCTCGTAGCCGGCGCCGCGCGCGAACGCGACGCACTCGTCGACCAGCATCGCGCCGATCCCGTGGCCGCGCGCCGACGGGTCGACCAGCAAGATCCTCAGCTGGGCTGTGCCCTCGCCCGCGGGCACGCAGAGCACGCACCCGACTCGGCGGCCGTCGAGCTCAGCGATCCAGCCGCGCTGGCTGTGACGCCCGGCCAGGGCGGCGAAGTCGGCCACGATGCGGGCGACCAGCGCCTCGAACGTCGTGTCCCAGCCGTACTCGGCCGCGTAGATCTCGCCGTGTGCCTGCACCATCCAGCCCAGGTCCCCGGGCTGGCCGACCTGCCGCAGCGCGATTCGTGACTCGCTCATCGCGTTTCTCCAGTTACTGAAACACTCGTTTCAGTAACACGCTAGCATGGTGGCCATGACCACGCGACCGTCAGCGCGACGCGAGGAACTGCTCGACAGCGCCTACCGCTACGCGCTCGAACACGGCCTGGCCGACCTGTCCCTGCGGCCGCTGGCCGCGGCGATCGGGTCGAGCCCGCGCGTCCTGCTGTTCCTGTTCGGCTCCAAGGACGGCCTGGTCAGGGAGCTACTCGCGAAAGCAAGGGCCGACGAGCTCGGCTATCTCGAGCGCGAGGGCGGCGCGGGCGGGCTCGAGGGTGCGGCGGGCCAGCACGCTGCCAGCCACAACGGGCTGCCCGAGATGGTGGCGGCGACCTGGCGCTGGCTGGCCGCCGAACCCGTCAGGCCGCTGCTGACGCTGTGGACCGAGGCATACGGCCGGTCGGTCGCCGAGCCGAGCGGGCCGTGGTCGGGCTTCGCCAGGCAGTCCGTCGCCGACTGGCTCGAGGTGCTCGCCTCGGCGCAGCCGATCAGGAACACTGGGCAACCCATCAGGAATACCGGCCAGCCGACCGCGGAGCACGCGAGCGCCGACCGCACGCTCGCGCTCGCCGTGCTGCGCGGGTGCCTGCTCGACCTACTCGCGACCGGCGACACCGAGCGCGTGAACGCGGCTATCGCGCGCTATGCAAACCTCACCGCGAACGCCGCAGCGACCGCCGGTGCCGACAGCTAGCGTGAAGCACGTGAGTGACCGCACCGACCTCCGGCGCGCGGAACTGCGGGCCGACTGCGCCCGCTGCGTGGCGCTGTGCTGCGTCGCGCCCGCGTTCACGGCGTCGGCGGACTTCGCGATCAGCAAGCCGGCCGGCCAGCCCTGCCCGAACCTGCGCGGCGGCTTCCGATGCGGCATCCACGAGCAGCTGAGGCCAGCAGGGTTCAGCGGCTGTGCCGCATTCGACTGCTACGGCGCTGGTCAGAAGGTCGCGCAGCACACGTTCGCCGGCCGGGACTGGCGGTCAGAACCCGGGCTCGCCACAGCGATGTTCGCGGCCTTCGCCGTCATGCGCGCGCTGCACGAGCTGCTGTGGCTGCTGAACGAGGCGCTCGCCCTCCCGCACACAGACCAGTTCCGCGACGAGCTGACAGACCTTTCAGTCGCAACAGGGCGCCTGACCCACTCCGGCCCCGGCGAGCTGATCGCCCTCGACGTGACGGCGCACCTGGACGGGGCGAACGCCGTCCTGCTCGGCGTCAGCGCCCTCGTTCGTGACCGCGCCGGCTGCGCCGGCGCGGACCATCGCGGCGCGGACCTGGCCGGACGAGACCTGCGCAAGACGGACCTGACGGGCGCGAACCTCCGCGGCGCCCTGCTCGTCGGCGCCGATCTCCGCGGCGCAGACCTCGGCCACGCCGACCTGACCGGAGCGGATCTGCGCGGAGCGGACCTGGCGGGCGCGAACCTGGAAACCAGCCTGTTCACCAGCCAAGTCCAGCTCGACTCGGCCCGCGGCGACGCCCGGACGAACCTGCCGTCGCGGCTGCGCCGGCCATCGCACTGGGCAACGGCCGGCTGAAACTCCTGGGTTTGGGTACGGCTGGTCCGGTTACGGGTGGCTTATGGACACGCACGGCTCGAACGGATCACGCCCGCGCATCCTCATCGCGGGCGGCGGCTTCGCCGGCTTTCACGCGGCCCGCAAGCTCTGCAAGTTCGCCAAGGGCGCGCTCGACGTCATCCTTGTCAACCCGACGGACTACTTCTTGTACCTTCCGCTGCTGCCCGAGGTGACGGCCGGCATCTTGGACCCGCGGACCGTGGCGGCGCCGCTGGCGTCGTCCTGCCGCGGGGTGCGCCACGTGCTCGGCGCCGTGTCCGACGTCGACATAGACGGCAAGCAGGTGAGCGTGCGCGACCCGGAAGGCAACACGCGCAGCATCGGCTACGACGAGATCGTGATCGCCCTCGGCAGCGTGAACAAGCTGCTGCCCGTGCCCGGCGTCACCGATCACGCGCACGGGTTCAGGAGCCTGGCCGAGGCGATCTACCTGCGCGATCACCTGCTGCGCCAGCTCGAGATCGCGGACCTGTCTGACGACCCCGTGGAACGGGAGGCGCGCTGCACGTTCGTGGTCGTCGGCGCCGGGTACACCGGCACCGAGGTGGCAGCCAGCGGCCAGCTGCTCACCAGCATCGCCGCCCCGCAACATCCTGGCCTGCGTGACCAGAAGCTCCGCTGGATGCTCATCGACATCGCGCCGCGGCTGATGCCCGAGCTTGACCCGCGGCTGTCGGCAACCGCGACAAAGGTGCTGTCCGAGCGCGGCATGGAGATCCGCACCCGGACAAGCGTCGAGCAGGCCACCCATGACGGCGTCAAGCTCTCGGACGGCGAGTTCGTGCCGACCAGGTCGCTGATCTGGTGCGTCGGCGTCCGCCCCGACCCCATGGTCGAGCGGCTCGGGCTGCCGATGGAGCACGGCAGGCTGACCGTGGACGAGTACCTCACGGTGCCCGGACACCCCGAGATTCACGCCTGCGGCGACGCCGCCGCGGTCCCCGACATGACCAGGCCTGGCTCGATCACCGCGATGACGGCCCAGCACGCCGTCCGCCAGGGCGCGCTGGTCGCGAACAACATCGCGGCGTCCCACCGCATCGGACGCCGCCAGCGCCGCCCGTACAGCCACCGTGATCTCGGCTTCGTCGTGGACCTGGCTGGAACCCAGGCGGCCGCTGACCCGTTCGGCGTCAGGCTGGCCGGCCTGCCCGCCAAGGCGGTGACCCGCGGCTACCACCTGCTCAACGTGCCGTCGAACAAGGTCAGGATCGCGACCGACTGGGTACTGGACGCCGTGCTGCCACGTCAGCTCGTCCAGATGGGACTTGTCCGCTCCCGCGCGGTCCCGCTGACAGAAGGAACGCCCGAGCACCCGACGGGTCAGGTCGCCGGCCGGCCAAGCGGCTAGCCTCGCCCCGGCCGGATCGACTCCACGATCGTCCGCGCCTCTGCCCCGCTTCCTTCGAGGCCGACATCGACGATCGTTGGCTTGTCCTGTCCCGGCACGAAGACCGCCAGCTCCAGTGGCCTGCCTGGGCTGGGCCAGTAGAAGCACGCTCGCAGGCCATGCAGACGGCGGCAGCCGATCTCGCGGGTCGCGTCATACAGGCCGACGTACCGCCCGAATCCGACGGCCACGCCGCGGCTCGGTCGCAGGAATCCGGCGCTGTCCAGCGGCGGCGCGCAGCTCATCAGGACTCTGCGAGTTCCCCTCACCAGCTCGACGCTCAGCGCCGGGTACACGACGTTCCAGCACGAGAACCACAGGCGGCTCCGCCGCACGCGCCATGCCCCGGGTGCCGCGAACCTGATCCCGCCGAAGTCATGCCAGCGCCAGTTGTGCGGTGCGGGGAACCGGCGTCCTGACGCCAGCACGACCGACAGCGGCGAGCGGGTCAGCGTCCCGAGCACCTGGTTGGCCAGCGGGCCCCTGGCCGTGATCAGCACGTGCATCGTGGGGGCGAGGAACGTTGCGCAGCCGCGTACCAGTGGCCGGACGCCCAGCAGGGGGATGCCGTTGATCTGCCCGGTCCGGCGCCGAGTGTGGCCCTGGCTTTTCGGCAGGACCTGGATCGCCACCATGTTCGCCGCTTGCTTGCAGCGCGGGTTGCGTACCACGAGCGACGTGGCGGTGGTACCGAGCACGACATATCCGTGCCCCGCGCGCCCGCAGACCAGCCTGCTCGCCACCCGCCAGTGCGCTGGCACCGAGATCTGGACGTTGCCATAGGCGACGGGCGTCCAGCCGGCTGGCGTCACCGCTGTGTCGGTGAGCGGCACCTGCGGGCCCCGCGTCGCGGGCTCGACCTGACTGGGAGCGGGCGACGACGACAGCGCGACCGCGACCGCGGCCGCTACAGCCACGCCGCTCAGCGCAGCACCCGTCCACCGGCGCCGCAGCCTGACGCGGCGAATCCGCGCGTCGAGGTCGGACAGGCGCAGCGCGCTGTCCGGCCTGGCCGCCTCGGCCGCGTCGACCCGCGCCCGCAGCTCCGCCCGCACCAGGTCTTCTACGTCGTTCATCGCGTCCA
>DASUHI010000001.1:0-4378 GCA_036273575.1 Streptosporangiaceae bacterium | reverse complement strand
GTGGCGTTGGCGGGAGGTTGGGGTGCGTCGGGGGCGCTGGTGTCGACTACGATTGCGGCCGCGCCTGAGTCGGCGAGCATCGTGGTGAGCCGCTGAGGTGGATAAATGGGGTCAAGCGGCACATAGGACGCGCCTATTGTCCAGATGCCGAGGATCGCCGCCAGGATGCTGGGGCCGCGGGGCAGCAGGATCGCTACGCGGTCAGACACGCCTACGCCATGCCCGCCGAGCGCGGCCGCTATCGCCATGGCCAGGTTACGCACATCGGCCCCGGTCAGCGCGCCGTCGGAGCCGATGGCGACGACCGAATCGCCATCGCACGCCGCCCACAGCTGGGCGACGGCGGTCGCGTCCGGGTCGGCGACCTGGCCACCGTCTGGCCACACGCGCGTGACGAGCGCCAGCGTCTCGGGCGACATGATCTCCGCGTCGGCGACGACTCGGCCGGGATCGTCGCTGAGACAGCGCAAGATCGCCGTGAAGCCGTCGGCTACGAGCTGAGCGGTGGCCGGGTGGAACAGGTCGCAGTTGTAGTTGAGCCGCACTTGCGGGTCAGTCGGCCCGTCGGTCACTTTCAATTCGATCTCGAACTTCGCGGTGCCGGTATCCATGAGCTCAGAGCGCCAGCGAAGCCCTCCCCGGTCCTCGATGACCGATGGTTCTTCCATCGCGAACGACACCTGGACCAGCGGCAGCCGCGCCGGGTCGCGGTCTGGCCTGACTAGCTCAACGACCTTGGCGAACGGCAACTCCTGGTGCGCGAGCGCCCGCGCGGTCGCGTTGTGGACGGACCGCACCAGGTCACCGAGCGTCGCTGCCGCGTCGATCTGTATCCGGATCGGGACGGTGTTCATGAATAGCCCGACGACCGACTCGGTCTCCGGCCGGGTGCGGGCAGCCATCGGAACCGCGATCAGGAGGTCACAGGCGCCGGTCAGCCGGGAGAGCACGACGGCGTACGCGGCCAGCAGGACGGCGAACCGCGTGGTGCCAAGCCGGGCGGCTAGCTGCCTGAGCCCGTCGGCCAGCTTGGCGTCGATCGTGGTGTCGATGTGCCGAGCGGCGAACGTCTGGTTGACCGGGTACGGCTCGTCCGTTGGCAGCGCCAGGGCCGGTTGCGCATCGGCAAGCTCAGCCCGCCAGAACCGCTCGGCCGCGGCGTACCCGCCCGACTCGGCGTGCTCGATCTGCCAGATGGCGAAGTCGGCGTACTGGATCGGCGGTTCAGCGGCCACCGGGTCGGCGCCGCGGCTGATCGCCTCGTAATCCGCTGACAGCTCATCGGACAGAATGCGGAGCGACCAGCCGTCCGCGACGATGTGGTGCATCACCACCGCGAGCACATGAGCATCCGCTGACAGCCGAACCAGGGCGGCACGCGCGAGCGGCCCCGCAGCCAAGTCGATAGGAGCCTTGGCGAGGTCGCTGATCAACGCCAGCGCCGCCGACTCCTGCTCGCCCTCGCCGATCTCGCCCTCACCGAACTCGCCCTCACCGAACTGCACCGAGGTGACCGGCAGCGACGGCGCGGGCGGCTCGTCCTCGATCACCTGCACGGGCACCCCGGACTCGTTGCGAAAGGTGGTACGCAGCGCCTCATGCCTGGCCAGGGCGGCGTTCCAGGCGCGCCGCAACGCGCTCACGTCGAGCGCGCCATCCAGCCACAGCGCCCACGCGATGTTGTAGGTGGGCTCATCAGAATCCACCTGGGCCAGCAGCCACATCTGCCGCTGGCCAAACGACGTGGGGAACTCGTACGCGGCCACGGTCAGCCTTCCCGTCTCTGGTCAGCCGGCTTCTGGTCGACCGACTTCTGGTCGACCGCCACCATGCGCAGCTCCGCGGTGTAGCGCAGGCCATCGGCGTCAGTGAGCCACGCCTGATCGGGGGTGGGCAGCATCTCGGCGACGGCCACCGTCGCGTCGTCGCCGGCCCGGCGCCGGCAGCGGCGTAGCGACCGGGCGATCAGGTCGATCGATGCGAGACTGGTCAAGTCCGCGTAGATGGGCTTGCGGTCGCCCGTGAACCGCAGGAACACGTGCCGTGGCAGTCCGTGGGTCACCGTCCAGGCCCTGGCCTGCAAATAGCGGGCGCGCTCATCGGTGGTGTCGGCGAATGCCAGATCGGTGACGGCGAACCTCCATGTCTCACGGCTGACCACGAGGTCGTCGATGGTCACGCGCGGAGTGTGCGCGCCCGGTGACACCAGGTCGAAGCAGTGGGTGATCGTGGTGCTGATCACGTCGCCGACGACGTCAAGCAAGCGACGCTCGAATGTCCCGTCGCGGCGCCGCACTCGCAGCCCGTCCGGGGAGCTGATCACGTCGCAGTCGCCGGCCGTGACTGTCGTGGCGTAGCCGCAGGAATCGTGAGCGGACAGGAGCCTGAGATCGCTGGGCGGCGGCAGCAGGTTGCACAGCCGCGTGCTTGTGCCGCCTTTCTCGCCGGTCTCGGCGTGCCACACGGCCCGTCCTCGCAAGTCGTGCCGGAGGGCGGCGTAGACGTCATCAGGCGCGCCTTCGAACTGCAGCCACGTGGCGTAGCGGGTGGTGATCATGCTGGGATGAATCTCGCCGAGCACCCAGATAAGCCGGCCACCCGAGGCGGCGTCCGCGTCCGCGATCATCAGGTCGGGGCTGTGGTGCATCGCCACTGGCCAGGGCAGCGGCTCGGCCGGAAACTCCGACGCCACTCGTTCCCGCAGGTCAGCTGCCCGGAGCTGGACTCGCATGACGCCCGGCGGCAGGTCGAGTATCGCCGACCATCGCTGCCGCAGTTCGCGTATCGCAGGTTCGATCAGCTGCGGCGGCTGGTCGAACAGCGCCTCGTTGATCAGCAGCCAGAGGTCCGCGAACGGCACGACGTCGGTGCCGAGCGCGGCGGCTCGCTCGCGGTAAGCCTCATCGAAGTGTCGCGCGTACAGCGCGCCGATCGCCGTGGTGAACCACCGTGAGCTGTCGAGCACCAGCGCCAGCGCCTCGCGGATGCCATCGAGAGCATCCGCGCCGACCCGCACAGTGCCGCCGCGCAGGCACTCCTCGTAGGCGACAGTGCGGCCTGCGTAGAATTCGCCGGGCCGCCGCGTCGGCGGTATGCCGGCTAGACGGGTGAAGGTCGCCTCAAGGTCGGCCATGGCCACAGCCACCCGTTCGGCGTCTCCGGCGGCACCGGCCAGCTCTTCTTTGGCCGCGATCAGTTCTTCGAGCGCCTTTTCTGCTGGTCCGCGTACGCTGTCGTCGTCAACCTCGGATAGGAACGCCCGCATGGTGCGCTCAGGCCGGGTGTCCTGCGGTGCCACGTCGACCTGCCAGGCCAGCCGGTGGCTGTCAGCCAGCCGGCCCATCAGCGCGAAGACGTCAGCGACATCGGCGAGCCCGGCGCTGTGATCGGCCAGCACGATGGCCGCGACTTCATTGGCGTTACGCCTGCCGTCGCACGCCCGCATGATCGCCGTCTCGGCCGGCGTCAACGGCACGGGTGGCGTCAGCGGCAGGCGCAGTGAAGAGCCGTCGACACTCACGAACGGCAGCCGCCGCGGCACGAGCCAGGGGCGCAGCGCCGTGGCATGGTCAGCCATGATCGCGTGAATGGCCCAGCCTTCCAAGTAGGTGACGCGTTCGGCGAGCGGGCGTCCCGATGGGGCGTGCGTGACGCGGATGCCGGGACCATCGTCAATCCGGGACCAGCCCACCGGTCCGAAGAAACCGATCGTGTCGTTCTTCGCGCAATAACGCTGCAGATACCTCGCGACGAGCGCCTCGTGCTGCCGGTGCTGGCCGTCTCTCTTGAGTGGCTCTGGCCCCCGGCGCAGCAACGGGTCAAGGCCGGTCGTCAGCCCGTGGCGGTTCTGCCAGGTGACCGCCTCCCGCAGCGCCGGCTGGCCAGCGGCCTCGTGCAGGACAGCGGAAAGACGCCTGGCCGCGACGGCGAACTCGGCGGCGTAGGCGGGCTCGGACCCGCTTCGCGCCGCCGGATCTATGGCAGCGTCCGCGGCACGCGCGAGGTCGGGATCCGCGAGCGCGGCGAGCAGATGGAAGGGGAAGCCCGCTCCGCGCAGGCCCACCGTTCGCCACAGCGCCCAGTCGTCCGTCAGCCGGACGAGGTGCGGCGCGAGAGCGAGAGGCTCGTCCGCCGCCGGCCGCGGCGCTGCTACGCGATAGGCGCTCCTGTCCCGGCGGCTGATGGTCGGCAGCGCCGACGCTCTGGCCGCGTCGATAGCGGCGGCGCAGCCGGCCAGGGTAGGCATCTCGTAGAACGTGGCCATGGGCAGTTCGACGTTGAACACCTCGCGGATCCTGAAGGTCAGGCGCGCCGCTGACAGGGAGTTCCCGCCGAGCGCGAAGAAGCTGTCCTCGTGACCGACATCGCCGCCGAATGC